>JBBQXY010000306.1:0-1921 GCA_038209195.1 Ktedonobacterales bacterium | reverse complement strand
GTCAGTAGCATGGGCAATGTAGGGACCATCAACGCGCTGAAAAAGGCGTTGGAGCATGGCGACGTCATTCCTGCACCGGTCGTAGCCTTTGCCCGCGAGCGGCTAGCCGTCCGCTCGCGGGCGGAAAAGACAACGATTGATGGGATCGATCGGCGACGGGTAAGCGCACGCCTGGCGATGGCCCGCGATCTCTTGTCGGTCTATTTGTCGCTCGTTGCACAGGATGCTCAGGTATCACCAGGCATGGCGGTCGATAGCCGCTATCTCTTGTCAAAGGCGCGACTTCAGGACGCGGCCACGCTCGGCACGCTCTTCGAGGTTGCCGGTCTGCCGGATACTATCGAGATCGCTTATGACGATACCAAGCAAGTAAACGGAGTCGCTATGGCTAGTGCTTTGGCAAACCAGCGCCAGCAAGCCCAACGGTTTCTTGGCACTGTTGTGACATAATCCACACCACAATTGAAAAGAGTGGTGTGACTCTTTAACGCCTTCCCAGGTAAGTCAAAATTGGGGAGGGGATGGTGGTCAACCCTGGTCCGAACTTGTGAAACCGCCAGCAGCGAATAAGATAACCCAGCCAAGGACGCATACACCACAGTAAATGACTATAGGAATTCGTAAAATTATATACCTTCAAGCAGAACGTGCTTCTCTTCCCACATTGTACCATCACCTTATTCACCTAGCTATACGCAAACGTGTTCCTCCAAACACAAGTCAAAGGAGTAAAGCTCCCATAGAGCAAAAACGGGGAGACAGCAAAAATACATAGAAATATGTTGCCATTAACATTCTATACGTTTCAAGTATCGGTTGTTTTCGCGATATCTTGCCAGAGAGTCGTGTAGTGAGGCGACTTCCGCGTCTGCTTCATCTGCCATTCTCTCTTGAGTCCATTTGCCCCATAGAAGATTGTATTTCGTCCCCAAAACGCATTGATCTCATCTATCACCAGCATTAATCGTTGTTTTTGCTCATGCATCTCGAATGAAAACATCCCGAAGAGGTCAGCTTGCAGTACATTATGAGGCGTGATATGCGTTACATAGACACCAACTTTCTTAAACTGATAGCCTGGCTGATAGATGTCGCGTATGCACAGAAGTGCAGCATCAATTAAGTCTGGTGTAAAGGCTGTAGGAAACGCGAGAGTGCGCGAGGTTGCCATTTGTCAAAATGATTGGCCCCTTTGTGCCAAAAGATTAGCCGTAATTCGACAGGCACATTGAAATATGTTACGCTGCCCCCATAATAATCAAGCTGCTCCTTGTATGATACAAACGACCAGAGTATTCAAAGGTGAGTATATGTATGTTAAATCGGTCATTACGTCCAATTCTCGATCTGGAAATTCCAGACCTGGCCGTGTCAGCCTGGATTGAGGTAGTGCGGAGAGCACTGGCACGAGCGCGGGAGATTGTGCCGATGCGAACCAATTATCCTGAGATTACTGATCAGCACCATGATGACTGGCAACTGCTACATCGCTTTGAGTACCAGCACTTCTATAGCGGCTGGGTCGCAGTGGCATTCCGCCTACGAGCCTGCGGTATCCATGCGCAGGATTTCACAACCGTCTTCCAGAGGACTGGCGGAACAACACAAGACGAAGATCTGTATCGAGAAGACGACGCGCTGTTCGATTTCTTCGTGAAGGGACTTTCTGCATTGGAAAGCTTCTTTTACGGTCTGTACGCCTTAGGAGCACTGATCTGTACGCCGACACAGGTATCCAGCGTGCCGCCGTCAGCGCAATTTCCTCTCCTTACTCACTTGGTTGATCCTGATCAGAGGATCGGTCCAAGATGGATTACTCCTGGAGCGACCCTAAAGACATTCAAGCAGTTCTTTCCTGGAGAGCCGCTTACAGTGCTGCTTAGCAGCATGCTCTCGGATGAAAACTACAGGCAATGGAGCC
>JBBQXY010000305.1:0-2358 GCA_038209195.1 Ktedonobacterales bacterium | reverse complement strand
CACACAGCCTGAGGCGCGCGCTCTTGTTGTAGATGGAGTAGGTCAACTACCCGTAGTGACTACCATTACGCGTATCGTCTCATCAAGCGTCGCTTGACCAGCTCAACGAAGAGGAGATAGACAACGATCATACCTGTCAGGAAGAGGTAGTAGAGCAGTGGCAATGGCGAGAAGCCAAGCGGACCTGCCAGGGGGGTGTACGGGAGCAAGATGCCAATAGCGACAATCGAGAGCGTTGTAATCACCAGTGGGCGGCTGGGACGACTGCGCAACGGATTGCCCACGGTACGAATAACAAACAGGACGAGTGTCTGCGTGGCAAGCGATTCTACGAACCAGCCTGTATGGAAGAGCATAGCATTTGCGTGGAAGACCCACAACAGAATAAAAAAAGTCAAGAAGTCAAAGATTGAGCTGATTGGCCCAATGATGATCATAAAATTACGGAATAGGCCAATATCCCAGTGTTGTGGTCTTTTGATATAGCTTGCATCCACGTTATCGGTTGGGATCGTCACCTGGGACAGATCGTAGAGAAAGTTGTTGAGCAGGATCTGCGTTGGCAACATGGGCAGGAAAGGCAGGAAGACGTAGGCCCCAGCCATACTGAACATATTCCCGAAGTTTGAACTGGTGCCCATCAGCAGATATTTGATGACATTGCCAAAGGCTTTGCGTCCTTCCAGGATACCATTATGCAAAACATGCAAACTCTGTTCGAGTAGGATAATATCAGCCGCTTCCTTGGCAACATCGACACCCGTGGAGACCGAGATACCAACATCTGCGGCATGCAGCGAGGGCGCGTCGTTGATACCATCGCCTATATAACCTACGACATGTTTGCGGCTCTTGAGTGCTAGGATAATGCGGTTCTTTTGCGCCGGGGAGACGCGTGCGAATACGTTGACCTCCTCGACGACCTGAGCCAGCGCAGGATCGGTCATATGCTCCAGTTCACTACCCAGCACGATTCTACTACTCTCTAATCCCACCTGTTCACAGACATGACGCGTGACTAATTCATTGTCACCTGTGACTATTTTGACTTGCACGCCATCATTTTTGAGTGCTTGGAGTACCTGGGCCACATCTGCTTTGGGCGAATCGGCAAAGGTCAGGAAGCCGCACAGTACCATGTCCTGCTCATCCGTTTTGCGATACACTTCTTGTTGGGGAAGAGCGCGATAGGCGACTGCAAGCACTCGATACCCCTGGATGCTTAAATCCCGATACATATTCGCGTATGTTGTCCGCGCATCGTCACCCGCGCCCTCCATTGGTTTGGGCTCACCGTTGCTTTCATACGCGGAACAATTTTTTAGAACGCTTTCGGGCGCACCTTTAATTATCAACAGGGTTTTACTCTCGTGCTGCACGACGACTGAGAGGCAACGCCGCTCAAAATCAAACGGAATCTCGCCGCTCTTACGATATGCACTGGCGTCGACTTTGCCATACTGCAAAATAGCCTCGTCAAGTGGACTTTTGATGCCGGTCTGGTACAGACTATTCAAATATCCGAAAAGCAGCACACGCTCAGCTTCTTTCCCTTGCAGATCGAGGTGTCCTTCAAGCTTTGTCTCGCCACTGGTTAACGTGCCAGTTTTATCGCTGCACAACGTGTCGATGCTGCCAAAGTTCTGGATAGATTCCAGGTGCTTGACGATGACCTTCTGTTTTGCCATGCGCAATGCACCCCGCCCAAGGGTCACGGTTGTAATCATAGGTAAGAACTCAGGTGTGAGACCAACCGCCAGCGAGATGGCGAAGAGCATAGTCTCGAATGGCTGATGATGACCAAGCACACCTATCAGGACAATAAAGAGCACTAGGAAGAAAACGGTCTGCATGATAAGCTGACCAAAACCTTTGATGCCGCGCTGGAACTCGGTCTCCGGCGCACGGCTGGCTAAACGCACGGCAATATCGCCATAGGCCGTGGCGCGACCTGTCGCGATGGTAAGTGCTGTTCCTGTGCCGCTCACGACCGAGGTACCAAGAAAGACACTATTGTGGGCCTCGGCGAAACTTTCTGTTGGCACGTCAAGGTCATCCGCGTTTTTGTCAACAGGCAGTGATTCGCGGCTCTGCATCCTTCCGGGGGAAACTGCTTCAAAATTCATGCCACGTTTCCCCACAAAATTCGCAAGCGAAGATGGTGGCGATTGCGATAGCCATAGCCTTGACGCATGAGTGCTTTGGTGCGATTGTTTGTCCCTTCCACAAACCCATTAGAAATGCGCGTGGGCAAAAACTGGAAAAAGGCGAGAATTTCTTGCCTCCAATTCACAAAGGCCGAAAGGGCTTTTCGCAGGTGATCGAAGCCACTGGTTTGCACCTGCTCGATCCAAGCAT
>JBBQXY010000304.1:0-2836 GCA_038209195.1 Ktedonobacterales bacterium | reverse complement strand
GCCGATAAATCGGCGGTGGCGGCGATAAATCGCGCCCTACGCTTGCTTGCTGTATCCTTATTTGAAATGTATTGTCCCTTGCGGTCGCCATGGTGGGGCTAACCCTTAACTTCATGCCTATAGATGCCTACGACAAACTGTGATACGATACAACAGAACTATCCATATTACACTAGGATTACCATTATGACGACAAGACCCACTAAGCAAAAGAAACGTGACAACTTCCTCCACAGTGGCATCATACTAACCGCTTTATTGGCCAGCCTTGCCTTGGGCTTTTTCCCCTCCGCTAGCCATTCGACCAGCTATGCGGCTGGCTTTCCCTTCATTGGCGTCCTCTACGCTGGTCGGCATCCCGAAGGTATAGCCGTTGATACGCAGACGCACATCGTCTATATCGCCTACGAAGGTCCCGGTCTCGTCGTCGGCTTCGACCCCATCAGCGGTCATGTGCGCTGGAAAACGCCATTCGCTGACACCGTATCGGATGTCCAGGTAGATAGTACCACGCACCGCGTCTTTGCCACCAGTTCCTCCTTTAGAAAGAATAAGAGCGTACTTTCTATATTAGACGGAGCCAGCGGTAAAATTTTGCTCACCGCCCCCATCGGCAATGGTGACAACGGCATCGCCATCGATACAAAACGACAGCGCGTCTACGTTTCCAGCAGCGATAGCGGAGTGGTCAACGCCTTTACATTGCAAACATCGTCCACGAGCCAGCTCAGAGCTATTCCCTCAAACCTCAGTATTGGGCCACGTCCCCAAGCCATCGGTGTCAATAGTCGTCTGGGGCGACTGTACGTGGGAGATATCGCCAATAATACAATCACCGTCTATGACGAAGACACGAACCGCATCCTGGCCATTATTTCCATCGCCGCACTGCCTGTGCAGCCTTTGCGCGTGGACGAGTCCAATGGGCGTGTCTACGTCGTCTGCTCTAACGGGCAAGAATTGGATGTCATCGACGGAAATACCAACAAGGTAATAGCCAGCATCCCCACCGGGTCGTACCCCGAAGGCGTCGCCTTCAATACCGCGACGGGTCGTATCTATGTCGCCAACGAAGGGCAAAAAGATAATTCCTTTGCAGACAATACTGCTAACACCACCATCACCGTGATCGATGGGCAGACCTTCGATGTACTCGGTACTTTGAAAGTGGGCCAGTCCCCCGACGGAGTCGAGGCCGATCCACAACTGCGCCGCGTCTATGTCGCCTTGGAAGAGAGCGACGCCGTCGTTGAGGTCAGTGACTCAGTCGATCTACCACTGATACCTGCCGCGAACCTGCACCAGGCCGCCACTGTCCACACCGCTATCTCCGCGCTACAAGTAGCCTTCGATGTGACCATAATCTTGATGGTCTTGACGATCATCGCAGCTACACTGGTCGCTCTGTCACAGCGTTGGCGTGCGCGGGAAACCCCTCGAACTCTGCCAGGCGACGTGTCGTCTCGCTGACAGAGGCGTAGCCCTCTGCCGTAACATAGGCAATGCCTGTCCGCTTCAGAAAATCGAACACGGATGTGCAGGAATACGTATGGGCAAAGCCACCGGTTGGTAGAACAGCGTTGGTGCCAACACAGTAGTTGCCAGTACAGAAGGGCGTGTAAGGACCAAGCAAGATTTCACCGGCGTTTTTCAGTTCAGGCAACAGGGCGAATGGTTCGCGCACCAGCACTTCCAGGTGTTCCGGCGCATATTCATTGGCAAATGCGACGGCTTCCTGCATATTCGCCGTCAGGACAATGCCACCTGTACCCTCGCCTTCAAACACAGTGCGACAGAAAGCTTGCCGCCATTCGGGCAGGGCCGCCATCTTAGCGGGCATGAGGGCCATCACGGCCTCTGCCAGAGCACGGCTATCTGTCACCAGCAAGGATGACGAGTCCGGCCCATGCTCAGCCTCGATCAATATGTCACGCGCCACCAGTTCAGGATTCGCCGCCTCATCAGCCAGAATAATCGATTCGCTTGGCCCTGCTGGGAGGCCGACATCCACGGTGCCATACAGCAAGCGCTTTGCCGCCGAGACAAAACCACCGCCCGGACTGGTAATTTTATGCACCCTGGCAATCGTGGCAGTGCCATAGGCCATAGCTGCGATAGCTTGCGCACCACCAACGCGATAGATCTCGTGAACACCGCACAGATCGGCGGCAACCAGCGAGGCCGCATCAATATAGCCATTCGGCCCCGGCGGCGTACAGACCACGATGCGCGGCACTCCCGCAATGCTTGCCGGAGTGGCGAGCATGTACATCACCGAGGGAAAGGCCCCTTTGCCGCGCGGCACATACAGCCCAACATCGCTAATGGGGGTGATTTTCTCACCTGCCATCACGCCAGGTGCCACCTGCTTAAACCATTGTTCATGCGGCATCTGCTGCTCATGAAAGGTGCGAACATTGTGAATCGCTTGCTCGATGGCAGCTCGCATATTGGCATTGAGCGTTTTATGGGCATGCTCAATCTCCTCCGGCGTGACGCGGAGCCGATCCGGCGTCAGCTTGACATGATCAAAACGCTCGCTAAACTCAATCAAAGCCTCATCACCGCGCTGGCGCACCTCCTGTAGAATCGGGCGCACGCGGTCAGACAATTCGTCGATTTCAATCTCAGAGCGGCGCACCAATCGCTCCCGCTCCGCGCCAGCCAAAGTGGCTAATTCATAAAAATGGATCATCGTTTGTTTTCCTCATATGAACTGATACCCCACCTGATGCTCACCAGAGGCAATACATTTCAAATAAGCTGGGAGTGGCGTGTGTAGGGAAAGGGGGCGGCGGCGGCGGTAGATGGGGGGGCTAGTGCCTGTCCTGGTGGG
>JBBQXY010000303.1:0-3028 GCA_038209195.1 Ktedonobacterales bacterium | reverse complement strand
GCAAACCTGGTAGAGGAAGCAACTTTCCAGACCCAACAGCCGCCGACTAAGGTAGCGTCAAAAACGAACGCAACGGGTGCGACATCCACAACCATCAAAATGCCCAATCCGCTTATGCCACCGCCCACAATGGGCACCATGCCCAATCCAGTTGCGCAACCTAGTGGGCAGCCCACAGTTGGCAGATTGAAGAAAGAAAGTGTCCTTATCAACGCCTACGAGCAGATAAAGGCAGGCAAGATCACCTCCCCGGACATTATTCGCCAGACAGCAGCGGATTTCCAGCGTTTTGCCAGCGACCCTGAAGCCAGCCGCACAGCTAGCTTTGATGCGGCACGAGCCGCGGAAGTCCTGTTTGCACGAGCCCTTATGTATGAAGAGCAGGCCAATGCCGAGCAACAATTCAGTGGCGGCTTTCCGTTTAGCGAGGAAGATCAGTATGATGATAGTGTGCCAGCTACTCCAAATTGGACCTATCGCCGTCCCACCGACGATAATATGATGGCTGGTGGGTAAAGCTCATCTTGAGCAGTGAGATATGCTAGTCCTCCCTCTTTTCAGTTGACTCAGTTGTCTCTGTCGACTTTATTGAAGCTAGCGCTTGTTTCAAGTGTTGGTACACCGCGTCCAGATGTTCGGGCATAACTTTGATGTCGGCAAGCACCGGCATAAAGTTGGTGTCACCCTGCCAACGCGGCACAATATGAAAGTGCATATGTTCAGCAAATCCAGCACCGGCGACCTTACCCTCGTTGATGCCCATATTGAAGCCGTCGGGCTTCATGACGAGGCGCAGTGCGCGTAGGGCGAGTTGTGCCAGTGCCATCAGTTCAGCGAGTGTGACGGCGTCCAGCTTCTCAATGCTGGCAACATGCTGATACGGCGCAACCATCAGGTGTCCATTGCTATAGGGATAGAGATTGAGCATCATAAAGCAATGCTCACCGCGATAGAGGATATAATACTCTTCATCGCGTTGCGCGGCAGGTTGGGTGCAGAAAATGCATCCCGGTGGTGGTGGTGTTTTCGGCGCGATAAAGGCCATGCGCCATGGTGCCCATAAATTTTCCATGGCAAAAGTATAGCACAAATGCTCATGAACGCGAAGTGGGAGGGAGGTGTGCTACAGGAGAGAAGTCTCTGGCAGCTCCACCCATTTTTCTGCCCATGTCTGAATAGCATGGACGACGGGTTCGAGTGCTCGTCCCTTTTCGGTTAGTTGGTACTCGACACGCACGGGGATTTGTGGGTAGACGATGCGTTCGATGACACCTTCGACCTCCAATTCGCGCAGTCGATCACTGAGCACACGGTCAGAAAGCCCCTCGACGCGCGAGGTTAACTCGCAAAAACGGCGCGGACCTTCCAATAAGGCATAGAGCAACAGCCCCGTCCAGCGTTTGCCGAGCAATTGTATTGCCTGCTCGTAGCGCGGGCAAATGCTCCCAGATGATGTGAGTGGTGTCATGTCGGTTGTTGTTGAGGGCTTCGCTGCCATATGTGCCTGCCATTCCTGGTTGTGAAGTTAGCCGGACGCCCACAAGGGGCGTCCCTACATATTATGTTGAGTCTAGTATACCATGTTTCCTCATCTAAGGCAAGAGATGCTGCTTACAAAAAATAAGTGAGCACCTCTTGAACAAATCTTGAACCTTTCTAAACATTTTGCGTATCTCTAACAGGTACAATAGGACTGTTACCACGATTGGTGACAAGCTACAAAAAAACACTTATACTCTATCAAAATTACATTTTCTGAAAAAAGAAAGTATACAGGAGAATTTCTCATGAGCAGACGTTTACTTTACATAATTATTGGGGCTATTGTAGTGGTGGTATTAGCTATCGGCATTGGCGTTTTTGTGGTCCTACCAACAGTCACGTCGGCAAACAATAGCGCAACAACTACTCCTACCCCAACCGCTTCGACAACCACGAAGACTACTAAAACGAATGTGGTCAACACAACCCTCAAGCAGTATGCACCTGCCATAAAGACGCAAATTGCCCAGGGTTTGAAGTTGACTCCCGATCAGCTAACCACTGACTTGAAGGCCGGAAAAACATTGAGCGATATCGCCACTGCGCAGAATGTCTCTGCCACCCAGTTACAAACGCTTATCGGCACTGCGCTCCAGAGTGGATTAAAACCCGCTGTTAGCGCGGGAACCTTGACCCAAAAACAGGTTGATCGCCTCATCAAGCGTGATCAGGCCAATCCAACACTATTAGATAAATTACTGATGAATGCTATAGCCACTGCCTGAAAGTAAAAATAAAGCTATAGAGAGATGCCAGAGGCTTATTCGTGAACGGTTTCGCTCTGCCACTGGCATGTCTCTGGTATGGTTTGCTGCAAGTTTTTCGCTAGAGCATCAATATCTAGCACATCGTCGCGGTACACGGCCCAAGCCTTGGCCTTCTCCTGCGGATTGGTGGGTTGGCGATAGGCGGTGAGGCTGATGCGCTTGCCATTGGGGAAAAATTCCTCTTTCACTCGTGTCAGGTTTTCCCAGCGCACCTCTATCACTTCACCGTTCTTGCTGCGTTTGATTAACGCATCTGGCTCTAATTCAATGGTAAATGGTATCGGGGCAATGATACGCAAATATAGAATAAAGCCGAAGATAAACACGATTGCCACAATCGTGCTGCCTACCGCCGATGCACCTTGGTGAATAGCGATCCAGAGCACCAGGATGGTGAGGACTATTACGCCAAACATTGTTCCAATGCGTTTAAAAGGGCTGATTCCTGGCCCAATAAAGACCTTCTCTTGTGCCGTTGAAGATGATGCCATGCCATAATACTCCCTACCAAAAAACTGCTTTGTACCTATGCTGTATTGTAACAAGAGCGGGAAGGCATTGCAAGGAAATCGTTATCGCGGGGTGTATGAAAAAGTTGTAGGCAATCAAGCAGCATATTCGAGTTTCCAGAATGAGTTGTAGGACTGGTTGAGAACGGAAGTGCGCAAAGCGAGGACCGCATCCAAGCCATCAGGAGTCCAGCGCATGCCAGATTTTTT
>JBBQXY010000302.1:0-3039 GCA_038209195.1 Ktedonobacterales bacterium | reverse complement strand
ATTCAACGGTATGCGCTCCCATTGCTGTTTCGGCATTTCACTTTGTGCCTCTGTTGGTTTGTACATACTGTGGCGTGTTAAAATTAGCCCCGTATCGAGGATAGAGGTGATAGTGATGCCAAAGGAGGTGATGAGACTAGGCTTGCATGACGCAATCAGGGTTCGCACGGGTTGCAGACGCTCTCGCGCGATGAGGTCAAGTGCGTGTTCGTCTTCCGTCTCGCCTTTGTAGCCGCTCACACGGACCCGTTCCAGATCGTCTGCAATCTGCACTGTGAGCGTGACCTGAACAAGAGGAAAGAACTGCTCGATGGGCACATAGGAGGGCCACTGCTCAAAAAGAGTGAGCACAATGGCTAGCTGCTCGTCGTCAAAGGTACAGTGGGCGAGAAATTGCCCACTGTACCTTTGACTAATGTAACCCCTTTTGAAAAGATATTGACGACCAACGTGTGATTTTCCGGTAAAAGGCTGATGTCTCGTAGTAGTTTTATTCCCTTATGCGGTGGAGTGATACTTGCCGAGTTTGATTCTCCTGGAATAGCTTCGGTGGGTACCGTTGGGACGGCATCCCGGAGTGCATATTGTCGGAATTGCTGCTCTGGGCGTTGATGCTGAGACATGTTTGTTGTCTTTCCTTTTCCATTCAACTCGTTACAAACCCTCCCGACAAGAGGGGTCAGTGCAAGGAGACGACAATGGGGTTGATGGTGAGCTTATGTTTGTGGTGGGACTTGTTCACCCTGTTTGAGTTGTGTGAGTTCCTGTGCAAGCCTCTTCAGGTCTCCAGTCGATTCAGTGCCAAAGTACTGCAAATGGTCCCCGACAAAGCGGGCGAGTGGTTGACCCTGAGAGACCCAGCTCAGCGTGTCGGAGACGCTCTGTATGTCGGCACGCTGTAAGCTCTCTCCGTTGTGTGTGTAGGTCAGGTAGTGCTGGTACAGTTTCTCCTGGATCGATTGGGGAAAACTATTCCATTGGTACAACTTAGCGAGGCCTTCTCGCGTTAAGGGTTGCTGCTGCCCTGTTTGTCCGGTCATAGGTGCTATCCTTTCCGTGGCGAAGAGAGGTGTTTGCGTGGGAGTGTTGACTGTTCGTGTATCGGTCGGTATCACCCCACCTTTCTGCTTGTAACGTGTGCTTCATACCATGCATGTTCGCTCTAATCATAATGGCTCATGTGTAAATCCTCCTTTGATGAAAGTCAATTAAACAGGACCATCGGTGTCGATTAAACGTGCCGATTCGGAGCCTCAAGAGATGAGTCTTCAACGTGGTCGTCATCAGGAAGAAGAACAGCCGTTGGGACAAGCTCACTCATTCGTCCATGCGTCCCTGATCCTTGAGAAGGTGCCATCGAAGAAGTGTCAGAGGCTCTCTGATGAGTCGTCGCCTCAGCGAGAGAGGTTTGCTTCGAAGAGGGCTTCTTCGGACGATCAGAGGACTGATGCTGCTGGGAAGCCACCTCAGCACGATAACTTTCCACACTCATCATATCGAGAATCACCGAATGATGAACGAGGCGGTCAATCGCCGCCATAGTCGTCATCGGATTTTTGAAGATTCGTTCCCATTCGCTGAACACCAAATTTGTCGTGATGATCACGGACTTGCGTTCGTAGCGCTCAGCCAGGAACGTAAACAACACCTCCATTTCGTCACGATCCTGCTGGACGTAGCCGATATCGTCGAGAATGACGCAGGCAAACTTGTCCAATTTCGACAACTCTTGTGGCAGACGCAGGTCTCGTTTTGCCGCGAGAAGCCGCTGGACCAGGGTACTCGTGGGTGTCCAGAGCACAGGGTACCCCGCTTCGATCACCGCATAGCCAACCGCAGCCATGCAATGACTTTTTCCAACCCCTGGCTTGCCGATGGCGATAATATTGGTCGCCGTTTCCAGGAAGGATGCGCTTTTGAGGCGTTCCAATTGTAATTGTAAGCTGGGAGAAAGGCGCGAAAGCGCCAGGGTTCGAAAGGTTTTCTCCACAGGGAGTCCTGAAGCACGTACGAGGCGAGCCGTTCGTCGTTGAGTCCGTTGCTCGGTCTCCAGACGGGCAAGCTCATAGAGATAGGCTTCATGAGACAATCCTTCTTTGGCCGCACGCAGGGCAACCTCAGCAAAGGCATCGGCCATTGCCCCAAGGTTGAGTTGGGTTAAGAGGGTTTGCAGTTCGATGGATCGATTGGTGGTTTTAGGCATGATTTCTCCTTGATGGGATCAGTTCGTCATAGGGTGAAAGGTCCAGATGAGGAGGAGAGAGCGCCAGGATCTCAGTGGAGTGCGGAGGATGAACCAGATCACGCACCATATCGAAGGTGGGGACCGTACTTGTCTCTAACAAGAGGGTCAGCGCAATTTCCACCTCACTTTCCGAGATGCTTGCCGCCAGATGTAAAATGCGCACATAGTCGCGATCGGCTTTCTCGATGCCACTGCTCGTCAGCCGATCATAGGCCAGACGGAACGTCGTCGTGGGAAACAAGTCTTCTCGGTACCGATAGGCGGCAAAGGCACCAGGCTTCCGAACCAGCGACCAGATTACATGATGGTAGTCAATGTGGTGCTGCTGTTTGCCAATCAAACGAGGACAGGTAAACGCTACCGTGCTGCCAACATAGCCTTCGACAGTTTCGGCATGCACGCGCACCAGCAGTGAGGTGCCAATTAAGCGCGAAGGGACCGAGTAGACATTTCCCCTGATGACAATCGTGCTAAATTGACTGACCGTCACGCGTACTTCCTGGCAAGGAGCAAGCACACCGGTTGGAAGAGGGAGAAGCGCTTCTTGTTCTTCGGCAAATCGCGTACTTCGTTTGAGATTGCGAACACGAATGAGATCGGCGAGAAAGCGCTCGTAGGCCTCGCGCGTGGAAAAATCGCGACTGGCTCGGACACGCAAGGCTTGATCGACGGCCTGTTTGAATTGATGATGGGATTGCTCGACATCGCCATTTTCATGGGCAATCCGCAGGTTGTTTTTGGTTGGCAGCATCCCATAATGCGCCATCAGAGCGTCATAGCGACTCGTCCAGTCA
>JBBQXY010000301.1:0-3074 GCA_038209195.1 Ktedonobacterales bacterium | reverse complement strand
CAGTATCTTTCAAACTTTATCACGTCCAGAGAGGCATGTCTCGTTTTTCCTGCTAAGGGCGAACCAACTCTGTTGATCCAGATGTTTAACCATGTTCCTAATGCACGACAAGTAGCCAATATCGTAGATGTGCGCTGGGGAGGGCCTGATACTATACGTGCTGTTGCTGAAAATCTACAGGAGAGAAAGCTCGACAAGAGCCATATCGGTCTTGTAGGCTTTTTCTCTTATAAACAGTATGATGTACTACGGAACATGCTCCCACAAGCGGAATTTACAGACTTTATGCCACAGATATCGCGTCTCCGCCTCATCAAGAGCGAGGAAGAGTTAGCGTTCTTGCGGAAGGGAGCAGAATTTAGCGACCTTGCAATCGAGGCACTGGAACGAGAAGCACGTCCTGGTATTACTGAACATGAACTGGCGGCGATAGTTGAAGGGGCATATCTGGGAGTAGGCGGTAAGAACCACATACACTATATGGGGACAACGCCGATGAGTGACCCTAGTCTATGTGTTCCTAGCCAGTTTCAGTCAAACCGCATCCTTCAAGTTGGAGATGTTCTTATCACCGAGATTAGTGCCCACTATCACGGTTATGCAGGACAGATTCTGCGACCGTTTGCCATTGGGACACCTCCTACCCCTGAGTACCAGCATATGTATGATGTAGCGGTTGAGGCATTCAAGCGTATCACTGCTGTGCTTCGTCCAGGGGCAACAACTGATGAGGTACTCGATGTAAGTGACTCTATCCATCAAGCAGGTTTTACTATTTGTGATGATCTGCTTCACGGTTTCGGTGGTGGCTATCTACCACCAATTTTACGAACGCGACGAACAAGTACGCGATTACCCGAAACATTTGTGTTTCGTGAGAACATGGTTGTCGTGATCCAGCCAAATGTAGTCACGGAAGATGGGCGTATGGGTATACAAGTGGGCGAGATGGTAAGGGTGACGCCAGAGGGTGTCGAATCACTTCACCAGTACCCGATGCGTTTTGTCCAATGCTGATAAATCTTTTTGGGATGATGGAGAGACGCTATGAATGAACCACGACAAAATGTCTTCGAGCGCCGGCGTGAAGACTACAAACCGCTCATCGGTCAGGCTCACTATGTTGATGACATTAGACCAGAACCGGGACGCCCTGCGGCACTGCATATGCTGGTTGTGCGAAGCCCATATGCTCATGCGAAGATAACCAGTATCCAACTTGAGGCAGCGAAAGCGTATCCAGGCGTGATAGCCGCTTTTGCAGGTGCGGAACTGGTGAACGGCATGCCTACCTTGATGACCATTCCTGTGCCAGGACTTCGCAAGCCAGAGCGTCGTCCTCTGGCTGTTGAGCGTGTACGTTATGTTGGTGATCCGGTTGCGGTGATTTTAGCCGAGAGTCTTTCTATCGCCGAAGATGCTCGCGATCAGGTTGAGATTGATTACGAGATACTGCCCGTTGTCACAGACCCAGAAAAAGCATTGGACGCAGACGCACCAAGGCTTTACGAAGAGTTTGACTCAAATGTGGCGTTTGTACATGAAACGAACAGTGGCACTCTTGCCTCGGCCTTTCAGCAGGCTGACCATATTGTGCGTCTACGCCTCGTAAACCAGCGCCTTGCTCCTAGCTCCCTAGAACCGCGTGCCTGCTTCTTCGACTACGACTCGCAACGTGGAGAACTCTCTGCTTGGATGTCATCTCAGGCCATCTACCGGGCGCGAGAGACGCTGGCCTCATTCCTGGGCATTGACAAGCAGCGTATCCATGTTTCCAATGCTGCTGTAGGCGGAGCTTTTGGCGCGAAGAATGCCCTCCTGGGTGAAGAGATTATCGCAGCACTCCTGTCGGTCAACTATGGACGACCCGTCAAATGGATCGAGCAGCGCAACGAGAATCTCCAAGCCCAATCGCAAGGGCGTGGGCAGATCAACTACATTGAGGCTGCGGTTCAAAACGATGGCAAACTGCTTGGTCTGTATGTGCGCTCGCTTGCCGACCTGGGTGCATTTTTGACCTTCGCTACTGCGATGGTTCCTACACGGGTGTCGTCGATGCTGTCTGGACCATACCAGGTGTCAGCGATAGAAAGTCAGGTGGTTGGAGTGTTTACGAACAAAGCCACCACCGCTCCTTATCGGGGAGCGGGACGACCAGAGGCTGCCTATATCCTGGAACGCACGATGGATCGCATTGCCCATGATTTGGCTCTTGATCCTGCTGAAGTTCGGCGTCGCAATTTTATCCCATCTCATGCATTTCCGTATAGAACTGTGACGGGTGTTGTCTATGATAGTGGCAATTACCAAGCTGCACTTGAGCGGGCCTTGCTCCTGGCTGATTATGCGGGATGGCGAGTCAAACAGCACTCGCATCGTGAGCAAGGCAATCCCAAATTTCTAGGAATTGGTTTGGCCTCCTTTATTGAATTATCTGGCGATGCTCCCACCTCTGTCGCGAGCGGCGTCCCACGTGAAGCCGCGACCGTGCGTATTCGGGCAGATGGCAGTATTCTGGTTCAGAGTGGGGTTTCCCACAATGGACAGGGACACTTCACTACATTTGCTCAGATTGCAGCCGCGACTTTCAATCTTCCCCCCACCCAGGTTGAAGTGTTCATGAACGATAGCAGTTTGCCCGCCTACAGCATCGGCACCTATGGTAGCCGGACTACTCAGATAGCAGGCTCTGCCGTCCTCCTTGCTGCGGAAGCAGTTAAGGCCAAAGCACTAGAACTTGCCGCTCATATGCTGGAAGCCGCACCTGCTGATCTCGTGATGGAGAATGGTCAAATTAGTGTACGCGGCTTTCCATCACGCGTGATTGCTCTCGGAGAACTCGCTCGCATGGTCGAGAAGCAGCCAGACCTGATTGAACGGGAGCCGCCCAACCCGATCAATAAAATGCCCATCGAAGGATTGTCTGCATGGCGTGATTTCAGCAGTCCCGACTCGACTTACTCTTCGGGCACACATCTTGCGGTCGTCGAGATTGATCCTGAGACTGGCGAACTGCAAATCCTCACTTACATAGCGGTAGACGATTGTGGACGTGTCCTCAATCATCGCTTGGT
>JBBQXY010000300.1:0-3129 GCA_038209195.1 Ktedonobacterales bacterium | reverse complement strand
ACGTCTGCAAAAACGATAAAAATGGAAGAGACGCGTCTTTTTCACGCTTCTCTTCCCATTCCGAGAAAATCATTTGAATGGAGGAAAAGTATCTTTCCAAAGACGCCTTTTTGGACTTGACTTTTGGGTCCACTATAATATACCGTCCGCATGACCAGTGTTTTTTCTGCCACTATCTTTTATATTTGATTCAATACTTGTATTGTGTAAGTGACTTACTTTTACCGAATTTATATTCAGGTATCATGTATTACATAGGAGTTTTTACGTATGGGATTTCATGGAATGGGCGGTGGTATGTCCGCGTATCTTGAAGAGCAGAAGAAGCGCGGGCGCAAGACCGATGCGCGCACACTGCGACGTGTGGCACAGGCGTTCGCGCCGTATAAATATCAGGTTGTGCTGGTACTCATCGCGATCATCCTCACCACTGTTTTGGGCTTAATCAACCCGTTACTGATTCGCTACATTTTTGATGACGCCATTGGCAAAGGCAATCTGAACCTGTTAATTATCCTGGTGTCGATTATGTTTGTTACCCCCATTGTGACAGGCATTATCGGGGTTGGACAGACCTACCTGAATAATACGATTGGTCAGCGCGTCATGCGGGACTTTCGCAATAATCTGTACAACCATTTGCAGAGTATGTCCCTGCGCTTCTTCACCTCGACGCGCACCGGCGAAATACAATCGCGCCTCTCGAACGACGTGGGCGGCGTCCAAAACGTTGTCACCGATACGGCGACCAGTGTTGTCTCCAACATCTCGACCGCATTGAGCACCATTATCGCTATGCTTTTCATCAGCCCTTTGTTGACACTGATCTCGCTCGGTCTGTTGCCGCTCTTTTTATGGATCACCTACAAGATCGGCAATGTACGGCGCAGTACGAGCAAGCAGACGCAACAGAGCCTGGCATCGTTAACGTCTATGATGCAGGAAACCCTCTCCGTGAGTGGCATCCTGCTGATCAAAACCTTTGGACGCCAGAAATACGCGCAGAACCAGTTTGAGACCGAGAATCAGAAGTTGGCCAATTTAGAGGTGCGGCAGCAGATGATTGGACGCTGGTTCTTTATGTTCATCGGCACGTTTTTCTCGGTGACACCCGCGATCATTTATCTGGTCGCCGGCTATCAGATAATACAAGACCCGCACGCGGCTATCACGTTGGGTGGTATCGTGGCCTTCACCACGCTACAGAGCAGGGTCTTCTTCCCCATCGGGCAGTTGCTTAACGTGCAAGTTGAGATACAGGGCGCGCTGGCATTGTTTGATCGCATCTTCGAGTACCTCGATCTGCCGATTGAAATCCAGGATAAGCCTAATGCACAGAAGCTCAATGCCAACTTTGTGAACGGCGATGTTGCCTTCAAAAATGTCTCATTCACCTACGAGCGTGACGAACCGACTATCCTGAACACTGTAGATGAGAAGGTAGGTAGCGTAAAGCGTCCAGTCTCGCCTGCACCGCTAGCGGTCACAGAAGATGGTACACCACGCCCAACGCTCAACGATGTTTCTTTCGAGATCAAACCTGGACAATTGGCGGCACTGGTTGGTCCCAGCGGAGCGGGAAAAACCACCATTACCTACCTCGTGCCACGGCTTTATGATGTAGATAGCGGTGCAATTGAAATTGACGGGCATAATGTAAAAGATATTGCCCTCTCATCGCTCGGTGAATTGATCGGCGTTGTCACCCAGGAGACCTACCTGTTCCATGCCTCTGTGCGCGAGAATCTGATGTATGCCCGCACTGATGCCACAGATGAAGAGATGGTAGCGGCCGCGAAAGCTGCTGCGATCCACGATCGTATTATGGAACTCGATGATGGCTATGACACCATTGTTGGTGAACGCGGTTACAAGCTCTCTGGCGGTGAAAAACAGCGCATGGCGATTGCGCGCGTAATCCTCAAGAATCCGCGTATCCTCATTCTGGATGAGGCCACCAGCGCACTCGATACGCATTCAGAGCGTCTCATTCAGGCAGCGTTGGAGCCATTGATGAAGAACCGCACGACACTGGCGATTGCCCACCGCCTCTCGACGATCCTGGCAGCCGACATCATCCTTGTCGTCGATAAGGGCGAAATTGTGGAGCGAGGCACCCACCAGGAATTGCTCGAGTACGATGGCCTCTACGCCAAACTCTACAACGAGCAGTTCTCGCAACTTGTCCAAGAAGAACAAGAAGAGTTGGCAATTTAAGATTAATAGGACAACAGTTGGGGTCAACCAGGTTCCCGTGGGAACCTGGTTGACCCCAACTGTTGTCCTCCTACTTTACCCACCCAATTCGGCGCGACGGGTCATTAGCTTGCCGATGCGTTCCTCCTGAGTGACCAGTTTTTCGCGCTCCTTCGCGACTACCTCAGGTTTCGCCTTTGCCACAAAGGCTTCGTTCGCCAGCTTGCCCTGGATGCGCGTGATCTCTTGTTGCGCCTGCAAAATCTCCTTGTCGAAACGTTCCAGTTCCTTGCCAATATCCAAGAGACCAGCCAGGGGCAAGTAGAGTTCGACCGCGCCAGCTAACAGGCTCATCGACTGTTGCGGCTTCTGCTCAAGTTGCTCATACACTTGTGGCTTCTCTGTTCGTGCTAGGAACTCGATCAAGGCTGATTGGGACTCCAGCAGGTCAGTTTGCGCACCAGCCGCAATAATGACTGACACGCGGTGTGCTGGTTCCACGTTCATCTGGTTGCGCGCATCGCGGATACGCGTAATCACCTCTTGAAGCAGGCTGAACTCCTGCTCCGCTGTGTCATCTGCCGTCATGCTATTGCTCTGGGGCCATGGCGCAATAATCAGTGCTGAGGCGGGCCGCTGCTCTGGCTCACTCGTGCGATAAAGGTACTGCCAGACTTCCTCCGTGACAAAGGGCATGAACGGGTGCAGCAAGCGCAAGCTTTGATCGAGCACGGCCCGTAAGATACCAGCCGTGGCTTGTCGCGCCTCGCCGTCACCTTGCATTTGCACCTTGGCAATCTCCACGTACCAGTCGCAGTAGTCCGACCAGAAGAATTCGTTGATCTGGCGGCCTGCCTCGCCCAGTTGAAAATCATCGATCAGCCGCGTGACTTCACTGGTCAGCCGTGCCAGGCGACTGAGTATCCAGCGATC
>JBBQXY010000299.1:0-3186 GCA_038209195.1 Ktedonobacterales bacterium | reverse complement strand
AAACCAGTTTTCGGAACGTGCATCATGAAGCGGCTCGACAGCCTTTTCACGATACTGTATAAGACGCGAGGTATTGGTAATGCTACCCTCCTTCTCTACGTGTGTGGCGGCAGGCAAGAAGAATATCTCTGTCGGGATTTTCGTTGGGTCAACACCTGGACGTTTCCAGTAGGCCGCGGTCTCGGTTTCATAGAAGTCACGCATGACCATCCAGTCCAGTTTCTCTAGTGCCGCACGCTGGAATCCTGCATTCACGCCACCTGCCGCTGGATTCTGGCCCATAGAGAAGTACCCCTTCATCTTCCCATCTTTCATGTTGATGAACATTTGCAGATCGGAATGGTCGCCAACAACTTTAGGCAGATAGTTGTTGGCCCAGTCATTCTCCTTGGTAGCAGCATCACCATACCATGCCTTCATCAGACTGACGAAGTAGTCAGGATAGTGGGACCACCAACCCGCTTCCTGATACGTATGTTCCCTATAGGTCTGATAATCGAACTCATCGCGCGATCCACTCGGCATCATCAGATAGCCTGGAAGGAGATTATACAGCGTTGGAATGTCGGTCGAGCCTTGAATGTTGGCATGACCGCGCAAGGCCATGATGCCTCCACCAGGACGCCCGATGTTCCCCAATAATAATTGCAGCACGCCTGCTGTACGGATCATCTGCACACCAGCCGTATGTTGCGTCCAGCCTACTGCGTATGAGATATTGGAGGTGCGTTCTCGACCAGAATTTTTTGCCAGTGCCTCGGCGATTTTATAGAACAATTCCTGCGGAACACCAGTAATCTGTTCGACGGTCTCCGGTGTATAACGTGCATAGTGCCGCTTGACGACCTGGAAGACACAACGCGGATCCTGCATTGTCTCGTCATGTTCTATCTCACTCGGCGTTGCATGCGGTAAGATACCTTGTCCCTCCCGTGCATCAGGCATAACCTGGTGTTCGTCATGATTAGAATTCTGACCCTTGCTGGGAGCGTTTTGTGACTCCTTTGACTGCTTGTTCTCTTTCAGTTTGTACTGCCAGCTCTCGGTATTATAGATACGTTGATCGGGGAGAAAACCGGAAAACAGACCGTCCAGGTCTTCGGTATCCTGAAAATCATCACCCACAATAGCTGTTGCATTCGTATACGCCTTCACATACTCATGAAAGTAGAGTTCGTTTTGCAGCATATAGTTGATGAGTCCGCCCAGGAAGGCGATATCGGTACCAGCACGAATAGGTGCATAGATATCTGCCATCTGCGAGGTACGCGAAAAGTGTGGGTCAACATGATATAATCGTTGCACCGCGCTCCTTGGCGGCCATTACCCAGCGGAAGCCTACAGGGTGGCATTCAGCAAAGTTGCTCCCTTCAATAAGAATACAATCGCTATTTTGTAAGTCCTGTAAGAACGTATTGGCGGCACCGCGCCCAAAACTTGCGCCGAGACCCGGCACAGAGGCACTGTGTCAAATGCGGGCCTAGTTTTCGATGGCAACCATTCCTAGCGAGTGAAAAAACTTGGTCATCAAGTAGTTTTCCTCGTTGTCGAGTGTTGTGCCACCGAGCGAACCCATAGCAAGTGTGTTGTTAATCGGTTTTCCCTGCTCATTCGTTTCCTGGAAGGTTGCCTCGCGCGTCTCATACACCCGTTGTGCAATACGATCCATTGCCCAATCCAGCGGTTTCTCCTCCCAGTCTGTCGCATAGGGTGCGCGGTATTTCACCTTCGTCCAGCGCTTCTCATTGACGACCAGTTGGTAGCTTGCCGATCCTTTCGGACACAGGCATCCCTGGCTCACGGGACTCTCAGGATCACCTTCGATGTCGATAACCTTATTCTCTTTGACATAAACCAGTTGACCACACCCCACCGCACAGTAAGGGCAGACACTCCGAAAAACGTGTGCATCCTGAATGCGCGGCTCCAAATGTTTGCTCCGCGTACTAAGAGGATTAGGCACCATGCCTACATGCATTTCCAGCATTTCACCAATGCCAGGGGCGTTTTCCCTGAGTTGGACTCCCGCATCGTTAGCAGAAGACATACTCTTAGCGAGTTTCCCAAATAATGTTGCAAAGACAGTCATCGACATGTTCCCTTCACAGAAGTGCAGCATGTAACGAAGGTTACTACTATGTACCACGACAGTTGATAAGAGAGGGTTACAGACTTCCTGCTAGAGTGGGCTTTTTCGTCCTCCATCAAGTATCTTGTCTATGTTGTAACAGGTAGTGATTAATGCCAGGTGGGTAAATGCCTGCGGAAAGTTGCCAAGTGCTTCACCTTTAGCCCCAATCTCTTCCGCGTAAAGACCGACGTGATTGCTGTATGAAAGCATCTTTTCCAGCATCAAGCGTCCCTCGTCAACCTTCCCCGCCTCAGCGAGTGCTTGCGCCATCCAGAAACTGCACGCCCCAAATGTTCCCTCATGCGTCGAGCTTGTCCCATCGCTGGCTGCCTTTTCTGGATTGTAACGATGAACAAGTGCTCCGTAGGTGAGTTCTTTCTGAATGGCGCGAATTGTAGAAAGCATACGCGGTTCTGTTGAGCCAGTAAAATTCGTCGTTACCATCAATAAAGAACTTGCATCAACTGCATCACTGCCGTAATATTGCACAAAGTGCTGCTTTTCTTCGCTCCAACCTTTCATCATAATCTCTCGATATATGTGTGTACTCGTCTCTATCCATTTTTCTAATGGTGCCGGTAATCCTCTTTGACGTGCAAGACGCACACCCCTATCAAAAGCTACCCAGCTCATCAGACGAGAATTGACAAAGGATTGCGCTCCACCACGCACTTCCCAGATACCTTCGTCTGTCTCCTGTCAGTGTTGCATAAGCCAGCCAAGCAAGTTCTCAAGATTCTGCCAGAGGTCGTAGGAGATAGCACTATAGCGATTGTAGATGTACACAGCATCCATAACCATGCCATAGATATCTAACTGCTTTTGCGTGTACGCTCCATTGCCAATGCGTACAGGATTGCTCTGCCGATAGCCCTCCAGGTGATCGAGTTCCTTTTCCTGCAACTCGTGTTCACCATGTATGCCATACATCGGCTGCAGCGAGCCATCCGCGTTTAATTCATGACAACGTGCATCAAGCCATTGCATAAATGCCCTGGCCTCCTCTGTAAAGCCAAGACAGAGGAGGCTATAGAGCGTGAAAGAGGCGTCACGTA
>JBBQXY010000298.1:0-3292 GCA_038209195.1 Ktedonobacterales bacterium | reverse complement strand
TGGTAGGGAAGGTGTCCAGTCCTCTCACCTCTGCTTTCCATCGATGATAGGTAAGAAAGCTCAAAACATCGGGGAATATGATGGGATTATCGAGTGTATTTGTGGTTGTATCAGGTTGCCCGATGATGACGATGCCTGCTCCCCTCTCCGTCTGAAAGAGACCTTCCATCGCAGTTAGTTTCGCGGGCTGGTTGACCGTAACCTGTTGCCCTTCCAGGTCTCCACTTGGATAGAGTTGGATGAAACTAGCGATGAGTCCTACCGTTACCCCAATAGAGAGAAATACACGCCCATAGTCGATTCCTCTGGAAACAATATCCTGGATTGAATGTTTATCTACCCACTTCAGATTATCTTTTAACGATGAAGGTTATTGCAGGTCGTCCATGCGACATCGAAGACGCCAAAGCGTTGATTGAGGTGCTACATATTTCCAACGAACAGGAACTGCTCTCGCTTGTTATAAAATACATTTAGTGACAAGAAAACGGCTAGGCCCTGCAAAACCTAAACACGGTATACCTGCGACAGAGTGGCAGAATGTCCTACGACGGGTTATTGGGAATCAAGAACCACTTCGCAAAGTGGCAGATGATTATAGTGTGTCACATGAGACGATCAGGCGTACTGGATTTGCTGCTCGCAAGAAGGAAGCTCTCTAAGTTGTTGCTTTCAGTGTGATAAGGCTTAACATATCAAATAGGGGAAACGTATGTTCCTCGATGAACACGAGTCTCCTTTACTCCTCGATGATACGAAAAGTATGTGTCAGTTTCGCGGTTTTGTCCAGCATTGCGCTCGCGCCACAGTAGCGTTCTTCCGTTAATTCAATGGCGCGTTTCACCCCTTCTGCTTGAATAGCATGACCAGTAAAGATATGTTCTACTGTGATCTCAACGAACACCTTTGGATGCTCTTCTGTGCGTTCACCATGAACACGCACTTCGTAAGCCGTAATATGCTGACGTTTCTTCCTGAGAATTGAGAGGATATCCATACCTGCGCAGCTTACTAGTGCCACCAGAAGCATTTCCATCGGACGCGGACCTCTATCTTGTCCTCCATTATGTTCAGCCGCGTCAAGTAGTATATGATGACCAGAGCCGGTCGTCACATCAAAGCACATTCCTGAGTCTAGCACCGCCTGTACAGACATCTCGTTTGCCATAGTATTCTCCAATTATATTCCTAACACGGCTCGCCCATCAGCGACTACCGCTCCTTCTGCTGAGACGAGAACGGGATTGAGGTCGAGCTCGCTAATCTCAGGGAAGGCGTCCAGTAGCCATGCCGCCGCTTGTAGTGTTTGTGTGAGAGCGACCATATCGACAGCAGCTTGACCACGTATTCCCTCTAATAAGGGGTATCCTCGCACCTCCTGGATCATCGCTTGTAACTCATGAGTGGTTGTCGGTATCAACCGATAGGAGACATCGCGCAATATTTCGACGAAGATGCCACCCAACCCAAATAGCAACATTGGCCCGAACTCGGCATCGCGTAGGCCACCGATAATGACCTCCTGACCACTGACAAGTTCCTGGATACTTATGCCTAGAATATGCGCTGTGGGTTGCTTGGAGCGTACTGTTGCCAGCATGTCCTCAAATGCTGCACCAGCTTCTTCTGGCAGTACCCCTACACGAACACCAGCAACATCCGACTTGTGGCTAATATCGGGTGAGACAATCTTGAGTACGCATGGCCTGCCAGGGACTTGTGCAGCTTTCTGGGCTTCTACTGGACTGGTACACAACGTTTCTCGCGGTATCCTGGCACCATAGGCAGCCATGAGTGCCTTGACCTCGTTTTCCAACAGGATAGTGCGCCCTTGCGCACGAGCAGTAGCAAGAATCGCTCCTGCCTGCTCGTATGCCCCTGCTGGCGGTGGTTCTAAAGCTCCAGGTGCTCCTCCAACACGGCGTGATGCGGCATAGTTCGCAATGGCGGCGGCAGTACGCGCCGTTCGCTCCGGCCATTCGTAGACGGGAATGCTGGCCTCCTGCAACATCGCTTGATTTTCGTTGCCTTCACTGCCAATTATCCAGCATACATATGTGGGCTTAGCAATGCCTCGCTCACGCTGGTAGTGCAATACTGTAGCGCGTACTCTCTCAATATTCTCTTTCATCAGTGCGGAACGTTGTATGAGAATGGGTATAATGATGTCGATCTCATCGCACTCATATAATGCCTCGATGCTGCCTCCATACATTTCCGGGAAACGTGCCCACAGAGGCGTAATATCCACAGGATTACGTGGACTGGCATACGCTGGCAGCAAGGGCGCGATACGCGCTTGAGTTGCGGGCGATAGTTCTGGCACATGTAGCCCAAAGCGTTCGCACATATCTGTAATTTCTACACCCGTCCCGCCTGAATTGGTAATGATGCCGACCCGCCGACCCTGTGGCAATGGCTGGCGGCTCAACGCCTCGGCGATATCCACCATCTCAAGACCGCTTTCGGCCAAAATAGCTCCGGCCTGGCGTACTGCCGCGACAAATGCTGTAGCTTCACTGGTCAGCGCGGCGGTGTGTGAAGCAGCAGCACGTCTGCCAGCATTTGAGCGCCCGGTTTTCATAATCACGACAGGCTTGCGTCGGGCAACGCGGGTCAATGCATCGTAGAAAGCGCGTCCATTGCTCACAGATTCCAGGAATAAACAGAGCACATGTGTCTCATCGTCGTCCGCGAGATAGTCTAGTATTTCGTGATCAGTCACGTCAGCTTTGTTCCCGTGAGAGAGGATTTTGGCGAAGCGTAAGCGACGCTGTTGAGCCAGGCCGAAGATAGCCATACCATACGCGCCGCTCTGCGTGACGAGCGAGATATTGCCACCTTTGGGAGGTAGACCGACTCCCATCGAGGCATTGAGGCCGAGATTGCAGTTGTATAGGCCAAAGCAGTTAGGACCGATCAAGCGCACATCTGCGACCCTTGCCACCTGCAGCATAGCTTGCTGGCGGTCCAATCCCTCCGGCCCAATTTCGGCAAAGCCTCCGCTCAGCACCAGGGCTACTTTTGCTCCTGCATCGGCGCAATCACGCATGGCCTGCACACATGCTTCCGGCGGTAGAGCAATCACAGCCAAATCCACTGCATTGGGAGCATCCTGTAAGCGTGGATATGCTTGATGACCCATGATTTCGCCTTCTGTCGGATTGATCGGAAATAAGGTGCCGGGATAGCCTTCGTGCAGATTACGCATCAGGATGTATCCCAGTTTGCCGGGCTTTGCCGAAGCACCGATGACAGCTATACTTTGGGGATTGAATGCGGCTTCGCCCCA
>JBBQXY010000297.1:0-3301 GCA_038209195.1 Ktedonobacterales bacterium | reverse complement strand
CTGGCGATCCAGAACATCGCCAAGAAATGGACGATGCCCATTCACAACTGGAAGCCTGCTCTCAATTGCTTTGCTATTGAATGCGCTGGTAGGTTTCCCCAATGAGCAAAAATGACTTACACAAAATACTTGACAGACCCGCCAAATAAACAATACGTGGCAATTTCCTATCTCTTTGAAGTTAGCTGCATTCACATTGTTGGCAGTAACATTGCTCACAATTACAATCGGCATTGCAATTTTTGTTTCAGTTGTTACTACCAATTCGATACAAAACTGTGTAGGCGTGAATGTTCAGTGCCAACAGAATAATTCCCACTAGTTGTTTACAAACTTGCCTTGTCAGTACTACCAGAAAGGAAGAATGTCTATGTTTTGTACACTGAACTCTTGCAAGTTATTTGTGCTATTATCCATAGCTTTTATCCTTGCAAGTTGTGGAACTGACACTAATGTGACCACTACGTCACAACCGTGTATTGGGGTCAATGTGACTTGTACTCAAATTAATGGAGGTAAAACATCAACACCGGTTTCCCCAACACAAACTCTTATCCCAACAGTTGCACCGACAACTCAACCACCTTCCAATCAATGCAATGGTTACGACTCAACTGGAACCCAGGCGACGAAGCCCTTACAAGGAATAATCGTGGCTAATAGCTGCGTTTTGATAATAGATGGCTATTCAGGTACTGTCGGCGGAGTTAGCTGGAATAATGGTGGAGTTATTGCACTGGGACCGGGCACTTATAATGGATCGCTTACCGACGGCGAGTGGCTCATCGTGTCTGCATCAATCGGACCATCCAAATTCTGCGAGAAAGTGCATCAATTGCAACAACTGAGTCAAGCCGACTCCACTAACCTTCCATTAGATGGAGCAAATTGGCCAAGTTGTTAGTTCTCTTCATTCTCGATATTCACTGCTGTATTTACCACTCAACTTCCGTACTTGTGTGACTTACGCTTATAAGGGTCAAGGGAAGGCCCCAGAGGGCGGTTAAGGACGATGACGGCGGGGCCCCTCCCCCACCGCATCGCCTTAACCGCCACCCCAGCCAACCACACGCGCCACACCCCACCCCTCTCATAACACCGCAACGATACAACCAATCAGCGAAAGAGCATTTGTCTACGCATCGAAGTACAATTCAGAGGAATAGATATCATGCTGTCCTTGCCCTTGGAATACTCCCTGCCCATGCAGTTTCGCCAGGTCATCTATTCCATGAATGTCGAAAAAGAAGAAGCATTGCTCATAAAACTAGAAATGGGTGTTTAACCCTCGATAGCGCAAATCTTCTTCGATTTGAGCTTCTCGCAAATTATTGACGGTAGTATCTACCGCCTGTTTCTTCTTGTCGCTGTTGTCCTGGTACAGTTCGTCTAGACTGGCAGAGCCTGACCAATGTGGCCAAGACGACCAGAAGAGTACACAACATAGAATTACACCAAGAATGCCGCCGAGTATGGCACCGTTACCCCCTCCTAAATGGATGAAGCTCCCGGTGAGCACTCCTAGAGGAATAAGCCCCAGAGCAACAATAATCTTCAGGTATTTCATAGCATTTCCTTTTTGTTCATACTGTCTTACAGTATTGTCTCTACTACCTATAGACGTAGCCGAAGCGTAAATATCGCATCCCACTTTGCTAGCAAGATTGCACTAATCTACGAACGAAAGCAGAAGCGATAGTCAACCTGAGATGAGCTCTTCTCTAGCCCAAAAGTCCCGAAACTTTCTTTTTTTTATCAATTCTGTTAGGCTTAAAAAGCAGAAATTGTTTAGCAGTTTGAGGGTACGTGGGATGCGAGAAGAATAATCTCTCACTATGCTCTCCTTTTCAGTCATCTCGAACGAAGCCTCCGTCACGCGTAGATTAGACTGATCTCCTGCGATAACCAGCACAAAGACGATAGATAGGTAGATAGGGATTCATAGCTCAGGAAGGAGCTTACGGTTATGACCTCATTACTTTTACAGCGGACATCCTTGCTTGTTTTTTTACAAGAACAGGTGCTTGCGCCACTGATTCAACAAAGTGCATCCTCGACTGAGTGTTTGCGCATCTGGTCAATTGGATGTCAGGCTGGAGATGAAGCCAGCACCCTCGCGCTCCTTGTGCAGAACCTACTTCCCGCTGAGTCGGTAGAGAAACCGATCAATCTCTTTGCGACGGATGCTGATCCAGCAGCGATCTCACGCGCACGCGACTTCCGCTACCCGGCACATCTGTTGCCCCACCTGCCGGAAACAGTACATCACTTGCTGAAAGCGAATGCTTCTGAGTATCAACTTGATCCCTCGCTGCGACGTCAGATACTCTTCGGGTCTCATGCGCTCCTCACCCAAATGCCCTTTCCGCATCTCGACCTGATCCGCTGTCATGACTCCCTCGCTGACTTCACCCCTGTCGAGCAGCAGATCGTATTCAATCGCCTGGCGTATGCGCTCTCTCCTCAAGGATACCTGTTGCTGATTTCTTCAGCGACCAGCAAACCTGATGCAGCCTATTACCAGCGCGTCTCCGGAATGTTCCCTCTCTTTCAACGCACAGCTACAGCGGTCCCAGTCCAGTCGTTAAAATGGAGCAAGCAGTGGAGTGCTCCTCCTCGTTCCCAAAGCCCTTTGCAAGAGCAGAACGAGATACGAGATGCCTACTTGGAAGAATTGCAGACTACATTAGAAGATCGGGAGATGGCCTACCAGGAAGTGAACCAGCGCTATCAGGAACTCGAACAGGCCTATAAAGATCTCGAACAAATCCACCTGCTCAAAGATGATTTTCTATCTCTGATGAGCCATGAGATGCGTACGCCCCTGACCGTTTTGCTGGCAACCGCCCAATTGCTGCAACGGCGGCCCATACACGCTCAGCAGGAGGGGACGCCAGAAAACGACCCTATTTCCCAAAAGCGTATCACAAAGAGTCTGGCGACCATTGAGCAGCAGGCGCTACAGCTTTCACGGCTCTTGACCGAGTTGCTGGATGCCGCCCGTCTGCGTAGCGATATGTTTCACCTGACTCCGAGTTCCACAGATGTGGTTAAGCTCGTTCGAGAGATCATTACGCAGCAAGAGATGTTGACCACTCGTCGGATCAGATTAGTCAACGCGCTTGAAACGATCATCGGTATCTGGGATGGAATGCGTTTGGAGCAGGTCGTGCGCAACCTGCTGACCAATGCGCTCAAATACAGTGAGCCATCCACCGAGATTGTGATGACCCTGCGCTATCGTTTCGTGGCTGGTCAGGCGCGAGAGGCACTCATCAGCGTGGAGGATCAGGGCCGAGGG
>JBBQXY010000296.1:0-3327 GCA_038209195.1 Ktedonobacterales bacterium | reverse complement strand
GAGAAAGAACTACAGGTGCTCTTGAATCGTCCCGAAAATGAACGCTTTGCACAATATGTACACACGCTTCCGCTTGATGCTCAGTATCGTCATATGTCATCGACACTTATCCGTCAGGGCAATGCTGCATCTCTGCACGAGGTTCCTGCCGAGGTACAGCAATTCATGCGCGAGACACACGTCTATGAACCCCCGTTGCATCAACCTGATGGGACCATTGTGGATGCGTATGCTGAGCACGTACAGGAAATGAACCGCTTGTTACTTGGGTGACATGCGGAACGTAAATGTGCTGGCTCCAATTTGTACAACGTCGCCATCGTGTAACACACTACGCTTGACTGTACGTCCATTGACGCGTGTTCCTGTTGCAGAACGATTATCAACCACTTCGTATTCACCACCTGGGAGTTCCTTGATTTTTACATGAATCCGACTCACGGCGAGGTCCTCCAAAAACACATCACACTCACTACTGCGTCCGATGGTCATGTCGTTAAACAGTTCGATACTCCGTACCACCGAATGCCCACTCATAAGCTCTAGCCGTGCGCTTGTTTGTGGGTGTGTATCGGGAACTTTGCCAATGTGCAATTCCCGCCCACGCGACACTGGAAGTTGAAATGGTCTTGTGCCCTCGTTCGCGTGAAACGTAATCTTGCTGTTGCCGAAGAGAAGTTGATCACCATTATTCAAAAGCTGCTCCTGTACCGCGCGTCCATTGACAAAACTATCGCTACTCCCGTTATCGTCTCGAAGCACATAGCCCGCAATTGTCCAAATAATGCTTGCTTGCTTGCGATGAACGGCGATATCCGCTAAGAAAATATCACAATCGCGGCTTCGTCCAATGGATGTACTATCTTTCCAAAGTTCAACACGCTTGCCGACTGGTCCCATTTGTATTACAAGGTATGCACCTGTAGTCTGCTCTTCTTCTTTCATGCTATCCACTCTATTCATAGGTAGGGACCGATTGATCGCGTCCTGAGGGCGGGTGGTGGGGCAATGTCTCGGCGAAGCTTCGTTTCCCCGATGTGTTCCCATCAAAACGTGCTACATCGATCCCTATACATACTGATAAATTATAGTTGTCCCGTACTAAAGAGAGTATATCGCATTGGCAACGAGTTAGAAAGTAGTATTTTGAAAAGATAGGGAAAGTAGGAAGGACTGGTAGTGGAACAGAAGAGAATGATATGATAGAGTAAGAGCATCGGTGATTTTTGTGATGTCTGATGTCATACACATGTTCCCAGAGCTGACCACTCTGCCATCGCTTGAGCCTGAAGAGGAGAAAGGGAGCCAATCATGACAACGCCAACCCTTCACCTCCGCTTGCTTGGCGATTTCAGCCTGCTCTACAATGACGAGCAGGTGACCAGCCTCAATACCACGCGCCTGCAATCTTTGCTCACCTATCTCGTGTTGCATCGCGATGTTCCCCAACAGCGTCAACACCTGGCCTACCTCTTCTGGCCTGACACAACCGAGGCCCAGGCTCGCAATAACTTGCGCCAACTGCTCCACCAATTGCGCCAGGCGTTTCCAGCAGTTGAGCACTTCCTCTCTGCCAACACGCACATGTTGCACTGGCACCCCGTCACGCCCTTCCATCTCGATGTTGCTGAGTTCGAACAGGCACTCAATCTCGCAGACGCAGCCATACGGCGCAATGACCTACACGAACTCCAGACCACCCTCGAGCAGGCAGACACTCTGTATCGAGGCGAATTACTTCCTGGCTGCTATGATGAATGGATCTTGCCTGAGCGGGAGCGGCTTCGCCAGCATCATTTTCAGGCACTCGAACGACTGCTCCGCCTTTTTGAAGAGCAGGGCGATATGGTTACCGCCATCCGCTATGCTCAGCGTTTGCTCGGACTCGACCCTCTCTCTGAAGACCGCTATCGCCAGCTGATGCGTTTGTTTGCGCGCAATAATGACCGTGCCAGTGCGTTGCATGTGTACCACACCTGTGTCAGCACTTTACAACGAGAAATGGGCATTGATCCCGCTCCGGCGACCCGCGAAGCCTACGAGCTACTCATGCAGCAAGAAGCACCCACCATTCAGCCCATCGTTCATCAACCGTTGCCCTCTGCGACCCCAATGCTCATCGGGCGAGAGCGTGAGTGGAAACAATTGCACGATATCTGGCAGCACGCTACCAACGGGGGACCCCATTTCGTGCTTGTGAGCGGGGAAGCCGGTATGGGCAAATCACGGCTGGCCGAGGAATTCCTGCTGTGGGTGAGCCAGCAGGGTGCCATCACTGCGAAAGCACGCTCCTATGCCGCTGAAGTCCAGCTCTCACTCGCGCCGGTGACGGATTGGCTCAGGAGTGAGGGTCTGCGAGCACCCCTCAGACAACTCGACTCGGTCTGGCTCATTGAAGTTGCACGCATTCTCCCTGAGCTATTAGTGGAGCAACCAGAGCTACCCCACTACGAAGCAGTGACTGAGTACGGCCAGCGTCAACGCTTCTTTGAGGCTATGGCACGAGCCATCCTCCACACTCCACAGCCATTACTTTTGTTGATTGATGACCTACAATGGTGCGACCAGGAAACGCTTGCATGGTTGCATTTCCTCTTGCGCTTCGACTCCATGGCTCGACTGCTCGTCGTGGGGTGCGCCCGCGAGGAAGAACTGCCGCCATCTCATCCGTTACGTACCCTTTTGCTGCATCTGCGGAACACCATGCGTGCGACAGAAATTCCGCTCGAGGCGTTAGATGCAGCGGAAACCGTGAAACTGGCCTCGCAGGTGGCAATGCGTGAGCTGACGATGGACGAGGGGCTACACCTGTATCATGAAACCGGGGGGTATCCCCTCTTCGTGGTCGAAATGGTGCGGGCTGACCTGGGACGCGTAACAGTTAACCCGGCAGAGACCGAGCACCTCCACAGGCAACCGCCGCTTGATGATGCTCGAACGCTTCCACCCCGGGTGCATGCGGTGCTCGTCGGTCGCCTCGCGCAACTCTCAGCCTCTGCTCGTGTGTTTGTTGAGCTGGTCGCGACCATTGGTCGTGAATTCACACTCGACTTTTTGATCGGTGGGGGGCTTGCCGATACTGATAGTGCCGTCCGTGCGCTGGACGAACTCTGGCACAAACGGATCGTGCGCGAGCATGGCGCGAACAGCTATGACTTCACCCACGATAAGCTCCGCGAGGTGGCGTATGCGGAAATCAGTACGCCTCAGCGACGCATGCTGCACCGCCGTGTCGCGCAAGCCTTGGAAGCAAGGCATGCAGAGGACCTCGACTCGGTGAGTGGACAGCTTGCATCGCATTATGAGCGTGCAGGCATGATCGAGCAG
>JBBQXY010000295.1:0-3344 GCA_038209195.1 Ktedonobacterales bacterium | reverse complement strand
GCGTAAACCTTGCCTTCGCGCAGGTCACAAACCATATCCCAGTGCAGTCCTGACTCGTTCACGCCGCCGGATTCGGGGAGAGACGCGCCCAGGGCCATATGCATCGTGCCGCCAATCTTCTCATCAAAGAGCGTATCTTTCGAGAATTGCTGAATGTTGTAGTTCAGGCCAAAGGCGACCTCGCCCAGGTAGCGTGAGCCGGCATCGGTATCGAGCATGGCGTTGAGGAAATCCAGCCCTTTTGTCGCGTCACTCTCGATTACCTTGCCGTCGCGGAAGGTCAGCCGCACGTTCTCCACCTCGTTGCCATCGTAGAGGGCGGGGTAGGTGAAACAGACGGTGCCATTGACCGAGTTTTCGATGGGGCCGCTAAAGACTTCGCCGTCGGGGAAGTTCTCCGTACCCGCGCAGTTGATCCATGTACGTCCACCTACCCGATAGGTAATGTCCGTGCCCGGCGCGACAATATGAATTTCATCGTGCTGGTTCAGGAAATCAGCGATGAGTTGTTGCTGCTGGTAGACCTTCCGCCAACCCGCCACGGGATCAGCCTCGTTGAGCAGACCAGCATTGTAGACAAAATTCTCATAATCCTTTAACGACATGCCAGCATCTTGCGCGTGAGCGTTCGTGGGGAACATTGTCCCGCACCAGCGCGTCTCGCCCTTACCCATACGTTCCAGAGAACGCTTAAACAAGAGGGAGCGTGCCTCGCGTCTCTTGGCGATACGCTTGGGATCGATCCCGCTCAGCAATTTGGTATTCTCTGATCCCCAGATGGTCAGCTCAACATCGTAGTGCTCGACCTCAAGCGTCTCTATCTCCGATACATAGGTCAATTGCTCATCATTGGCCTCCTGGTAGAAGACCTCTTGCAGTTCTTCAAGCGTGATGTTGGTCGTGACATGCGCGCCTGCCCGCACGGCCTCACGATAGATTTCGGAAATCAACGGCGCGGCGAAGGCCGGGCCATTGATGATAAATTTGTCGCCTGGCTTGAGAGCTAGCGAATAGTACACAAGCACTTGTGCCAGTTTCTGCTGTCTTGGATCTGCCATAATACAATTTGCACTCCTTGCGTGTAGACGTATTTAGACCGCCACATTTGTTGAACGGCTATATGGCTTTTCGGGATCGATCAGGACGTTGACACAGGCGGGCAAGCCCGACGCGAAAGCCCTTTCCAGGGCTGGGCGAATATCTTCTGCTCGCTCCACCAATTCGCCATGACCGCCCAATGCCTCGACCATTTTGTCATAGCGTATGCCGGGCGTCAGTTCTGCCGCCGTCGCGTGTCCAATAATGGCCTTCTGCGGATGCTTGATCTGCCCCCACGCGCCATCGTTGCCGATGATGGAGACAATGGGTAACTTCTGACGCACCATGCTTTCAAACTCCATACCATTCAGGCCAAAGGCACCGTCGCCATGCAGAATCAATACTTTTTTGCTGGGACGTGCCAGTTGCGCTGCCATAGCAAAGCCAGTGCCGGTACCAAGGCAACCCATGGGGCCGGGATCAAGCCAGTAGCCGGGTTTGGAGACGTTAATGACGCGCCCACCATAGCTGACGATATCACCACCATCACCAACCACTGTAGTATCTTCGTCGATAAAGTCCCGTATCTCGCGACAGAAACGCATGGGATGAATAGGAACTGCCGTGGAGTTCATTGCCGCGGCATCGCGCTCGAGCGAACGTCGTTCCTCCCCGCGAATGTAGGTCAGCCATTCCTCGCCATGTAGTTGTTTGGTAGCTTCCGTCAACTGGCACATACTGATGCCCACATCGCCGACTAAGCCAACCGTTGCTCCACGGTTGACGCCGACATCCTCGGCAGTCAGATCAAACCAGATCACTTTTGCCGCCGCCGGAATCAGTGGTGGTTGACCATGGTTGAGGCGAAAATCCATGCGCGTGCCAATCGCCAAGATACAATCGGCCCCTTCCAACGCTTTGCGGCGCGAGGCGGTGAAGAAGAGTGGATGAGTTGGTGGCAGACAACCACGTCCTGCACCATTGAGAAAAACAGGTGCCTGAAGACGTTCCGCCAGTTGGCGCAACGGTTCAGCGGCATCGCACCACCATACCGCCGTACCCGCCATGATGACGGGATGCTCTGCTTGTTCTAAAAGCGCAGCCGCCTGGAATACCAGAGTGGGGTCGGGGGCGGTGCGTCCACCAAAACGATAGTTCGCGGGTTCACCGGGATCAAAAAGTGTGTCGGTATCGGCAAAGTTGTTGAGGATGTCCATGGGCATTTCTAAAAAGGTCGGCCCAGGCTTGCCGCTCAGCATCTGGCGAAAAGCCGACGCCGTGTACTCCCCCAGCCGAGAAGTTTCGTGTACCGTTCGCGCCCACTTAGTAATGGGGCGCAGCAGATCAATCTGGTTCATCTCTTGCAGTGCGCCGCGATCCCACAATCCCAACGGTGCTGCTCCCCCGATCACCAGCACTGGGCTCCCCGCGAGATAGGCATTGGCTACGCCAGTCACCCCATCGGTCACGCCTGGTCCTGCCGTTAGTAGAGCCACCCCCGGCTTGCGCGTACATTTGGCCCAGCCTTCAGCTGCGTGTACCGCCGCCTGTTCATGGCGTGTGTCCACCACGCGAATGCCTTCACGTAAACACCCATCATAAATAGCCGCAATATGCCCACCGCTGAGGGTAAAAACTACCTCAACCCCTTCGCGCTTCAAAATCTTCGCGACCAGCCAGCCGCCATGTATCATAGCCAAGATCAAACTCCTTTGTTCAGTGGAACATAACGTTCGTCCACGTTATATTTTTCATCTCAAGCGTTATTATACTATGTGAGAGGATCAAGCAAGGTATGTACTGTGCAAAATCATAGCGAAACACAAGAAAGCATGGTATACTTAATGAAGCGTCATTCATACCCTGCAACGAAGAGGGAGCTTTTGCTTTGAGCAATTTTTATACACCGGGTTCTAGTAACGGAGCGTCGTCCAGTAACAATTCGTTTGTAAGTCGTCGTGAAATACGTGCTAGTAATGCCACCGGAGCCTTGCCCGTCGTCAGTGTGGGACGCAGCGGATACGCCCCAGGTACATTCGACTTTGAGGCTATGCTCATATCCTTGCACGAACAGTTCGAGCAAGATCGACAATTGGCTAGTCAACCTGATGCCCGCCGCTGTGGTATCTGCTACTTACACGCTCCTGTCAGCGAACTGCACTACCGCGAAGAAGGCTTCTACGTGTGTAAGGGCTGCGAACAAGCCTTAGGACGACAATCCTTGCCTATGCTGAGGCACCAACAAAAATAAATACAGCGCGGTACGGTCAGGGTGCGTTACACAAAGCACCCAGAACGTACCGCGC
>JBBQXY010000294.1:0-3352 GCA_038209195.1 Ktedonobacterales bacterium | reverse complement strand
GTACTGATCGCATCTATAGTAGTTGGATACCAATAGGGGATGTTCCGCTTGAGATGGGTGGGCTGGTGTATCTGGAAGGCTCAGACGCGGTGGGAAGAAAATTGGAGGCAGAGTTCGCGGTCAAAAATGCAGATTTGCCGCCACTGGAGCGCATCAATGCGTATAACAAGAATATGCTGAAAGGTGGCTGGATTGGCACGGACCTGCCCACGCTGGCTGACCGCTTTGATGCGCGCTGGTTGATCGCGAATTATGAGGCGGGAGATATGGTTATTCATAGCCCGTACATGATTCACGCGGCAACAGAGAACGTTGGGGAAGAGGGTAAAATGCGCCTCTCTACCGATATTCGCTATCAACGTGCGGACGATGAGATTGATCCGCGCTGGAACGAGCATTTCTACGCAGGGGATAATTTGTAGAGATGTGTCATGAGCATTTATGAGAAGGTGACATTGGCTGGCATGTTGAGAAATGCGCCATAGCGGTTGACCGATGCATGGAGGGCGAGCATTTCATCTTCGTTCAGGGGAGCGAAGAGGTTGAGGATGACGTTCGCTGCTTTCTTTTGAAAGGTGCGCTTCCAGGTGCCTACGATGTGACCATTGATGACAATGGTTGGGTCAATACCATATCCTGACTGTTCGGTATATGCCGGGTTCAGTACGTCACTGCGGTCTTCATAAGCGACTGTATATTCATCAAAAGGCGGCAACACATAAGCGGTAGGGGATATTGCATCCTTGGCGATGGGTGTCAAGGAAGAAAACCAGTAAGTCTTGCCGTTGATTACCTCTTGTAGACACTCCGACCTGATCATCTCAATACCAGCTCTGGCATCAGTGGTGGTGAGACCTGACCACCAGGTGTAGTCTTGTAGGGTCGCTGGTCCGTGGCTGGTGAAGTAGCGGCGGGTGAGTTCGGCTAAGGCTTCGTTACGCTCTAGGGTTTTCGTTACTGGCGCACGTTCGTCTAGGAGGGCGTAGGTAAATTGTTTGCCACGTCTCGGGCCGCTGCATATAATCATGTCTAGCTCGGCACGCATGAGTATACAGGTGAAACGTAGGTCAGTGGTCGTAATGCCTTCGTGCTCCAGAATGTGTACGAGTTCTGGACGGGTACACTGTTTGCCACTTTGTAGGGCTTGCGCGAGGATGGTGTTACTACGTGCAAATGTTGCATCATCTAGTTCGAGCTTGCGATACATATAGGCGTTAGCGGCATTGACACGGGGTGCTGTGAGTGTGAGGAGCCAACGAATATCCGCGGGCGAGACAAAATGCCAGGTGGGTCGCATTACATGGGTGCGTAGGATGGTTCCAGCTGTGAATGCTTGTTCGATACTATCGTCTATATGTTGTGAGCGCAGTCCGAGTGCCCATTTTGCGCTGGCATAATCCTGTGCCTGGACCGCACCGAACCACTTCACCAATTCAGCAGGCTCTTCAAGGGTTGGCTGTGTGATGTGCTGGTTATGGAGTCGTTGCTGTGCGATGTTCAGGTTTGTCATAAATGCCCCTTCTCTTGTCAGCAAGCTCATTTTTTGCCTTTGGATCACAGGAGTTTGTGGTTTGATGGTTGCGAGATGTGCGTATATGAGTAGTATACCTTCTAAAGAGGACAGAAGCGGTCCCCTTTAGAAGTAGATGCAAAGATTATGGAAGTGGGATGCCATAAGAGATATCCCAAAAACAAGAACGAGCGTTGTCTGTGGTTGAGCCTATTTGCCGTTAAGCTGAGTTAAAACAGGCAAGAAGTTTTCGATTTGAGCTTGGTTGATTTGAATGTAGGAGATGCCTAAGCGTTCTCTCTGCTCAAGCAGAAACTCTATGGCTTGCTGTGTGCTCATGGGTGTTTTGGGAAACGGCGGCCCACCCACAAATGGTGGTACTTCGGCTGGACTATCGGTCAGGGTGAGGCCGAAGTGAGTTTGCGCGAGTTCTAGTTGAGAGAAGCGTTCTCCCGCGGCCTCGCGTATCCAGGCGATCTTTTGTTCCGGTGCTGCATCGTTTGGATTGGCTCCCTGCGCGGTGATAGGGAAGGCAATGGCGATGATGTCCGCTTGTTGGGCGGCAATGGTGAGCATACGTTTTTGTCCTCCGGCGACGAGAATAGGTGGGTGTGGCTGCTGCACAGGTTTTGGTACACCTCTCATGCCCGTGATGGTGTAGTACTTGCCAGAGAAATTGACGGGTTCGTCACTGAAGAATTGCTTGATGATGTGCAATGACTCTTCCAGACGACTGACACGGACACCTGCACTTTCAAAGGGCAAACCCATTTGCTCGAAATCAGAGGGGCCAACACCAGCTCCTAGTCCAGGTTCGACGCGCCCACCAGACAGCATATCGAGGGTCGCGATTTCTTTTGCCAAAATTGCGGGATGGCGATAGTCATTGCAAAAGACGTAGCTGCCCAGGCGTAGCGTGGTGGTTGCTTCGGCTGCCACCGCGAGAGCTGTGAAAGGTGCAACGGGCATCATGAGACGATCGGGCAGTAAAAGGGTCGAGTAGCCTAACTGCTCTATTTTTTTTGCCAGAGCGATCCACGCACTGCGCGATGAAATGTTGCCACACACGACACCAAAACGAAACGGTTTATGCATAGCGGTAATCTCCTCTTTCCATGAGTGTTTGTCAATGATGGCTCGTTAGGCCACCTTTCCTCTTTCCTTTTGTTGTGTGAATATTTGGTTATAACAGTATTGTAACCTATGGTAATGATGATAGACGCACTTTTCGCGTGTTTTTGTCATCTTTGTTTTTAGGATATACTACAAACAGAATTTTGAAAGAAGAGAAAGGGGCATAGCGTGGCAATCAGCGAGATGAATGTGCAGGAGCTTCTGAGCAAGATGACGCTGGAAGAAAAGATTGCTTTAACGATTGGCAAGGACTTTTGGGGCACGAATGGTGTTGAGCGACTGGGGGTTGCGCCTATCGCGGTGAATGATGGGCCACATGGTGTTCGCAAGCCCGCAAGCGACGATGAGGTAGGGATTGGTAATTCGTTACCAGCCACGTGCTTTCCGACCGCCGTTTCCCTTGCGTCAACGTGGGATATTGCCTTGGCCGAGGAGATAGGTCAGGCACTCGGTGCGGAGTGCCTAGCATTGGAAACGCAGGTTTTGCTTGGCCCCGGCGTAAATATCAAACGTACGCCATTGGGCGGTCGCAGTTTTGAATATTTTTCCGAGGACCCGGTGGTGGCGGGTGAATTGGGTGTTGCATTGGTGCGCGGCATACAGAGTAAAGGCGTTGGTACCTCACTGAAGCACTATGCCTGCAACAATCAAGAATTTGAGCGTATGACGATTAGTGCAGAGGTGGATGAGCGCACACTGAGGGAGATT
>JBBQXY010000293.1:0-3381 GCA_038209195.1 Ktedonobacterales bacterium | reverse complement strand
AGCTCGCCTCGCGGCCAAAGTCGCCTTACATAACTTTTGTCTCTGGTTCAATCAACAACTTGATAGGCCTCTTTTGGCTTTTGCTACCTTGCTAAACTGGTAGGGCTTTCGGGCTTGTTAATTCACACCAAACGTTTAAGGATATAGTATGCGACTTAAAGACAAGGTAGCAATCATTACAGGCGGCGGTTCTGGTTTCGGTGAGGTCACTGGACACCTCTTCGCACGGGAAGGTGCGGCAGTTATGCTCGCGGATATCAACAGTGCCGCGGCCCGTGCGGTAGCCGAGTCCATTCAAGCTGAGGGCGGAACGGCCTCTTGGGCCGAAACCAATGTCACGTCAAGCGATAGTGCGGCGGCCCTGGTTAAAACAACGCTCGCTCACTTTGGGCAGGTGGATATTCTCTTTAACAACGCTGGTGTCGAGAGCTTTGGCTCGGTGATCGACGCCGATGAGGCTGCTTGGGAACGCATCTTTGCCGTGCATGTGCGCGGTGCTTTCCTCTGCTCAAAATATGCCATTCCAGCGATGATCGAACGTGGCAAAGGAGGCTCAGTCATCAACGTCTCCTCGGTCGCTGGCCTCGTTGGTCTGCAAAATATGGCGGCCTACAGCGCGGCTAAGGGAGCTATCATCAGTCTGACACGTTCAATGGCTGCTGATTTCGCGCAGCACAACATTCGCGTCAATTGTGTCGCTCCCGGCACGGCAATGACTCCCCTTGGTAAACGCCTGATCGAAAACGATACACCTGAGAAGCTGGCCCAGCGCCTGAGCCGCTACCCATTGGGACGTTTCGCCCAACCAGAGGAAATTGCACGTTCTGTGCTCTATCTGGCTTCTGATGACAGTTCATACACCACTGGCACCTGCCTTATCATGGACGGCGGTTTAACAAGCGTGTAATGCCCCTACACGCCGTTCATGGCCTTGCGCCTGCCTGTCACGGCCCTGACGAGGGTCATGGCAGGCGCAAGACCATCTGCTCCTCATCCCAATACTGCTTGTCCACTTTCAAGGCCCGTGCCGTCTGCCGATAAATCGGCGGTGGGCGTGGTAAACCGGCCCCTACGTTGGCTTCACACCTTGAGTGATGTAGAAAAGAACCTTCATCCTCTCCTCCGCTCTCGCTAGCTATTCGCAACAAGAGATGATAGCATTAGAAAGGATGTATCCTTATCCTTATAATGAAAGGACACCCAACAATGGCGAGCATTAAAATACAAGATACAACAGCGAGCGGCAAGCGACAATGGTCTACCACTTCCTACGCCAGTGTTTCTAGCATAAGAAGTTTCCTCAGCATCTTGAGCCTTTTTAGCGCGGGTAGCGTCCTGAGTATAGGGAGTGTTGGTAGCATCTTGAGCATTGGCAGTGCTGGCAGTCTCCTCAGCATTGGCAGCACGGGCAGCATTTTGAGCATCGGCAGCACGGGCAGTATCTTAGGCATCGGTAAAGCTGGTTTCTATCCAGGAGCGTTGCGAAAATAGCAAGGGGTTGTGACGTCACCGGGCGCGGGTATGCTATAATAGCACGATGATAGGCGGTTCTAGAGCCTATAAATACGGAGCCTGATGGATTGATTTATGGAGATGATGAAGCATGCCAACACGCGATGATGCCTATATGCTGATGACCAGCCATGTGAAAAATGAAAATCTGCAAAAGCATATGCTTTCGGTAGAAGTTGCTATGCGCTTCTATGCCCGTAAATACGGCGCGGACGAGGAATTGTGGGCGATGACGGGATTGCTGCACGACTGCGACTATGAAGAATATCCCGACCTGCACGAGCATACCCAGGTCTTGGCGCGCTGGTTACGCGAAGGTGGTTACGATGAGCAGATTACCTATGCCATCCTGGCCCACAACGATATCAACCTGCCAACTCACCCGCGCAACACCTTGCTAGCGCAAGCCCTCTACGCCTGTGACGAAATTACCGGCATGGTTACGGCGACTGCACTGGTGCGCCCCACTAAAAGTATTATTGGACTGGAAGTTTCCTCGGTACGCAAGAAAATGAAATCCAAGGGCTTTGCCGCCGGTGTGAACCGCAACGACCTGGTCAATGGGGCGGCAGAACTGGGTGTCGACCTGGACGAACATATTGCTTTTGTCATAGAGGCTATGTCCAGTATCGCCGCTACGCTTGGTCTCGCAGGTGTGCAGGAGTCGTCTTCTATCAGCCTGGCTTAACGCCATAGATGCTTTATTTGATGATAAGTTATGCAACAGCGACATAGTAGCACAGGCAAAAGAGCGCGACTTTTTACTGCCAGCGAAGTGGCGGAATTTGAATACTGCCCTCTGGTCTGGTGGTATCAACAGTACGAACCGCTAGCGCAGGCTGACACCGAGGAACTTTTTGCCCGTTTAGTGGAACTGGAACACGAAAATGGTACGGAAGCTCCAGCCTTGCCAGAGTATCAGGTGATCGAACAACTGCTGCTGCGTCAGGGAGCCTTTGAAGAGGGACAAGCACAGCACCTTGAACACGCGGAAGAGGTCGAAGCGGTAGAAGAAAAGCGCATTACAACTGGCCGGACTATAGGGGTGAGCAACACCCGTCTCGTGGCGATGGTGGCTCTTGCCATCCTTGTCCTGGCCATACTCCTCATCGGCGTAGCCATTCTTTTGCCATCCCTTATAAAGTAAAGGACAGACCATGCAAAGTAACATACTTTTACCCATTGGGCTTGTCCTTTTGCTGATCGCGCTTGTGCTGGGCATTCTGCTGCTGAACGAACGCCGTTACCAGCGACGACGCCTCGTCACGGAGCGGCGACGCGCCCTCGGCCTGCCCGACGGCGAGCTGGTCTATGAAGATGCCGACGGCGAAGGTGAAGCTTTATCGTCCAGCAGCTTCGCACTGATGGGCAAGCCCGATTACGTCGTGCAACTGCCCGATGGTCGTCCGGTGCCGATTGAACTGAAACTTGGCGTACACGATGCTACCGCGCCCTATAGCAACCATACGATACAGGTGGGGGCCTATTGCCTGATACTGGAAGACTATTTTGAGCAGCCGCCGACGCACGGTATTTTGCGTTACGCTGATTGTGAATTTACCGTTGAATACACGCCGGCCCTGCGCAGAAAAGTAATAAAATTGCTGACCGAGATGGAGCGATGCAGCCAGCAGCAACCGCCGCCGTTGACAAAACAGCGTGTCAATAAGTGCCGCGCCTGCACATTCCAACCCATTTGTCCTGTCGGGCGCAATAAATAATCGTGTGTTGGTGGTGCTAACGGTATTTCCGAAGGCTTTGCGGTTAGCACGTCCATCACAGATAAGCCACCGAAGGTGGCGCAATTGAAGTAAGAACGAAATGCAAAGCGAAGTGATCGAACTGTTTGGACAGATTTTTGACTCGGGT
>JBBQXY010000292.1:0-3415 GCA_038209195.1 Ktedonobacterales bacterium | reverse complement strand
TCGCCTCGCGGCCAAAGTCGCCTTACATAACTTTTGTCTCTGGTTCAATCAACAACTTGATAGGCCTCTTTTGGCTTTTGCTACCTTGCTAAACTGGTAGGGCTTTCGGGCTTGTTAATTCACACCAAACGTTTAAGTGAGTTGTATTGGGCCTTGTGCTTGTCCTTGCTGGGGTTTCTGCGCTCCCACTAGGACAGGCACAAGGCCCCCCATCGAGCCTCCGCCACGTCCCCCTGTCCCTACGCACGCCGTAGGACGCTCATGCAACAAAATGAACCCCACTCTGTTATTGCATAAGGTTCAGGTGGTTGTGGCGTGGAGCAAGAATAGCTACAAGCACTTTTTTCTGTATGGTATGATTAGGTCATGCAATGTAGTACCATCTTTCTTTTCTATAGATGAAAGGGTGGCTGAAATGGCAATGACATCCGATAGGTACGCAGTGGTCACCCCGGCCAATGATGTTCCTGGCCCTATACAGGGGCATTGGACATATGCTCAGTATGCCGCTTTGCCAGACGACGGGCAGCACTATGAAATTGTGAGTGGAGTGCTTTTTATGACACCGGCGCCCAATCCAGCACACCAGCAAGTGGTGGGAGAAATATTCTCTTACTTGCGCAATCACAGCAAGCAGTTCAATCTTGGGCGCGTGTTTATGGCTCCCATTGATGTTGAAATTGCGCCTGGCGATGTGTTTCAGCCGGATGTTCTGCTTTTACTCGAGCCACATCTGGATAAAGTAAAGGCTGCACGTATTATTGGCACACCCGATCTCGTTGTTGAGGTTGCTTCACCCGGCACTGCGACCCATGATCGCCGCGAAAAATATGATGCTTACGCCAACTCGGGTGTCCCTGAATACTGGATCGCCGATCCTATGGCGCATACGGTGGAGGTATTTTTACTGGAAGCCGGAACGTATTATTCACAGGGTGTTTTTCGTGGCAAAGCAATCCTCCCATCAAAAGTGTTGCCAGGGTTCGATGTGCCCGTTGAATTGTTTTTTTTGTAAGGCAAGGTTCAAACGCACGTGATCGTTTCTCCTCACCAGAAAGGTTCCAAGCTTTGTCATTCTGAGCGCAGCGAAGAATCTCGCGTGGCACGGAGATTCTTCGCTGCGCTCAGAATGACAAGGCTGGGCGACCACGAGAGAACTTTAGGTTGATGTCTATTCGGGCCGATTATTACCTGTCCCCAGACAAGGGGAGGATGTGGCGGCAGATGGGGCCTTGTGCTTGTCCTTAGTGGAAGTGCAGACCCCCACTAGGACGAGGACAGGCACAAGGCCCCCCATCGAGCCTCCGCCACGTCCCCCTGTCCCTACACACGCTGCGACCCTCGATGCAAACAAATGAAACACATGCCTCGGTATTTGTAACATTGACGCGTAACTCTCTGTAATGGTAGTCTTACGAAGATGGATCCTCTTATGGTTTATTTTGGGTGCCACAAAACACTTCGCCATAGATGGGTTCCATGCTAATCTATTCTAAAGCTACGGGGGTGGCTTTTTGCTTGTCCGAACTGTGCTGATAGTGCCAAATGTAGCAGATCGGATGAGTCGTTTCCTTCCGCTTTTCTCTATGCTTGGCTGAACAATCTTTCGTTGTAATCGCGTCAGGAGGTCTCTAGCAATGCGCAGAAAACACCGGATTTCTCTCTTTACATTCCTTGTACTGGCTGGCCTATTTGTGGGCATCTTTGGCTCAAATTTTGCTTTTGCTCAGTCCCGGTTAGCGAGCCATGTACCTGCCAGTCAGAATAGCACCTCTGCCACTACAGGTTTTCTGAAACTGGCGGGTCAAGTGACAGTTTCAAAGCTGCCCGCGGCGACCAAACCAGCGGGACTTACTCATCCCAATTCCAGAAGCGTGCGCCGTGTCCGGCAGGTGGGAGTTGGTCTGGCAATGCAGATGCCCACGGTTTCGTCACAGGGAACTACTGGAGCGACAGCTACTTTGCTGCGGAACTTCAATGGGGTAAGCAGCCTGGATAGCGCGGTCACGAATTTCGGTGCTGAGTTTGAGCCACCCGACCAGGGACTCTGTGTAGGCAACGGCTTCGTGGTCGAACCGGTCAACTCGGCCTTCACCATTTATCGTTCCAATGGGAAGGTCGTGGCCGGTCCGTTCAACGTCAACGCACTATTCAGTGAGGGTCTGACCGAGTTCACTAGCGATCCGCGCTGCTTCTACGACAAAGCGACCAATACCTGGTTTGCCACTATCCTCTTTATCAGTGCCGACAGCACGAAGTCACATACCGACATCGCGGTGAATCCTTCTGGCGACCCGACGACCACCTGGACGGATTACCAGATCGATACGACCAGTGACGGTACCAACGGTACAGCGCGGCATGCTGGCTGCCCTTGTTTTGGCGATCAGCCGTTGCTGGGTCTTGACGCGTTTAACCTCTTTAGCTCCACCAATGAGTTCTCTATTCTGGGACCACAATTCAATGGGGCGCAGATCTATGCCGTCTCCAAGACGGACCTTGTCTCCCTCTCCAGTAAAGTCCACTTTGTGCTGTACCCGAATCTGATGATTGGCGGTAATCTTGCCACCTCTATCCAGCCGGCTATTACCTATGGAAACGCCAACGCCGAGTACTTCTTGAATTCACTGGACCCTTTTGCTACCTTTGATAACCGCCTGGGTGTGTGGGCTATGACTCATGAAGACTTGGTCGCCAAAGGTGGCATTCCGACCTTATCGCACATGGTGATTATGTCAGAGCCGTATGGTATTCCGCCGAAGTCTATTCAGAAAGGGGCGACAAGCGTCCTCGATTCAGGCGATGATCGCATGATGCAGGTGCAATTTATCAATGGTGCGCTGTGGGGCGCATTGGGGACTGCTGTGACGATTCAGCATGATACGGCGGCACGTGCTGGCATCGCCTGGTTTCAAGTCACGCCGAGCCTCTCAGGCAATACGCTCAGTGGGGCGACGATCACTAAACAGGGCTATGTCGCCAAGCTGGGGAACTACCTGATCTATCCATCGATTGAGGTTAGTCGCACTGGTACCGCTACGATTGGTATGACCATTTCTGGTCAAACGCTCTTTCCCAGCGTTGCGTATACCGTGCTGAAGGCCGGGGGCAATGCTTTTGGCCCCATTCGCATCGTTGCTACTGGTAAGGGCCCGTATGATCCAGCGGCTACGCGTTGGGGCGATTATGCGGCGGCGGTCCTCGATCCAAATAGCAATAGCATCTGGATGGCCAACGAGTACATTCCTCCTGTGTCGAGTCAAACGACAGATGGCTTGAGAAACTGGGGAACGCGTGTATTCGAGGTTAGCGCAACCATCTAGGTTATAGGGAAGGTGTTGTTACATATTGCAGTGTAGCGAGACAATGAAAATTTAAAACAACATAACAATAAAATTTAAAAAACCAAAAATTC
>JBBQXY010000291.1:0-3419 GCA_038209195.1 Ktedonobacterales bacterium | reverse complement strand
TTGACGTACCACGGGAGTTGTAAAATAACATGACACAGTAGGATCAGATAACAAGGTTATCTGATCCTACTGTTTTTGGTGGATTTGCCATAATCTCTGTATCTCCTCCTGCCCTCTTTGCTTTTTCTGCTAATCCTCAAGTGAAAGAACAGCCATAAATGCTTCCTGCGGAATTTCCACATTGCCGACCATTTTCATACGCTTTTTGCCCTCCTTCTGCTTCTCCAGGAGTTTGCGTTTGCGGCTAATGTCGCCGCCGTAACACTTGGCAAGGACATCTTTGCGCATAGCTTTGACCGTTTCGCGAGCGATAATGCGTGAGCCGATAGCGGCCTGGATGGGTACCTCGAACAATTGGCGGGGAATGAGGCTGCGCAGTTTCTCGACCAGATTTCGCCCCTGATAATAGGCTTTGTCACGGTGCAGGATCAGCGAAAGGGCATCCACCGGATAGCTATTGACGAGAATATCCAATTTCACTAGATCGGCTTCGTGATAGCCACCGAAGCTGTAGTCAAGCGAAGCGTAACCCTGCGTGCGCGATTTGAGCTGATCGTAGAAGTCCACAATCAGCTCTGCCAGTGGCATGGTATAGGAGAGGAGGACGCGCTCAGCCTCGATGTATTTTATATCTTTGTAGCTGCCTCTCCGCGAAGTTACCAGGTCCATTATAGTGCCGATGTAGCGCGTAGGCGTGAAAATGGAGATATCCATCCAGGGCTCTTCAATTTTTTCAATGTCGCCCGATGCCGGGAAATCGGCTGGGTTATCCACACGTACCATGACACCGTTGACAGGGGTTACATAATATTCCACGCTTGGTGCGGTTGCCAGGATATCCAGGTTATATTCGCGCTCCAATCGTTCCTGGACAATTTCCATATGTAATAAGCCCAGGAAGCCGCAGCGAAAGCCAAAGCCCAGCGCATTAGAGGTTTCCGGCTCATAGAATAGCGAGGCATCATTTAATTTTAAGCGATCCAGGGCGTCGCGCAAGAGTGGGTAATCGCTACCCTCAACTGGAAAGATACCGGCAAAGACCATCGGTTTAGCTGGTTTGTAGCCTGGCAGAGCTTCGACATGCCCAAGCGCACTGGGAACGGTCACGGTGTCGCCAACGCGGCAATCTTTGACATGCTTGAATCCTGTGGCGATATACCCTACCTCGCTGGTCGTGAGCACACCGGAGGGGATCAGCCGCGGCTGAAAGTACCCTGTTTCCAGGACTTCCGTGGTGCTGCCTGTGGCCATCATCGCAATGCGTTCGCCTTCGTGTAACTGCCCATCAATGATGCGCACGTAGGCAATGACGCCCTTGTACGAGTCATAGTGGGAGTCGAAAACCAGCGCACGGAGAGGATTTTCGACGTTGCCGTGAGGTGGCGCAATCTGTTTGATGACGGCTTCCAGAATCTCCTGTGTACCGATACCCTCTTTGGCGGAGGCTAGGATACACTCCTCTTTGGGTATACCAATCACTTCCTCGACCTCTTGCATCACACGTTCTGGGTCAGCACTCGGCAGGTCGATTTTATTGATCACAGGAATGATGCTAAGATCGGCCTCTACAGCCAGGTAGAGGTTTGCCAGAGTTTGCGCCTCAATGCCTTGCGTAGCGTCGATGACCAATAGTGCGCCTTCGCAGGCCGCCAGGCTGCGCGACACCTCGTAGGTGAAGTCTACATGCCCAGGAGTATCGATCAAGTTAAGTTCGTATTCTTCACCATTGAGGGCAGTATAGCGCATTCGCACTGCCTGGGCCTTGATGGTGATCCCCTTCTCGCGTTCTAGGTCCATCTGGTCAAGGGTTTGTTCCATCATATCCCGTTTGGAGACGGTGCCAGTAAATTCCAGTAAGCGATCAGCCAATGTTGACTTGCCATGGTCAATATGGGCAATGATGCAGAAATTTCTAATATGTGCTTGATCCGTCATTATTCGATAATTCCTCCACACAACACCTCATCACCGTCCGCGCCGCCGTAGAAGACAGCCGCTTGCCCAGGGGTGATGGCACGCTGTGGGCGTGAGAGTGTCACGTTCACACGATTTCCCGCGCTGGGGGTGACCACTGCAGTTACTTCCGCTGCCTTGTAGCGCACACGTACCGACGCCTCAAAGGGTGTGGTAGGTGTTTCACCGCTGAGATAGTGCATCTTCCCAACGGTAAAGTTGGTTTGCTCCAGGCCTGTCGCTGGGCCAACAACAAGTGCATTTTGGTTCGCATCAATTTTGAGCACATGCAGTGGCTCTAGCGAGGTCAGGCCCAGCCCTTTGCGCTGTCCAATGGTATAAAAAGCCAGTCCACGATGACGTCCCAGCATGTTGCCTTGTACATCATAGATTGGCCCTGGCTTGGGTAGAGAGAGGAGCGGTTTCGCACTCGTTGCTGTTGCCACGCCTGCTCCGACCAGTTCTTGTTCCTCAATAGCATTGGCGGCATAGCGGTTAATGAAGCCGCGGTAATCGTTTTGCGCGACGAAGCAAATTTCCTGGCTTTCAGCTTTGGTTGCTACCGTCATGCCGCGTTCTGCAGCCATAGCCCGCACTTCGGTCTTTGTGTAAGGACCTAGGGGAAAACATGCGTGAGCCAGTTGCTGCTGATTCAGGACATGCAAGACATAGGACTGATCTTTGCCGGGATCAACCCCACGACGCAATCGTCGCTTACCCGTAATGGGATGATCATCGACGAGCACATAATGGCCCGTGGCCATATAGTCGGCATCCAGCGCGAGTGCCCGATTGAGCATTAATGTAAAGCGAATATGGCGGTTGCAGGTTAGACAAGGGTTGGGGGTGCGTCCTGCTACATACTCCTCGTAGAACATATCTACCACCGAAGATTTGAATTCTTTCTCAACGTTGACCAGGTAGAAGGGAATATCAAGCATGCGCGCAACGCGTCGTGCGTCATCAACCGATTCGAGGGAGCAACATTTATTTTGGACAACACGTTCAACGCCGTCATCTTCGATGACCCCTGGTTCTGACCAGAGGCGCAACATAATACCAATAACTTCGTGTCCCTGTTCTTTGAGTAATGCGGCGGCTACTGAACTGTCTACGCCGCCGCTCATAGCGACGACTATTCTTGCCATTGTCTGCTCCTGTATCTCTTCTCTGCTTGCGTGTCGAATAGAAAAAAGGACTAGCCTGTTGTGGGCTAGTCTTGTGCGATTGCCATTGCGTTTTTGTGCGTGCTTTGCTGGTCGATGCCCTTTTGTACCACGTAAACGATAGCACAGAGTCTTTAGCTTGTCAAATAGCCCTGGCTGTATGGGTGTATGAAAAAGTTGTAGGCAAGCAAGCAAAAAGGTGGTATCCTCATCTGTAAGTAAAAAGTCCAAAACAGAGAGGATCCCTACCAATGGAAACGAACGAAAAGCTGAAAATAGCCCTACTGCAAGAGACGGAAC
>JBBQXY010000290.1:0-3459 GCA_038209195.1 Ktedonobacterales bacterium | reverse complement strand
CGCCAGAATATTCACAGAAAAGGTGCAGCCATCAGGCTCATCCAGCAGCGAGGGTAACTGGCGCGCGGTCCGATACGTCTGCCCATCCACTTCGATACTGGGAAGAATGATTAAATGCGCTCCATGGGGGTTATCTTTAATGGCATAGCCAGCCTCCTCTATTTGGCGTTTTAGAACGTCAGCGCGATCGTACTGACCTCGTCTACGTAACATGTCGCGCTCGTGAGAGAGCGCAAGGATATCTGCGGGGATTGCATGGCGAAATGGCTTTGTGGTCATTTACTCCATCCTTCCGTACTACTATTTGTTTTTGCCCACAAATGACTTGCTACCAACCTAGCGCGAGCCCATCACAGCGCGGGTCGGCAGCGCCCTCAAAAATATGGGTATCAGGATTGATGCGAATGGCTTGCGCGTGCCCCATCCCATCTTCCCACTGCCCTTCAATGACGGTTTGATGGCCCAAGAGATCGAGTTCCAGAGCAACACCGCTCATGAAGCGTCGTTCCAACTTGACAACCTCGCCAATTCTTAGCGCGACATCCTCATCAACACCCTGTTGACCGCTGACTTCTTGTCCTTTGCCCGGTGACGACATTCTTACCCGTACACTGCGCCAGCGCGGTGCATTCACAGCCTGCTGCACATTCAAATCAAAATCGAGTAGTGCTGAAAGCAATTGCACATGAATCTGTGGTTGAGCATCGCCACCCATAGAACCTAATGCGAGGTAGGGTTTACCGTTTTTCATCACCATAGCGGGTGCCAGTGTGTGCATAGTGCGCTTCCCCGGCTGCAAGTAATTGACATGGCGCGGGTCAAGCGAAAAGTATGCACCACGATTTTGTAATAACACCCCTGTCTCACCGCCAACAACGCCACTGCCAAAGCCGTTGTACAGGCTCTGGATCAAGGAGACAACATTGCCTTCTCTATCGGCGACACAGAGATACATTGTATCGCCCTCTTTTTCCGGTCCCGCGGCAAAATGCGGTGTCGCTTTGCTCAATTTTATGCGCGCACGTTGCTGCTCAGCATAGGATTTACTCAGTAAATGCGCAACTGGAATATTCATGAAGGCTGGGTCAGAAATGTAGCGATCACGATCAGCAAAGGCCAGTTTTTTGGCTTCCAGAAACAGATGCAGGTACTCAGCCGTCTGGTAGCCAAGGGATTTAAGATCAAATCCTTCTAGTATGTTCAGCATTTCCAGGGCGGCGATCCCTTGCGAATTGGGGGGAAATTCATAGACTTCGTAGCCGCGATAGGTAGTCGAGAGCGGCTCAACCCAATCCGAGTGGTGCTGCTGCATATCCTCTAGAGAGAGCAGACCACCGCACTGTTGTACATACGCTGTAATGGTTCGTGCCAGGGAACCCCGATAAAAAGCATCGCGACCTTCTTGCACCAACGTGCGATAGGTGCGCGCGAGCTGTGGCTGGCGCAGAATATCGCCGGTACGGGGAGGTTTGCCATCTGGCACGAATATGCCTGCACTACTCTCCCATTGGCGGAGTAGTGGCTCCGCGGCCTGCTTCAACCAACCACTAAGTTTGGGGCTAACAGGCATTCCGTCTTCCGCTAAGCCAATAGTGGGGGCAAAGATCTGTGCCACTGGTAGTGTGCCAAAGCGCTGTAATGCTTCAAACCAGCCATCTACCGCCCCTGGCACATTGATCGAAAGCGGGCCGCGTAAGGGTATTTCCTTCATGTTACGCGAGGCAAAGTATTGCGGCGTCATCGCACGAGGCGCACGTCCGCTCCCATTCAAAGCATGCAATCGCTGTGTTTTGGCCTCCCAAACGAGCATAAAGATATCCCCACCAGCAGAACATGTGGATGGATAGACGACAGTCATAGCGGCATTTGCCGCAATAGCTGCATCAATCGCATTGCCACCTTGAGTGAGAATGGAAAGGCCAGCTTGAGTGGCGAGGTAGTGAGCACAAGCAACCATACCACGAGTGCCAAGCACAGGTTGTTCGGAGAGCATAGCGGAGACCTCTTTTCCTACAACAACACAGCACCAATCAGATTTGCCTCTATTATAGCACAATGAAATGTTCTGATACGGCAAAGATCAAGCTTTTTTCAGCTCTCGCTCTGCCAATTCCTTGACGCGTTGGACGGAATCTTTGTGACAAATCACCGTCTTGTCGTCCATGACCACGACCACTATATCCTCCAAGCCAATCGTATAGATAGGGTTGGGCGTCGTATTATAGACAAAGGTATTGTGGCTACCAAGGTTCGTATGGCTACCTACGGCCCCAACGCCATGTTCGTCGCTGGGGAACAGAGCCCCATACTGCTCCCAGTTGCCGACATCATTCCAGCCGAGATCAGCAGGGATGACGACCAGATTTTTTGTCTTCTCTAAAATGCCGGTATCAATGGAAGCAGGGGTAATCGTGGGCCAGATTTCATCGATGGTTAGTTTTTCCTGGGGGGTACCAATGGCATCGACAATCTTATCAATTTTGCGCGCCATATCTGGTAGATGAGTGCGCATCTCAGCTAAAATTGTCTCGACTTTCCAGATAAACATACCACTGTTCCACACATAATGCCCATCTTGCAGATAGTGCTGTGCTGTCGTTAAATTGGGCTTTTCCACGAAGCGTTCAGCGCGATAAGCCTGGTGATTATGCCCCTCGCTGACGGGGTTGGCGAAACGAATGTAGCCATAACCCGTCTCTGGAGTGGTGGGTTTGATGCCTAAGGTCACCAGATAGCCTTGTTCGGCTAATTGATAGCCAAGTTGCAGCGATTGTTGCAAATTCTCCACATTGGAAATCACGGCATCAGCATGGAAGGATGCCATAATGGCCTGCGGGTCTTGCCGCGCAATAGTAGCAGCTACCCAGGCAATTGCTGGTGCCGTATTACGTCCCATCGGCTCACCGAGCAAATGATTGGTTGGAACAGAGGGCAAATGTTCATGAACCAGTTCAATCATGGAGCGACCTGTGACGACCCAGGCTCGTTCGGGTGTTATAAACGGTTCAACTCGTGCCAGGGTTGCTTGTATCATACTATTACCATCAGGGAGTGGTAGAAATTGCTTCGGAAAGTTGGGAGTACTGAGCGGCCACAATCTTGTACCACTGCCACCTGCCAGAATAACTGCGTGTAAATGTTTCATATGAAATACCTCACCTCTCAATCTTGTTGCAGGAACCTCACTTCGTCGTGCTGGTTCATACCTGATGCAAGGATTGTAGCGGTGTTTAACGGTTGTGTCAAATCTAAAGCGAGCTTTTTGGTATTGAAACGGCAAGACATGTGAAAAAGATTGCTCAATCGCTGCAAGCGATTGCTTTGTTTCACTTCAATTGACGTGCCCCCTTCGGCGGCAGACGAGAGGGTTAGAAAAAGGGAGCAACAAGCATTTCCAGTAATAACATTCCCCCGGACACGGTGCAGACAAAGGGCGCCGCCCCATGCATCACCGCGGGA
>JBBQXY010000289.1:0-3529 GCA_038209195.1 Ktedonobacterales bacterium | reverse complement strand
GCGCAGGTTCCTGGCAGGCGGTAGCGGTCTACATGATCGTGCTCGCCGTAATTTCGTTTGGGTCGGTGTTGGGCCTGAAGGAATTGACGAAGGCCGATATCTCGGACACTGAGTCCTTTACGGTCTCCGAGGCCGAGGTCGGGCCCGCGCCCGACTAAGCGTGTCTCCCGCTCTCCATAGGTAACTTATTCGTAGGGCTACCGCGACGCCAGCCTGATGGTGGCCCTACGATAGTGGGTGAGAATGCTGGAGTGTGTCTCATATCATGCTGGCTTTTCCGCAAAGTGACATTGTTGGCAAACCATTTTTTTCTCGTATAATCGATCTTACACAATTTTGGTGAAGGATGAGCTTGCAAGACTTCTTGTGATCCTGGCTCTCCCTCCACTGGTAGCGAAGTCAAAAACGACGCTTGCTCTCAGCTTGAACTTACCTGGACCAATCTGAACGGGCCGGAACGCCCCCCGGACACCTACGGATCAGAAGGTTTCCGCGGCCAGGTACTCCAGTTCTCGTTCGTGATCTGAAGGTTGGTCATGCGGCGAGTGCGTTGCGTTACCGGAGCTTGCAGATGTAGGACATGGCTGGCTTGCCGTTGAGCGTGCGCTCACCGACGGCGACGAATCCGTTGTGTTCAAGCACCTTGCGCGAGGCCGGATTGTTCAGCGTGACCCTCGCGCGCAGCCTGGTGAGTCCGTACTCTGTGGCGGCGAGCTCACGCACCTTGCGCACCGCCGCTGTGGCCAGTCCCTGCCCTGCGGCCTTCTGCGCGATCCGGTATCCCAGCTCCGCCGTCCCATCTGCCACTTCGGTCAGGTTCACCCGCCCCACCACCTCGCCGCGCTCAGCCACCAGCAGGTGGAAGTAATCCGTCCCGGCGGCCTGCCACTCGAGCAGTTGCGCATATCGCGTATCGAACTCGGCGAAGAACTCGTCCCCCCGATCCGGCACCGACGCCGCGAAGTAGGCCCGATTCTCTCGCTCGAACGCAAGCAGGGCTGGTGCGTGGTCGAGGCGGAGTAACTGAAGGTCTGGCATGGGGAGTTGGAGGCGTGGGGGCGATTCCGACCCGGTTCCCCTGCCCTCCTTCGATTCCGTGTGTGCAGGTTTCCCGCCCACGTCCTGCTTACCGATAAAGGAACATGCACCGACCTCTGGCGCGTCTCGTTCTTCCATGTGTTTCTCCCTTTGCTCAATGATGAATTGATAGAACTTGCCCGTTGAGTACTACGCGTTGTTAACGGTCAATTATCTCGGCTCATAGCCAGATTTGGTACTGGAGGGAGAGCTAGGATATCTTCTTGTCGAGAAAACCCCATCCTCAAGATCTCTTGTGCCGTTTTTTGTCGAGAGCGTGCGAAGTGAAGTTCTGACATCGAAAAACGTCTCTCTGAAAAGATGAAATGCACCTCTTCTTGTACCTGTTAAACAAGGGAGACTACAAAGCGTGCAGGACACGCTGACGTAACAGCGGAAATTGTCCGATTTGATGCCGCGGGCTATGGAATGAAGATCCTGAAGAGGACTTTGAGCTACCTTCTCCAACCAGGCATCGAGCTGGCCTCCTTGGCGAGTGCGTAGCATGAGCGCAAATTGCTGGACGAGTTGATAGGCCAGAGCCACTTCTTCATGGATCTGACAGACCTGCTCAAGGCGCCCTCGCTCCTTTTGAGTGAGTTGTTCAGGCGGACGAAGAAACAGACGGGTCGCCTCGCGGGTGGAGGGAGGAAGACCTGTGTGTTCTTCTTTGCTGGCAGGAGTGCGTTGCCATTTCTGTTCTTTGGGAAAGACACGTAAGAGGATATGCCTCATCCCAGCATAGGAGCCCTGATAGCCTCTTTCTTGCAGTTCACGATGCAGTTGCACCATGTTGTAGCACCCTTGAGCACGCCTCTGCTGAATGTAAGGCAGAAACGGATCGAGTTGGCTGGACTGCTCACGTGCTTTCCGTTGAGGGAAGTGGCCCTCTTCCAACCAGCGCTGGACTGTCGCGTGGCCGATGCCAAGGTGATCGGCTATGGATTGATGAGAGAGACTTTGATCTCGCAGGGCAATCACCTGTTCATAACGCGCCAATCGTTCCTCTTCCCTTGCCTCTTGCGCAGCCGGTGATTCGGGAGTGACCTTGAGAGGCTGCTTGACGGGCAGCCCTGCTTTCTTCTGTTGATTTCCTTCTGGTGAAACGCTGGTGGGAGGCTTCCTACGAGCAGCAAGAAGATGGCGAGTGAGCAGATCGGCAACGGCATCACCCAGATTTTTGAGCAGGTGAAAACGGTCGGCGATCTGAATGGCTCCTGGTGCCCCTTTACGCACTCCTTCCGCGTAGGTACCACCGCGATCTCGGCTCACTATGAGCACACCAGGGTGTTTCCGTAGCCAGTCTGCCAGGGTTTCGGCTTCCCGATTGGGCAAAAGCTCAATGGGCAGGTGACGCACAAGGCTCGATGAGGATGGTCCCATACGTATGTCCTTGCTTCCACGACCAATCATCAACGCCCAGAATCTGAGGCGTTGGATGCTCTTTTTCAGGAGCGGCCTGGATGAGCCGAAGCAAGGTATCCGGACTGGCCTCAAGGCCCATCCCTGCTACCAGACGCTTGCCAGCTTCCCCACCGAGCGCGAAAGCAATCAGTGTGAAGACGTCGGCAAGCCGGCTGGTGCGTCTGGCGTAGGGGGCAACCACACTGGGCAATCGCTCAGTGAAGATCTGCCGCGAGCATCCGAGATTGAGGCAGAAAAACCGGCGGGTATGCAGTTCCAGTTTGACCACCCGGCCCATCCATGGCAAGTCAGCCACTTGTCTGGTGTAGTGAGAATGGACATGTGCGGTTGGAGTCTGGCACATCGGGCAACACGCTTGGGCGGCAATAGTTCTCACCACCATCAGGATGGCGTTCCCGGACGCTTCTATAGAGCTGAGATGCAAACGAGTCGGATCGGGAAGAAGAGAGGAAACCTGGCTTGCCATTGAACGCTCCTTATCGTCTTGTGCCATCCATCATCTACGACCAGTGTAAACGGGAGAAGCACCCTATGACAAGCAAACAATCAGTACTATTCATCAACTTCGCGGGAGAGCCATCTAATTCCAAAATTTACAAAGGGCGGACACAGAAAGAGCGGAAAAGCAATGCTGGACGCAAAGCGAAAAGCGGGACCGTTCGACAACCGCGCCAGCTCTCCCTCGATGTACGCACGATCAAAACGCTTGACGCGATGAAAGTCAATACTAGCGAACTCTTTGAGACATTGTTATAGCAGTACGAGCCATTCCTCGACACTTGGGCGGAAATGGGATATGGGAGTTCTCAAGAGGATGAGGACGAGTAGGACCAAAAGCAAGATACGGTCTACTCTCTCTACCACTTCGCTGGTGCCCAAGGTGGTATACTGTACATTGTTTCATTCAACGAGGGACTTTTTTGCTACATATCTGACGTACATTCCCGTCTCCTTTCACCATCAGTAAAAGGCTCTTTCTCGGCCTGCTACGGTCTTTTCGTTTGACCTGTAAGAGAGAATCAGGGTC
>JBBQXY010000288.1:0-3589 GCA_038209195.1 Ktedonobacterales bacterium | reverse complement strand
TTCGGGGGCTTTGTCAATCTGGTCAAAGGCCGTATAATGGGCCAGTTTGGCCGAGGCCAGCACTTTGGTGATCGCCGCCGTCAAGGTCGTCTTGCCGTGGTCGATATGTCCGATGGTGCCGACGTTGACATGCGGTTTCGTGCGCTCAAACTTCTTCTTAGCCATTTCCTATTGTGGCTCCTCCTGCAATGCTCTCTGCGATCAGATAGCAATCAATGTGTATAGACATGCAGCAGCCGTCCCCTGATAACTATGATCGCCAATTTTAGTAGAACTTCCCAGCTTACGCTTTCTCTCTAGTACTTTTTCCTTTGTAAAGGAGAGTCCACTAGAAAGAGTGCAATTTTTGGGAAGGGACGATCTTTTCAGAAGACGGCAGCGAAAGCTCTTGTACTTCCTGCGCGGATCTCATAAAGACGCGTTGCCACGAGGCAAAACATCATTTAGAAACCACGGGAGCCCGTGATGGGAATTGAACCCATGACCCCAGTCTTACCAAGACTGTGCGCTACCTCTGCGCCACACGGGCAGGCTTTGGGTGGGCAGTGAGAGATTCGAACTCCCGAAGTCGAAGACAGCTGATTTACAGTCAGCCCCAGTTGGCCACTTTGGTAACTGCCCAAGATGAGTAGCACTCGCCGAATATCTAACCGTCCATCGCGCTTGCCTGTAATCAGCCAATCGCGTACAACGAAGATGACCGACGATAGGACTCAAAAACCTGCTACTTTCGTCACAAGGAGTCTATTGCATCGCTCCTGAGTGATCGACGTGCCTATTATAGCCGACCATTTGTGCGATGTCAAGTATTTTCTGGCAGTGCTTCATAAGTCCCACTCCTCCCTCTTTACGTTTGCATAAGGGTAGTACAATAAGAAAAAGGTAGTAGTGGGCAAGCATAACCACAGCTATAAACTGATACCAAAAACCATTGCGTCTTGCGCAAATTGCTGGTATAATCTCCAACGTTGGAGAAAAACTACCCCGTACCTTTTGTTTTGCAGTTTTCCACGATTGGTGTACGATAACTAGGACATTGGAATTAAAGAGGTATTCTTTATGGTGACAAATTGTGACTTTGGACGCTCTTCTTTACTAATGGAACAGTACCAGCGCGAAATGGAAATCATCGCTGTTGCCCTACAGGAAGAGAGTCAGGATGAACGGGAAGAGCGATTGAGCCTTGTATCACGCTCCTGGTCACTCACCAGTGCCTGTTTCCATACGCAACATGAGACCAGTGAAGTTTCTTCTTATGCGTCCGTAGCAGCTTTTGCGCGTCCGTAGTAGTAGATATGTAGTTAAGCCATGCCTCATCCACCAGAACTTGTAGCGGATGCGCTGACGTACCAAACGCCCGTGCAATTCGGCATGGTGTATTGGGTAAATTTCGGTTATCCATCATTGCCGCCAGGAATAGAAGAGAAGCGCATCCTTGATTGGCACCCTGCACTTGTTGTGTCAGGGGACCCTTTTTGCCGTCATGCCGGGGCGGTTAATGTGGTTGCCCTGACCTCATACCGTGGTAAGCTCCGGCCATATCACCACCTCCTTTTAAAACGCGATTACCCTTTGCTGGATACCGATAGCCTGGTAAAAACCGAGTTGATGTATCCCATCCTGCGTTCACTCCTGGCCGATCAATATGCCATCTGCAAACTCAACGATCCCGATCTACGAGCCATCATGAGTAAAGTTGCCAATAGTTTAGCGATTACCATGTACTATGCGCTGCATTAATCCTTGAGGAATACCTGTTCAGGACTTCTCGCCACCTCTAGTGGTCCGACACCTTTCATTTGTCGGGCCGCCTTCGGCGGCAAGGATGGGGAGAATACTAGGGCACAGCCCTAGAACCCCGTCACGGGGCGGCAGCCCCTTGCATCCCTGCTTTGACAAATGTAGGGTGTCGGAGAACTGGCGGCAATGAGGAGTGGTCAACTTAAAGCAGCAAGGAAAGATGGACGATTATGAGCATTGATCAAAATCAGTTGCGCCTCCTACCTTCCATTGATGAGCTACTGCTTTCTACCGTTGGTCAACAGCTTATTGAGTGCTACTCTCGTGCGATGACACTGCACACATTGCGTGGCATCATCGCACAGGCGCGTAAGGATATTCGCCAGGGGGGGCCTTGTCCATCCGTCGCAGACATTTTGGCGCGGGCTGAAAAGACATTGCAGCAGGAACAGTTGCCGCACTTACGTCCCGTTATCAATGCCACAGGCGTCATTATCAACACGAACCTCGGACGCGCCCCACTTTCCGCGGAGGCCTTGCAGGCAGTGCAACAGGTCGCGAGCGGCTACTCCAATTTGGAATATGCATTGGAGGAGGGTGAACGGGGTTCGCGCTATACGCATGTCGCCGAAATGCTCCGAGCATTGACGGGAGCCGAGGCCGCACTTGTCACCAACAACAATGCCGCCGCGGTTCTGCTCGCTTTGAGTACGGTGGCAATGGGACAAGAAGTCATTATTTCGCGCGGGCAACTAGTCGAGATCGGGGGGGGATTCCGTGTACCCGATGTGATGCGACAAAGTGGTTGCCAACTGGTTGAGGTTGGCACGACGAATCGCACACGCATCGCCGACTACCAGGCAGCATTGAGCGAACGCACGGCGTTGCTACTCAGCGTTCACCCCAGCAATTTCTTGATTACTGGCTTTACCGAGTCTACCCCCATTAGCGCGTTAGCCGAACTGGCGCACCAGCATAAGGTTGTCGTGATGGACGATCTCGGTAGTGGCTGCCTACTCAATAGCGAGCGTTACGGTATGGCACACGAGCCAATGCCGCAGGAGAGCATCGCAGCAGGTGCGGATATCGTCTGTTTCTCCGGAGATAAGCTGCTGGGTGGGCCGCAGGCTGGTATTCTCGTCGGCAAGGCCGACATCCTTGCCCGTATTGCCAAACATCCATTGATGCGGGCCATGCGCATCGACAAAATGACATTGGCGGCCCTAGAAGCAACCCTACGCCACTACCAGCGCGACGAGGTTGAGAGCCACATTCCAATCTGGCGCATGATTTCCGCACGGTCAGACACGCTTGCCCGCCGGGCTTCACAATGGGTCACGCAACTCAACACGGCTGGTATCACAACTCGCGTGCAACGCGGCGAGTCGACAGTTGGTGGTGGCTCACTCCCTGGTGAGACCTTACCCACCATGCTGCTCGCCCTGGATGCCACCCACGTTTCCATGCACCTCGACGAACTCGCCAAACGCCTCCGCCTCAGACGTATACCGATCATCACCCGCATTTTGCGCGATACCCTGCTACTCGATCCACGCACCGTGCTAGAGGAGCAGGATGGGGAGGTGGTTTTGGGGTTGAAGGAGGAGTTGGGAAGTGGGGCATAAGGCAACAACGAACATTGTATTATAAAAGAGGACTTTCAGATGAGCGAGCTCACTCTTGGCCAATTAAAAACGGAGGTGCGATATTTTACTCAATACCTTATTGCAGCACCTATTCCAGCTCTTTATGGTGTTACAGATGGCAAAGCGGTAGGAACGCACATAGAACAAGCATTTCGTGAGTATCTTCTGGAACGATATACCTACGCTTCCGGTAATTCTGCTAG
>JBBQXY010000287.1:0-3604 GCA_038209195.1 Ktedonobacterales bacterium | reverse complement strand
TGTGACTAATGGCACATCAAGCAAGCGCGCCTTCAAATCCCATAACGCGGCATCAACAGCAGCAATCGCCATTGACGCAATACCGGGTCGCCCCAGATTGCGAATAGACTTGACCATCGCCAGCCAGCATTCAGGAACATTCATGGCATCATGGCCCTGCACAACATTCGCAAGCATCGTCTTCACCAATGTTGCCGTCGATACATCCGCGTATGTATAGCCCAGGCCGCGTTTTCCACCAGCACTCACCTCAACAATAACGATAGTTGTTTTGTCCCAGACATAGGTACCGTCGGACTCTGGCGAGTCCGTCGGTACCGTGTAGGCTGAGACTTCAAGCCGTTCAATGGCGACGCCGTTGTCGCCAAATCTCGTGCCTGCCATACCTACACCTACTTCCTTATAGCTCAGCCTTTATGGGGTATGATACCTTCAATTACGCTCTTAATCGATTCCTTGATGATGCCGCCTTCATTTGGATCACCCTTCAACAGTGCGGAAGCGTAGTTTTTTGCCTCCTCAAAGCTGATGTGAGGTGGAATCGTGGTCACATCGGGGGAGACATACGCCTCAAAAACGACAGGCCGATCAGCAGAAAGAGCGGCATCCCACGCAGCTCCAACATCCTCTGGCTTGTTTACACGAATACCTTTCAGCCCAAGTGAATCGGCATAGCTCGCATACGGGAAATCGGGCAGGTCCTGCGTCGTTTCTAGCTTTGGATTGCCTGCTTCGATACGCATTTCCCACGAGACTTGATTCAAGTCGCGGTTGTTGAGGACCAGGAAGATGAGTCGAGGATCACTCCACTGTTTCCAATATTTTTTGACGGTAATCAATGAAGCGAGGCCATTCATTTGCATCGCCCCATCGCCTGTGAGGGCTATCGGCACACGGTCGGGATAGGCGAACTTCGCCGCGATAGCATAGGGAACGGCTGGTCCCATCGTAGCAAGGCTACCCGATAGAGAACCCATCATGCCACGACGCATCTTGATGGTATTTCCATACCAGTTGGTTGCTGTTCCCGCATCGCCACTCAAAATGTTTTTCTCAGTAAGCCGTTGAGAAAGTTCCCAGAAGACACGCTGTGGATTGAGTTGGTTGTCGTCGGCATTTTCCATCGAGCGAGCTTCGACCACCTTCCACCAGTCGTGATAGTCTGCTTCGATTTTTTCGCGCCATGAGCGGTCTGTCTTGCGTTGGAGGTACGGAATGAGTGCCCGTAGCGTCTCGGTGCTATCACCAATCAGGTTCAGTTCCATTGGATACCGAAGACTCAGGTTACGTCCATCAATATCAATCTGGACGCCGCGTGCCTGTCCCTCTTTAGGAAGGAATTGTCCATAGGGGAAGGTCGAGCCAATCATCAAGAGCGTATCGCACCCCATCATCATGTCATAGCTCGGCTTTGTGCCAAGCAAGCCAATACAGCCCGTCACAAATGGGAGATCATCAGGGAGCACTTGTTTACCAAGCAACGCTTTTGCCACACCACAGCCAAGCAAGTCCGCCACCTGAATAACCTCAGCAGCAGCATGTTTGGCCCCTATACCAACGAGCATAGCGACCTTCTTGCCTGAATTGAGAATGTCTGCGGCACGCTTGAGATCAGCTTCAGTTGGGATAACACGAGGTGTTGAGTAGCCAAGCCCGGTATGAACCGTGTTTGCTGTATGCGGTGGTGTCTCAACTGCATCCATCTCTTGCACATCTTTTGGAATAATGATACAGGTTACGGAACGTTCGGTAGTGGCAATACGCATGGCACGGTCAACAAGTTGGCGTATCTGGACTGGACTGGAAGCCATATAGACGTATTCACCTGCCACGTCTTTGAATAGTGAGATGAGATCAACTTCCTGTTGATAGTTTCCACCCATGGCTGTTGTAGCCGCTTGTCCAACAATCGCGACGACTGGTCGATGATCCATTTTCGCATCGTACAGGCCGTTAAGCAGGTGAATAGCACCAGGCCCCGACGTTGCAAGGCAGACGCCGACCTCGTCCGTAAACTTGGCATGAGCCGTCGCCATAAATGCTGCCATCTCTTCATGACGTACTTGCACAAACTCAAAGAGGTCCTGGTGACGCCCCAGGCCACCCAGGATGCCATTGATGCCATCACCAGGATAGCCAAAAATACGTTTTACCCCCCATTGTGAAAGGCGCTCTAACAGAAAATCACTTACTTTAGCACTCATTTCTCTTCATCCTTTTGTCCTTGCTGCCAGGATACAATGCAGTCCTGACATATTGGGTACCCTTATATGTAGGGGAGACCGCAAGGGTCTCCCTGTCCACTTAAACACAAAGCGTGATGTCTTTAGTGTAGAAGGCTTTAGTTACAATTTGGTAAAAATTTCATACAAGAAAGAAAGCAGGAGACCGTGAGGGTCTCCCCTATATGTTCACGTTGCCTACCCTCTACATTTTCACGTTGCCCATCATGTAGGGGAGACCCGTCAAAGTTCTTTACACGTCGGCAACCAGATGCAGAACGAGGTGCCCACGCCCAGTTTGCTTTCCACTGTAAGAACACCGCCATGAGCTTCGACAATAAGGGAGGCAATGCTCAACCCTAATCCTGAGTCGAGAGGGGTATGTGTATCAGTGTGATGAGCACGATAGTACCTCTCGAAAATGTGGGGAAGGTCATCCTCATCAATACCCGGTCCAGTATCACGGACGCACATCATGGCCCATTCATCTTGTCTATCAGGTTCCTTTTCTTTCACCGCATCAGGGACATCATGAGTACAGATCAGGTCCAGATACACAAAATCTCCTGGTCTTGTGTAGGTAAGTGCATTATCCACAATATTGAAGAGAAGTTGCTTGAGGAGATCAGCATCACCGTAGACACTCGCTTGCTGAAATTGCCCTAGTTCGAGCGTAACCTTTCGGTTGAGAAAGCGAGCCTGGCGTGCAACTTCTAGCACAAGGGAATCGAGTTCAACAAGCTGTGTGTGTCCTTCATCTATATGAGGTGGTGTGCCGACTTCGGCTCGTGCATTGGTTAGCAAGTTATTAACCATGCGTGTAAGACGCGCTAATTCGGTACGAAGTTGTTCTATATCATTGCGCATGTCTTCATCGAGGTCTGGATTAAGCAACAGGACATCAGCCTGCCCACGCAGCGATGTTAGTGGTGTTTTCAAGTCGTGTGAAACGTTGGCTACGAAGTCGTGCTGCAGCGCGAAACTTGCCTCTAATCGCTCCGACATCTGGTTGAAGGCATCTGTTAGGAGTCGTACCTCGAGGACTGCTGATTGCTGAGGGATACGTCGACCAAGATCTCCACTACTCAAGCTACGCATGGTGGTACTAAGTGTGCGTAGAGGACGCAGTTCACGGACGACCAGCAGATAATCCACTACATAGGCAATGAGGACGGCAACTGCGCTTCCGACAGAGAGGATCAAAGCAAGCAAGTTTCCAACTTGATCTACTGTCCCCTGTGGTAAGCTCACTTGAGCGATAAGAACAATATGTTGATGTGCATCCCGCAACGGTAACGTAAGCAGGCGTGCCCGACGACCACCGCTTTCTTGATACGTTCTAAATATCTGTTGCCCATGCAACGCCGCTATATAATCAGTGT
>JBBQXY010000286.1:0-3622 GCA_038209195.1 Ktedonobacterales bacterium | reverse complement strand
GTTTTGCTCCATCAGTTCGGTTGACTCAGAGTCCTTTCTGAGGCCGAACAATTGTTGAGCAAAATGTTAAGAAAGGAAAATCCATGACAAGTCACTCTGTCAGCATCGATGCTGGTACCATGAAACTTTCAGGACGCTTTCTTCCAGCAACGAATGGAGACCCAAGAGCATTGCTCGTTGCAATTCATGGTGGAACGTACACCAGTAAATATTTCGATACCCCTTCATCATCGCTCCTCGATTTTTGTGCTTCTTTAGGTCATTCGATCCTCGCTCTCGACCGCCCTGGATATGGGGCAGCTGTTTCCGTACCCGTTGATCAACTCTCATTCGATGACCAGGTTCTCGTCCTACGGCGGGCGCTTGAAGTGATTTGGCATGACTATGGCCAGCAATCCGCAGGGATGTTTGTGATTGGTCATTCGATTGGGGGGATGATCTCCTTGCTGCTGGCAGCAGAAAACCCACACGAGCGTCTGCTCGGTATGAATATGACCGGTGCGGGCGGCCTCTACAATGAGCAGACAAAGGCAGCGTTTGCGTCTTTAGTCAGTGATGCACCGACAGTGATGATGGATAGCGCGATTAAAGTCATGGCCATGTACGGGCCGGCATGGTCGTATCCGGAGGAACAGGCGCACTATGATCCAGAACGCGACGTTCCCACTGCCGTGATAGAACTCGCGGAGGCACAGACATGGGGCGCACGCTTGCCGCAGGTCGCTGCTAAAGTGCGGGTTCCTGTCCAGTTCATCGTGCCCGAATACGATCACATCTGGCGTGGTGATTCAGAGGCGCTCAGTCATGTTGCCGGAATATTCACTGCCGCTCCATTTGTCGATATAGGCATACAACGCCTGGCTGGTCATTCGATAGAGTTACATACGCTTGCTCGTGCGTTCTATATGAAGATACTTGCTTTTGTCGAGGAATGCATCCTCTATCGTGCCAATCGATCAAGTCTGTAAATCATTTCATCTGAAACGTTGTTACGTAGTAGACTACTCAGGAGAGCAGGACGAAGATGCCTGCTGTTTACTGACCGAACAGTACCACGGAAGGGGAATTTATCATGATCGAGCAGCAGATTACGACGGCAGCGACCTCTAACGACACGCAAGAACTCGTCGAGCGTATCAAAGCACTGCGTCCGCTTTTGCAGAAGAACGCGGCCAAGACGGAGGACGACCGCCGGGTCGCAGAGGAGAATATCCAGGCCCTTGCTGATGCTGGCGTCTTTCGGATCACCGTGCCCCGGCGCTATGGTGGCTACGAAGTGAATATGCGGTCAATGCTTGATGTGTCGGCTGCGGTCGCTGAGGGATGTGGGTCCACAGCATGGGCGGTGACACTGATCAATGTGTGTAACTGGTTCACGTCGCTCTATTCTCAGCAGGCGCAAGACGACGTATTTGGGGCGAATCCCAACGCGCGAGTAGCTGGCGTCCTCGCTCCTACTGCGAAGACGCGAAGAGTGGATGGCGGTCTGATCGTGACGGGGAAATGGTACTATTCTTCGGGTTCGCTACACGCCGACTGGGGACTCCTGGGCATACCCGTTGTCAACGAGGCAGGAGTACAGGTGGACCAGGGAACAGCACTCATTCCGAGGGAGCAACTTTCTATTGAAGATACCTGGTATGTCGCTGGCATGAAGGGGACCGGCAGTAATGCCTTCGTCGCCAATGAGGTATTTGTCCCCGATCATCGCATCCTGTCTCTTCCCCGCGCCATTGAGGGGGATTATGCGACCGAACTCAAACACGAGGCCGTGTATCGGGCCGCCTTTGTGCCCGTCGCTGTTCTCGTCCTTGTTGGTCCACAGTTGGGTATGGGACGCGCGGCCCTTCAGTATGTGATTGAGAAAGCCCCGCAGCGTTCCATCGCCTATACGTCGTTTCAGAAACAAACCGACTCGGTTGCCTTCCAACTCCAGATTGCCGAGGCTGCTGTCAAGATCGACACCGCGCATCTGCTCGCCTATCGTGCGGCTGACGATATTGACGAGGCGGCAGTGCAGGGTGTGTATCCCGATTTTACGAGACGCGCCCGCATCCGAGCCTACAGTGGTGCCGCCATAAGCCACATCACGGGTGCCATCGACATTTTGCTTTCTGCCCATGGAGCCGGGAGCTTTGCACAGTCTAGTCCGTTGCAACGCATGTGGCGGGACTCAAATACGGCGGCGCGTCACGCGGTGACTCTTCCCATTGTCTCGGACGAGGTCTACGGCAAAGCCCTGTTAGGCGTGGAAAACACTGTGACCCCATTAGTCTAATGCACCTGGCTGGCACCGCTCTCCCTCTACAGGCGGAGTGAGTGCCAGCAGCAATCTGCGAGGTGAAACATGGAAATGGTGAACCGTGTGGATATCCTGGTGGACAGCCGCCTGGTTAACCGAGAGGTATTCCGGGATGTGATCGGTCACTTCGCGACCGGAGTGACCGTCATTACGACAAGCTATGAGGGAGTCAACTATGGTCTGACGGCAAGTGCTGTCTCTTCACTCTCCCTCGACCCACCGATGGTGTTAGTGTGTATCAATAAGAAGTCCGGCACCCCGTCGGTCATTTCAAAGGCAAAGATTTTCGCCGTGAATATCTTGCGGGAAGACCAACAGGCAATTGCACGGCAATTTGCGACCCCTCACCCCGACAAATTCAGGGAAATCCCCATCGTATTCGGGGAACTTGGAGTTCCCCTCCTATCTAATATGCTCGCCACGATTGAGTGTCGCGTTGTAGGCGAGGTTACGGGTGGGACTCATGCGGTCTTTCTTGCCGAAGTGCAAGCAGCCTGTGCTGAAGAAGGGATGCCAATGGCATACTATCGTGGACGCATGGGCAAGTTTGTCTTTCCATCCAATGAAGGCAAAGCACCGCTCTGGCGCGATGTGCTGCAATGGGAAGACTATTATTGATCGAGACAGCATCTCGGTGTGGAAAGAGGAACATAGTTATGCAACTCGTCAGTTACCGAATACATGATTCCACGGATGGAAGGTGGCGTGCAGGTGTGGAACATGAGGGCCGCGTGGTGGATGCTGCGACCTTCTGGCACGATGGTATCCACGAGACAACGACAAAACATCTACTCGCAGCCGGACCTGAAATTATGCACAAGGTCTTCAGGCAGGCTCGCGAAGTACTTAATGCTGGTTCCGGTGCATCAGGAGTGTTGCAGTCTGCATCCGTTGAACTTGGGCCGCCTGTACCTGATCCCGACAAAATCATCTGTATCGGCCTCAATTATGCCGATCATGCTAACGAGGCTGGGCTAGCACAAACAGAGGTACCCCTCTTCTTCGCCAAGTTCCGCAACGCGCTCGTTGGTCCTTCCAGCCCAATATTGCTTCCTCGCGTGAGCCGCGAGATTGACTACGAGGGCGAACTGGCGGTCGTGATTGGAAAGCAGTGCAAAGATGTCTCAGTCTCCGTCGCGCTGGAGTATGTGGCAGGCTATAGTGTCTTCAATGATGTCAGCGCACGCGACCTGCAAATACAGACAAGCCAGTTCATGGCTGGCAAAGCACTGGATACCTTCGCGCCGATGGGACCAGGGATTGTGCTTACATCTGATATTCCCGATCCCCAGACACTTATGCTCACCACGAGGGTGAATG
>JBBQXY010000285.1:0-3684 GCA_038209195.1 Ktedonobacterales bacterium | reverse complement strand
GCAAATCCGTGTCGGATTTGCACCACTACTGCCCACTCGATTGTCAGTTGCTTACACTCCCTTCAAGCGTTCGCGCCACTCCTCTGTTGCGAATGCCAACTTTCCTCGACAGAGGGTTGCTTGCAGCGAAAGCTCTTGATCAAAGATGAGCACATCGGCATCAAAGCCAGAGTGCAAGCGTCCCTTGCGGTCGGCAATCTGCGCGGCGCGGGCGGGGTTGAGTGTGAGCATTCCCACGGCCTCTGGCAGTGAGACGTTGGTCATGGCGAGCATATTGAGCAAGCCTTGCTTCATGGTCAAGACGCTGCCCGTCAATGTGCCATCGGCCAGACGTGCCGCGCCACAGATGACCTGCGCTGGTTGACCGGCGAACTCAAAAGTAGTATCGCTCAGACCAGCCCCAGCCAGGGCATCGGTAATGACAATCGTACGTTCAGGTCCCAGTATATCCACCAGTATCTTCATTACTGACGGGTGGACATGGACGCCGTCGGCAATCAGTTCACCGTGCACTTGGGGAGCTTGCGCGACCGCCGCCAATGGGCCTGGCGCACGATGGTGAATGGGTCGCATGGCATTGAAGCAGTGCGTCATGTGCGTCACACCGAGCGCAATAGCTTCCTGGGCCTGCTCGTAGGTTGCATCGGTGTGTCCCATACTGACGGTTACTCCAGCCTCGACCAGCCGGCGAATCATTGCCGCCGCTCCTGGCAATTCAGGCGCGAGTGTGATTAAACACAGGTAGCCCTGGGTCAAGGCGAGGACGCGTTCTGTCTCGGCGGCAGCGGGCATACGGAGCCACGCAGGAACATGTGCGCCACGCCGTTGGATATTGATATAGGGCCCTTCCAGATGAATGCCGATTGGCTCAGCCCCCATGCCTGGCTCTAAATGCCCTAAATGCCGCAACTGACCAAACTTCTCAATGGCCTCAACTGCTGCGCACAGTTGCGCTTCCGGTAATGCGCCTGGTGTACCGACCACTCCAATCAGGTAAGAGGTTACGCCAGTGGCAGTAGTCCAAAGCGAGTAAGAGCAAATCTCTTGTGCATTGGTGGTGTGCAGGTTGAATCCGCCACCACCATGGGTATGCACATCGATGAATCCTGGCATAATGATGGTGTTCGCTGCATCGATGACACGACTGTCCCCGACAGGGGCATTGAATTGCGCCCCTACGGCCCTGATATAGGTTCCATCGATAGTGATGTCACCCTCTGGTATGTCAGTCGTGGCATCCACTAAACGTGTACCGCGTAACGTAAACGGCATCCGTCATTGCTCCTTAAGTAATATGTATTGGGTAGGAGGAGGAGCTAGTCCAGGTCTTCGTTGGGTAAAATCACGTTGCGATAGATGGCAGTAATCGGGAAGCTGGCGTTGATACTGGCAAATTCAACCTGAGTGCCTACCTCAAAAAGGTGGAGCGTCCATAGGTTGGGTCTGGCCCGTCGATAGACCTCAATTACCTCACGTTGGGTATTGACGAGGACATATTCTTCGATAGTTGGGCAAGCACGGTAATAGCCGAATTTACTGCCTCGATCATACGCTTCGGTGCCTGGTGAAAGGACTTCAATAACGAGCAGTGGCGATTGGATTGTTTCAATGTTTCCCTGGTCGTACTCATTGCAACTTACCGTTGCATCCGGGTACACGTAGCGCATCTCGGATAGGCGAACCTTCATATCCGAGTTGTAGATACGGCATGGGCCATTACCAAGCAGATTGCTGAGCAAGCTTGTTATAGTAATACTGATAGTGCTATCGTTCGCTGTGCCACCCGCCATCATATAGGCGTAGCCGTCGATGAACTCATAGCGTACATCGGTGCTGTTCTGATCAAGTGTTACATAGCTTTCAACGCTCATTTTCAATCGGTTGGGTTGGGCAACCATTGCTTGGGGTTTCTCCTTCTCTGTCCTAATCTGTGGCTTATTGGTAGTGTACTATAAATATAGTAAAGAAGAAAGGAACGAAAGCTATGCCAGACTACACTGCGGACATGACGCTGGAAGAGCAGGTCGGGCAACTACTAGTGGCTGGTTTCCCAGGAACAACTCCCTCACCAGAAATCATTGACCTCATCCAAAACCAGCATATTGGCGGCATCGTCCTCTTTTCGCGCAACATTCAAGACGCCGAACAAGTCCTTGCACTGACGCATAGCCTACAGATGAGTGCGAAAAAAGCTGGACACCGCTACCCATTATTTATCGCTATTGATCAGGAAAACGGCATGGTGCAACGTCTTGGCAGCAGTGCCACGCAGTTTCCTGGCAATATGGCCCTGGGAGCTATCGGCTCAGAACAGATCGCCTATGATATTGCCGAGGCCACCGGACGCGAACTCACGGCTCTGGGCATCAACTTTAACCTGGCCCCAGTCGTTGATGTCAACAACAATCCTGCCAATCCCGTCATTGGTGTGCGCTCGTTTGGGGAAGACCCACGACAAGTAGCTCGTTTAGCTCCAGCGGCGGTCAAGGGATATCGTAAGTCAGGTGTTATTTCTTGTCTCAAACATTTCCCTGGTCACGGCGATACCTCTGTAGATTCGCATCTGACATTGCCCACGTTGCCATTCAGTTTGGAGCGATTGGAAGCCCTAGAACTGGTGCCATTTCGCGCTGGCATCGCAGCAAGCGCGGATAGTGTGATGATCGCGCATATTGCCTTTCCAGCACTCACAGGCGAGGCGACACTTCCTGCCACGCTCTCTCCTACAATTGTGCGGGGACTGTTGCGCGAAAAGCTAGCTTTCGCGGGTGTAATTATCTCCGATTGCCTGGAGATGAACGCGTTAGCAAAAACTGTGGGGGTTGGGCCAGGAACTGTAATGGCTTTACTGGCTGGTAATGATCTGGTACTCATCTCCCACCAGTATACTCGACAACGCGCTGGCATTGCCGCAATCCTGACAGCGATACATACGGGTGTGCTTGCGCAAGATGTGGTTAAGCAGGCCGTGGAGCGCGTGTTGAGGCTCAAAGAACGGAGGCTTTCCTGGGAAGACCTCCCCAACGCCTCTGTCCCTCTTGTAGTAAGTAGTCCTGAACATCAGCAGTTACGCGACACGGCCTACGCTCTCTCGACCACGCTGGTGCGCGATGATGTGGGTCTGTTGCCGCTCAAACTAGCGCAAGACGAACAATTATTGATCGTTTATCCGCAAAGAGAGAACTGGACACAGGTGGAGGACCGACGCTATCCACTCGAATTTTTTGTCGAGAGTATCAGCCATCGCCATGCGCGTACCACCTCACGGTCAATTACTCCTGCATCAACAGAGGATGACTACGAGGAACTCTTGCAAGCGGCTCGTTCATCGGCGGTCATTTTCGTGGTTACAGTGAACGCATATCTGGATAGGCAGCAGGTTGATTTGCTGCACAGATTGCTACAAATCAACCGCGCGATGGTTGGGATCGCAGTCTACAATCCCTACGATTTGTTGTCCTTCCCAGAGCTTCCCACCTACCTTGTCACCTACGAATTCACGGAACCTGCCCTTGCTGCGGCGGTGCATGTGCTTTTTGGCGATAGTGGCTCACATGGGCGGTTGCCTGTGAGCCTGCCGGGGTTGTATCCGCTTGATGAAGCTGGGTAGTGTTTATTTTGTGCCCTACTGAACAATTACCGTAAGGTTCATGCCTTGGTGGACGGAGCAGTAGAGATGATAGG
>JBBQXY010000284.1:0-3686 GCA_038209195.1 Ktedonobacterales bacterium | reverse complement strand
ATACGTCACCTCCAGGCCAGCCAGCAAGCTAGAGGCAGCTGCGATCAGCGAAAGACTGCGCTGGAAACGTCCTTCACGGATATACTGATCGAGCACGATTCCTTCATGCGTAAGCTTACGTGGCAACAAGTTTAGAAGCCCAGAGCGATGAGGTTTCCCGTTAGGCAGGGGTAGCGAGGATTTCTCAATCACATCCCTGATAGTAGTAGTAGATTTTGTTCGAGCCATACGTTTATTTTCTCCATTCTAACTAATATTGTAGAGTTTTATTGTAATATTCATTGCTTACCTCTTCTTTGATTCTTTGCTACGATGGTCGAGTAATCGCCATACAATAACTCCGATTGCACCCACTATTCCTACGGCACCTAGAAGAACAACTCCCTGTTGCACTGGCGACGGTTGCTCCTCATATTTTTGCGCTATCTGTTCGTATCGCACCTCTGGCCGCTCATTACTCGTACTCATCTGCTCCTGGTGAAGCGACATCTGTAAAACCTGGGCAAGGTGCAATGCTTTACGCTGCGTTGTCTGCTCGATCTGCTCACGGCAACTGAAACCATCAGCAATAATCATCGTCTCCTGGTTGGCCTTGCGTACAGCAGGGAGCAAGACGCGTTCACCAACTTTGATAGAGATATCATAATGCTCTTTCTCAAAGCCAAAAGCTCCTGCCATGCCACAGCAACCTGAGTCGGGCACATGAAAGTCCAGGCCGAGTTTGGAGAGTACCGCTTCCTCATCATGCATCTTCATAATGGCTTTATGATGACAGTGTCCATGTACGATGGCTTTGCCTTGCAATTTCGGCGGCTGGTAATCCTTTACCTTCTGCTCAAGAAATTCGCTCAACAGAAACGTTTGTTGGCTGAGACGCTTCGCATTCTCATTGTGCGGAAAGAGATTCTTCAACTCGTCGCGGAAGACCGCCGCACAGCTTGGCTCTAGTCCGACGATTGGGACGCCTGCTTCAATCTGTGGTGCAAGCGTGTCAAGCACTTGCCGTAACAGATGTTCAGCTTGATCTAGGAAGCCGTAGTCGTAGAGCGGTCGCCCACAGCAGAGCGATTGTTGTGGCACGATGACCTGATAGCCAGCCGCTTCAAGCACTTCTGTGGCGGCTATGGCAGTCTCTGGCTTGAGGTAGTTATTAAAGGTATCGGGCCATAACATCACCTGTGGCATGCCATCGTTTTTCGTTCCTCGCTGCTGAAACCACTGCTTGAATGTCTGAGCGGCAAAGGTAGGGATTTGTCGCTCTGGTGCAATGCCTCCTGCCATCTTAAACACGCTACTCAATGCAGGTGTATGAGTGAAGAAATTCACGACTCCTGGCATACGCGATGCCAACCGTGCCCACCAGTAGATCAGGCCAATGGAGTACCCTGTCGTGGGCCGTAGTTTCCCTTCATAGTAATGCGAAAGAAACTCGGCTTTGTAGGTTGCCATATCGACGTTGACAGGACAATCACCTTTGCAGCCTTTGCATGCCAGACAGAGGTCGAGTGCTTCCTTCACCTGCTCGCTCTGCCATTTTTTTGTCACAGGGTCGCCTTGCAGCATTTCAAAGAGCAAGCGTGCGCGTCCGCGTGTGGTATCTTTTTCTTCGCGTGTCACCATAAAGCTCGGACACATGGTGCCGCCCTCTGTACGACGGCACTTGCCGACACCAACACAGCGCAAGGTGGCACTGGCAAAACTGCCTTCATCATCAGGAAACTGGAAATGCGTTTTAACTGGCAGCGGATTGTAGTTTGTGCCTTGGCGCAGATTTTCATCGACCCGATATGCATTCACCATCTTGCCGGGGTTCATCTTCCAATCGGGATCCCAGATGGACTTAAATTCACGGAATGCTTCAATAAGTTCGTTGCCGAACATCGTTGTGGTAAATTCGGCGCGTGCTTGTCCATCACCGTGCTCCCCTGAAAGCGAGCCACCATAATGAACCACGAGGTCTGCTGCCTCGTTGATGAAGGAGCGGAACTTTTCGATGCCTTCGTTCGTGTCAAGCTCGAAATCAATACGCGTATGTAGGCAACCTTGCCCAAATTGACCATAGAAGCTGGCACCATAGAGATATTTGTCCAGCAGTTTTCGTAAGTCCCGCAGGTAATTCCCCAGTTTGTCTGGCGGCACCGCCGAATCTTCCCAACCCGCCCAGCGAGCTTTTTCGCCCGGCACCAGAGCAGTTACGCCAAGAGCAGCCTCACGAACTGCCCAAACCGAATGCTGTTGGGCAGGATCATCATAACGTTTTATGCCTGGTGCGTGCTCTTTGCTCCGTAATGCATCCACCAGTCCTTGTGCTTGCTTGTTCGCCTCTTCTTTGTTCTTTCCTCCAAACTCAACGATGAGCCAGCCTCTTCCTTCTGGAAACAATGCAACCTCGTTAGGATGCATACCCTTCCTTCGCATGTCATTGATAAGACCGTCGTCGAAGCCTTCTAACCCTATCGGTTTGTGTTTGAGAAGCTCTGGAATCTGGTCACATCCGCTATAGATGTCTGGATAGCCAAGCACGACAAGCGTGCGTACTGGTGGACTCTCGACAAGACGCGTTGTTGCCTCAAGGACCAGCGCACAGGTGGATTCACTTCCAACCAGTGCGCCAGCTACATTGAAGCCGTTTTCAGGAAGGAGTTCGTCGAGGTTGAAGCCAGAGACACGACGCGGAATTTTTGGATACCGCTTCCGAATAAGCTCGGCATACTTATCACGCAACGCTTTAAGCCTTGCATAGATGTCACCACGCCGCCCACCCTCTTGAATAATACGCTCAAGTTCTTCGTCACTGGTCTTGCCGACGCGCATCCGTGTACCGTCATACATCAGGATATCTAGCTCATCAATGTTATCGGAGGTCTTGCCCGCCATTAACGCATGTGTCCCACACGAATTGTTGCCAATCATCCCACCAAGCGTGCAATGATTGTGCGTGGCCGGGTCAGGGCCAAATGTGAGTTGATACTTTTCTGCGGCATCGCGTAAATGATCGAGAATAATGCCGGGCTGTACACGTGCTTGCCGTTTATCAGGATTCATTTCGAGAATGGTGTTCATATACTTAGACATGTCTATCACAACCGCTACGTTACACGTTTGCCCTGCAAGGCTCGTGCCACCACCGCGTGCGAGAATTGGGACATTGTACTCGCGGCAGAGCGCGACCGTCGCAACAACATCATCCACATCTTTAGGAATGACGACGCCTATTGGCACCTGGCGATAATTGGAGGCATCCGTTGTATAAAGTGCTCTGCTGCCTTCATCAAAACGGACCTCGCCACGCACCTGTGTACGTAGCTCCTGCTCCAATGCATCTACGTCAAGCTCAATGTTTGTCATGGGCACACTATGCACATTGCTATTCTTTATGTACGTGCTTGCGTTCTCGTTGAGCACTGCTATGCGTTTCACTGTATGCATCCTCTTTTGTAATGATTTGATAATGCAAATTGACGAAATAATAAGAATACGTCGGTCGTAGGGGCACGATTTATCGCGCCCGTTTCGCCATATTCCATTTCACCCACAACGTAGTAGTCCATCCATCGTCATGTGATGGGTGTCGTAGGGACTAGATTTATCGCGTCCTCCGCGCAATTCATTGCGCGAGACTGCTCTGCACCTTCTCAATTCGTGACACACATAGGCAATGAATTGCCCTCGGACGCGATAAATCT
>JBBQXY010000283.1:0-3716 GCA_038209195.1 Ktedonobacterales bacterium | reverse complement strand
CAGGCGGCTCCAATCTGTGTCAGACGTGGTGTATCCTGGCTACTCACATAGGTCAGCACATCTGCGCTGTCTTCAAAGCGCAGAATCTGATGCTTCTCCGCTGAAACCAGCCCACGCACGACAGGAGCTATCTGTGCAGCGACGGCGCGGCGCTGCTCGGAGGCGAGGAGAGGCACGCGCGGGCCGCCAAAAAGGTGGCGAGGCACCCTCGCAGTACGTGCTTCGACGAATGCACGCGCCTGGGCAATAGTGGACAGAGTGGAGGAGTAACAGGACTCGTCGGTTTCGCCCCACGTAATTAAACCATGTTTCGCGAGGATCACGAGTCTGGCATGTGGTTTCGCACGCAACGCCAGAGCGACCTCTCGTGCCAGACCAAAACCAGGACGGCGGTAGGGAATCCAGACTAGATCGTCACCGAAGCAGTCATGTGCCAATTGCTCGCCATCCTGAGCACAGGCGAAATAGTTGGTGGCATCTGCATGAGTATGATCGATATGAGGAAATGGCAAAAACGCATGTAAGAGCGTTTCGATGGAGGGACGTGGGCGGCTCGGCTCATAAAAGCAGTGCGAGAGGTAGGTGACCATGTCACTATCGCTCATCCGATCACGTTCAAGCAGAGGCTGCACATCGTCCAAATACAGTCCGGTAAACGAGGCTTCCGTCACCGTCGCCAGGTCCGAACCGGAACCTTTGACCCACAAGAGACGCACCCGACGACCGCGAAAATCGACCTCATCGGACTTGACCGAGGTGTTGCCACCTCCCCAATTGCAGATCGTGCGATCTGCTCCTAACTTGCGTGAGCGGGCAACCAGTTGCCCCAGTGGTGTTGGGAGTGTGTCATGCGACATCGTCTCACATCCTTCTTTCGTCAAGAGAAACCTTCTTTCGCTGAAACAGCGCACACAGGAATCTTACGCGCCAGGATAGCCGCTACTTGTGCTCCTCGTTGTCCGCTCGCGTGCGATCCGTTCGGCATAGCCACTGGTACGAAATGCGTCTATCGGATCAGGATTCCGTCCCTGGCGCACACGCACATCAGCGAGCAGTGGGCGCACGTCCGTCTCATAGGCCGTTTGCAACACCCGATACGCTCCAAGCACATCGCCAGCCTCTTGCGCTTCCTGCAGCGTAACACGGTCCACGAGCAACGATTTCGCATACGCGATTTGGATATTGAGGACACTTTGAATCATGGCCTCAATCTTGGGTTCGATGTTGTGTGACTGGTCAATCATATAGGCAATACGACTGGCATTAACATTGCCTTCTGCATTCGCACCGACAATTTCATTGAAAATGCAAAAGAGTTCAAATGGATTGAGTGAGCCGACGATCAGATCGTCATCGGCGTACTTGCGGTCGTTGAAATGGAAGCCGCCAAGTCTCCCCTCATCGAGCAGTTGCGCCACAATCTGCGCAATGTTGGTCCCTTGCGGATGATGCCCCGTATCCACCAGCACATCCGCCTGTGGACCGAGTTTCTGCGCCATCAAGAGCGAGGTTCCCCAATCAGGGAGATCAGTCGAGTAGAAACTCGGCTCGAAAAACTTGTACTCGATCAAGAGACGCATGCCAGCAGGGAGGGCGGCATAGATTGCTTGCAGCGAGGCGAGCAAGCGGTGACGGCGACGACGCAGGTCATCTTGTCCTGGATAGTTCGTGCCATCAGCGAGCCAGAGACTCAGTACGTCTGAGCCAACAGCTTGCGCAATCGAGATACATTCCACCACATGTGCAATCGCCTGCTCCCTCACCTTTGGATCGAAGTGACAGAGACTCCCGAAGCGATAGACATCCTCCTGAAAGAGATTTGGGTTGACAGCACCGATACGCAGGCCAAGGCCAGCAGCATAGGAGTTCAGCGTGTGCCAATCGTCTTCCCAGTCCCAGGGAATATGGATAGCGACCGTTGGGCATATACCCGTGACTCTCTGCACCTCAGCGGCATCAGCCAGCTTCTCACGCAGAGTGCGGGCGGCTCCTTGCCAGGGAAACACCTTGAAACGCGTTCCCGAATTGCCATAGCCCCACGAGGGCGTCTCTATGGTGAACTGTTCGATCTGTGCCATCACTTCATCAATAGGTGTGTTTTGCTTGTCTCTCTTCGTGTCCATACGCGTTTCACCTTCTTTCCTCAATACAGTGCGGGATGTTATATTTTACTACGAGAAAGCTCCATTCTTCACTCCAGGTGAAACGCTTCAGAAAGGACAGGGGGAAATCCTGTCTCAGGGTCGACTTCCCGTAGCAAGATATCGCTCATATATTCCTCCCAGCGTTCGCTCACACGGCTAGCAGCCATAGCACGAAGAAACTGCTGAAAATCTTCTACTTCCATATAGGCAAAGAGGTCTAACTCACGAAGAAAGATTGAGTAGCGCGAGCATCCTGCCTGTTTCAAATCAGCCAGCAACTCGGGCCACACCTGCTGGTGGCGTCTGCGGTATTCTTCCTCGCTCCCTGGTTTGATGCGCATGGTGAATGCAATGCGTTGCATGTATCCTGCCTTCACTGTGTCTTGCTCGTGTACCCCTTGAGAGAAACGCTCACGCATTTCTCTCAAGGGTGACTGGTTAGAAATTATACTGATCAATGTTATCTTTGGTAAAGACCGTTGGCGATCCTAAAAGGACGACACCGCCTGCACCAATTGTCTTCGTTCCAAGTGTGCCTGCGCTAAAGCTATCACCCTGCTTCCCCGTGATCTTCCCCTGGATGAGTGCTACCGCTGCATAATAGGCAAGATAGCCGAGTTTCCCTGGATCCCAAAGAGCGAATTGTGGCACGGTTCCATCTTTGACATACTTACGCATCTGATTCGGTGTACCAAGACCGGTGAGCGCAACCTTGCCGCCTTTGTTCACTGACTCAATGGCACGTGCGGCTGCGGCAATACCCACTGTGGTCGGAGAGATGATCCCTTTCAAATTGGGATAGGCTTGCAGAAGGTTCAGCGTGTCATTGAAGCTCGTCTGATCGTCATCGTTGCCATAGACAACTTTGACCAGACTCATGCCTTTATACGCAGGCAAAGAGAGCTCGTCCTTCATAAAACCTATCCACGCATTTTGGTTCGTGGCAGTGCTTGCGGCGGAAAGAATAGCGATCTGACCACTATAATTGAGCTCTTTGCCAAGAATCTGTACTTCACTGCGTCCGATGCCCTCTGGACTTGCCTGACTCACGAACACCTGACGTGCATCAGGAGCAACATCGGAGTCGTAGCTGACGACTTTAATGCCTTGCGACATGGCTTGTTTGAGTGAAGGAGCTAAAGCATTCGGGTCATTTGCGGAGACGACTATCGCATTCACATGCTGCTCTGTCAGGTTGTTAATCCAGGTCACCTGCTCAGAGGCACTTGCCGAGGATGGTCCTACCTGTTTGAACGTGCCCTTCAACTCGCCGGCAGCACTTTTCCCGCCTGTAGCAGCCGAGTCAAAATACGGATTGTTGATCGCTTTGGGGAGGAACGCAACGTTCAGGCTGCTTCCACCACTACTTCCGCCGCTTCCACTGCTTCCACCACTGCTCCCACCTGTACTCGTGCTCCCACAAGCAGCCAGGACGAGTACGAAAAAGATCATCAATCCAGAACTTAGTGTGTACAAGAGCTTTTTCATCTGTTTCTCCTTCTTCTGCTGAGTGCAGACGACGCTATTGCGTTCGCCAGTCAGCACTGTGTCGTTAGACTCTCTTTGTCAAAC
>JBBQXY010000282.1:0-3786 GCA_038209195.1 Ktedonobacterales bacterium | reverse complement strand
GCTGGTGCAGCTTCGCACTTCCTGGACGTGTCTCGCAACTATTGAGGACACGTACTCCCTTCGCGCCTATTACGACAGCGGCAAGGGCGGTGCCTGAGAGACATCATAAGGTGCGAGAGGGCCGGCTTTGGCGTGCCCTAGGCCTGTTGTATTGCAGAAGAACGGGAAGTGGTAAAGGTCACTCCCTGTACTTCTCCGTGACTGTAGATTCGTCTTTTCCTCGCGCCATCGCTTTTTTCCCACTCAGTTTGAAACCTTGGTCGAGGGAGGGCGTTGTCAGCAGTGCGAGCCCGGGTTAGAAAGAGAGGAAGGCCAGGGAGATAGAGCACCAGGAAGCAACGGGATTGCCTATTCAGGGAACCTGTTCACGAGGGTATACTAGTGAAGCCGATGCCGAAGGCGAGGGGGACCCTTTGGCTCGTTACTCCACCTGTAGTGTCACTCCCTGACTGGGAAGTGCAGAATTGCATAAAGGTCAGTGTACTACTGTTTGAGTATCATCTGGCCAGGTCGTGCATCCCTTTGCTATCTCAACTTCTTTCTGAACTGGTTCCATTATGGTCTACGACCTCAATTGGGACTTCACAACGATCCAGTGGGAACTTCGCAACAGTTGGTAGAGGTATGCTGGGAAGGTTGTCTTCTACCCCTGAGTGCTGGGAACGTGTTGCCATTTTCCTTTAGATCTTGAACGCAGTTTGTGAGGGCTTTGAAGAAGGCTTGATGTGATATTTGATATGGGATTTGGATCGTCATTTCGGTTCTGGCAACAAAGGACCTCTCTCGAAAAGGAGATATGGAAGGAAGCCAGATGAGAGGGCTCTTGTTTCCTCGATGTGGCCTGCGAACGTCCTTACGATTGCATACTGAATGGGCAGCACTATCCGCTCTGGAGGTGAGCAGCAACGGACGGTGGGCTTGGATAGGCTGTGCTCTGTATGGTGGTACTTCCGTTAGCATTCGCTGGTCCTCTATGGCGTTCAGCCTTACAACTAAAGGTGAAGATGAGTGTTAAGAGCAAATTCTGGAGCTTTTGTCAAATTCGCTCCGGTTCAGCACATCACAATCCGTGTGCTTTCATTAGCAATTTACAACACCATGCAGGTCTACAGCTTCGCCAGATCGGATCTGCTCTTTCTGGAAGAAAAATTGCATGAATGTGCTTGAACGAATGCTAAAACCAGAGGCGTTGTTCAGAGCGCGGACATGCTCAGCCACGTTACCAATGGTTTCGAGCAACCAAGAATACTATTGACGGGTGACAACAGCTTGGACAAGTCGCTTCCAGTTCCCCTAAGTTTAATAAGAACGTTTTGGTATTTGGAAGCTGTTTCGGTTACCAAAGTGGTGGGCCTTAGGCCCGAAGCATTTAAATATATCATGCTTAGACACGCCACATGTTTTCCAGCCCCAGAATCCCAAACCTCGCCGACCGCTTCCCAGGCAACTTTTGTATTTGTTTTGTCTCGTGCAAGTCGAACGTTTGAGGTGACAAGCAAGGGGTGCCTCTGGCAAATGCCACGCCTGTTCGCCCTTGCAAGTCGGCGAAGAGTGCCCTGGATATTGCAGTGTTAGATGAGCACCACCAATCCAAGGCGTTATCTCATGAGGTCGGCGATGGCTCTGCTCCTATATCTATATCGAGATCTTAGTCACTAGAAATGGTAGCCAGGGGTACATGGATATTCCTCTTCAAACGACCCAGTCTTCGAACTGCTATCGCGTATCTCCCCGTAATGTCTGCAGCTATCGGTATGCGATCTAGGCCTCTAGCCCTGTGGACTATTCCATCGGAATTTCGACTCTGCACGTTTGTGGCTGTACCCCATTATCTCTCCAAATGGTTATTGGTCCCTGAGGTTAGGCCTGGTCAATACCGTCGGCAGTAATAGCATGCATCACCCCTGGTCGAGTCACAACTCACAAGCTCGTCGAGTCAGTCACCGGTAACGGGCAAGATTCACACTCGCCATCAATTGCTGGGAATCGATGTCCATCCCCTTGTCGTTGCTAGCATATAGTATAACAATAAAGTGTTATCTTTCATTCTTTCCTGGGCATTAGACCAGGTATGGATGACCATGTATTCTGATCTTGGGATAGATCCATGCTACTGCCAGTACGTAAGCTCAGCGCTGTTAGTTGATTGGACTGTGGTCGTACTGTCGCGATCTGGCCTAGGAAGCGTGACAAGATGTGTATTAGCAGAGCAGGAAACCATTTTCCAATGCGCACGATTCGTTTCAGGGTGACCGCCATCATGTTGAAGTGGTCGGCGATGTTCTCCGGCCATGTGACCGGCCTTGGCAAAGGATCTCGAACTCTTTTTTGGTACCGCATCCTAACCCGAAGCGGCCAGAGACATGCTCAGAAGGATGATGCTAGCCATGGAATCTTGACTGAAAATTCATATCAGCATTGGGCCTTTGTTCCTGCGACACCAGCATCATGGCCAGGTGGCACGCCTCCTGTACTCTAGAATCGGGTTTTGCCTGCTAGTTGTGTGGTGATGCGGCCAGGATGCGATATCAATCTGCAACTGTCGAGGGTCGTTCATCCTGTCGATACCCTTCCCGAATTGTGGGATCAGGTACCCGTTCAATGTTAATCTGACAGATCGGGGATCGATACTTTGTAGAAAAATACTTTGAGTGATAGTGATATCCCCTTTCGATTGCATATGACCATCGCAGTCGTTTCGAAAGTTTGCGACTTCAAGCCAACGAGAATAGGTGGGAATCACATTCAAGGCGCAGAAAGGATCGCGCACAACGTCAGGCAAGGGCATCCATGACCTTTGCGACAGCCATTATTGAGTTCAAGATGGACTCTTTGTTCATCAACTCCGTACTCCGCGAGTTGTTCCCTGTTGGAATCCTTCTGAAGTCTGTTCATAGCCAGATGTTGTAAACGCAGTTCTGGATATAGCACCGTTGCTGTATAGACTGCCCGTTGTCACCTCCTACTGTAGTAGTTGAATTGTGGGATTAGCTGCGACAGCATGTCTGCGCTGAGGATAGCAGCCTCAGGTTTGCTGTACGTCAGATTCTTGTCTCCTCTCTCTATTAAAGATCTCTGGTTGCTTCGATGACTTGAGCCAAGCTTCCTTCCAATCCTTGTAGTCTGCACCGCGGCAAATCTTGGGAGCCACCTTGGCTTATTGCCGTGCTATTTCCATCAATGAGCAACCGACAGACGGTTACGATTGATGTTACACAACCATGATGGAAAAGAGTACTTCCCTTTTCGCAAAGTTCGATGGCGATTGATCGTGAACACGGTGACTAGCAGTGTCCAATTTGAGTTGGAAATAAATTGATGCCTCGAAGTTTCACATAACGCGCACCTCGAGCATAGTACTAAAGGGGGATGGTGTCTTGCGACAGCCCATTCAAGCCACTTTATGCATAAGCCCGACGCAGCCAATAAAACGTGGCTGATGCAAGAATGATCGCCCTCGTTACCCGTTCTTTTTCAGCCAAATACGGAGCTAGTAACTACGTTCGCCTAGCGCATCCTGTAATACAATACGAAGACAAAGACGCGAAACTCCGGCCGTGTTGAGAAGGCTGAAACACTTCTGATTGTCCTGCCTTGCAAGGCCACTGCAAGCCTCCGTTTCAAGCAAGCAATCGTGCAGATGTGTAGATGAAGATGCATGTAAGTGGGCCTGAGTGTTACCCACGATTTACCAAGGCGATGCAGGAAAGCTCAGCAGTGTCCTACCGAGTATTTATCTTCCTCCAGACTGACGGACTCTGCCTCGGTTCCGTATCACTCACGCCG
>JBBQXY010000281.1:0-3814 GCA_038209195.1 Ktedonobacterales bacterium | reverse complement strand
AACCTTGCCATCACCTTAATCCATCGCACTGGGTCCTCTCAGATTGCCGCTTCCCGACGACATTTCGCTTCTCATCCCTCTAAAGCTTTCGCTCTCCTTCTGCAAGGGAGGTTCACCCAGCAATAATTCACAGACCCTGACCGGCAATATCCTCAATGTTGATGGTGGCGTCGCGGCTGCATATCCTCGTTAAGGGAATACACAATGAAAACTCGTACGATGGCGGCAGTCGATCTGGGTGCCAGCAGTGGACGCGTATTGCTGGTCCGTTTCGATGGACAGAAGATCAGCCTGGAAGAGAGCCACCGCTTTCCCAATCGCCCGGTGTCTCTGCGGGGGCATCGCTTCTGGAATATCCTGGACCTGTGGGACGAAACGCTGAGCGGACTGCGCAAAGCACGTTCGCTGGCGGGGACGCTGGACAGCATCGGCGTGGATACTTGGGGAGTGGATTACGGCCTGGTGGACGCCCACGGTTTTCCGCTGGGCAACCCATTCCAGTATCGCGACCACCGCACGGATGGCGTAATGGAGCAAGTGTTTGCTCGCATTCCGCGCGAGTTGCTCTACCAGCGTACAGGTATTCAGTTTCAGCCTTTCAATACGCTCTTCCAGCTTTACGCGCACGAACGTCTTCAGCCGGGTGCCCTAGCGCATGCGCAGCGCCTGTTGCTCATGCCTGATTTGCTGCACAACTGGCTTTGCGGTGCACTAACGTCCGAGCGCACCAATGCGACCACTACACAATGCTGGGACGCGAACGTAGGTGCATGGGCTACAGATCTACTCGATCAATTAGGCATTCCCACCTCCATGCTACCAGCAGTAGTCGAGGCGGGGACAGAACTGGGCACGGTTTTACCGGAATGGCGGAACGATCTCGGCACGGTGCGGGTAGTTGCCCCTGCAACGCACGATACAGGTTCGGCAATTGTAGCAACGCCCGTGTCGTTGCCAGGTGGGTGGGGCTATATCAGCTCTGGTACCTGGTCGCTGGTGGGGGCCGAACTCTCACGCCCAATCATGACAGCCGAGGCTTTAGCCGCCAATTTCACCAATGAAGGTGGCGTCTTCGGTACGACCCGTTTCCTCAAGAACGTGATGGGGCTATGGCTCCTACAGGAATGCCAACGACAGTGGGCGCGCGACGGTCATGTTGTGGACTATGACACGTTGCTGGCCGATGTGGATGCGGTCAAGCCATTTGCCGCCCTCATCGATCCGGATGATATACGCTTCCTGGCACCGGAGCATATGCCAGAGGCGATCAACACGTACCTGTTAGAGCATGGGCAGGCACCGCTCCAGGTGCCGGCAGCCTTCGCGCGCTGCATCATGGAAAGCCTGGTGCTGCGCTACCGCGAGGTATTTCAGCAAATTGAAACGCTTACAGGCACCGCGATCAACACAGTCCATGTCCTGGGTGGTGGTGCGCGTAACACGCGCCTCAACCAGTGGCTGGCCGACGCACTTGGCATCCCCGTCATCGCTGGACCATACGAGGCAACAGCAGTGGGAAATGCGCTGATGCAGTTGGTGGGACTGGGCGAACTACACGGTCTGACAGAAGTACGCGCCATTGCCCACAACACCCCTACACAGGAATACTTGCCAGGAGGCACTGGGCGCGAAGTCTGGCACGAGGCCGGGCAGCGTCTTCGCGCACTGACCTCTTCACGTCCTCATTGATAAATCAACCTTTGCGAATTACATCCTCCTCCCCAAACAAGCCACAAGGCCCTTCCAAAGCCCTCGAATGGTCTGTAGGGGCCGCTTTAGCGCGCCCATTGCCGATTTATCGGCCCGTCCCGTTTGCCGATAAATCGGCAATGGGCACGCTAAAGCGGCCCCTACGCTTGCTTGCTACATCCTTATGTGAGCGGCATTGGACACGCGCTCCCACCTACAACCCCACATCCTTAATACCTGCTATTAAAGTGTACCTGAAGCTTGCGCACAACGTATTCCTTATTCCGTCACCTGGGCTTATTTCCGCCGTGGGCAAGTACTGGCTGAGGTATCATGTCGTAGTGCTGTGGATCGAAGTAGCGTGTTCTGCGCCAAAACTCAAAGGTAAAACCAGGCCAGAGCGTCGTGTTTAAGCCATTGGCATCCAGGTACCAGCTAGAGCACCCTGATGTCCAGACCGTGCCACGCATGCGCCGCTGCATCTCGCTATTGAAAGCTGCCTGAACCTCTGGTCGCACTTCGATGGTTTGCAGGTGTTGCCGATCCATGGTGTGCAGACAATCCAAAATGTAAGAGATTTGTGACTCAATCATAAAAACCATTGAATTGTGTCCCAAGCCAGTATTGGGGCCGATCAACAAGAATAGATTGGGAAATCCCGCGACGGTGGTTCCATAATACGCACTGGGGCTTGCTTGCCAACTATCAGCCAGGGATTGACCGCCGTGCCCGTAGACAAAATGGGGAAGATGCGTATCTGTCACATGAAAGCCAGTTCCACAGATGATCGTGTCAACCTCGTGCTCCTCGCCATCCTCGGTCACAATACTGTTTGCGCGTACCTCACGAATATTGTCGGTGATGACCTCAACATTCGGCTTGGTCAATGCAGGATAAAAGTCATCGGACAGGAGAATGCGTTTGCAACCCAAAGTATAGTGAGGCGTGAGCTTTTCTTGCATCAGAAGATCAGGCACCTGCCGCGCCAGGTGTTGGCGCGCAAGTTGCATCACCTTCTCCAAGATGTTGGGTCGATAGACAAGTCCCAGTGCTGCAAGCTCCTGCTGCCAATATATTTTCGTGCGTACTAAACGCTGGGTAAAGGGCAATAAACGAAACAACGCACGTTGCCAGGCTGGAATCGGCTGATCATGACGCGGGAGAATCCATGGTGGTGTGCGTTGGAAGAGCAAGAGCTGCTCTACTTGCGGCTGAATATGCGGCACAAACTGGATGGCTGAAGCCCCTGTGCCGATGACCGCCACACGCTTCCCAGTAAGATCATAATCGTGCTTCCAGCGCGACGAGTGGAACAGCACGCCAGCGAAGGTTTCAATGCCCTTGATGGATGGCAGCGCTGGTTCGCTGAGTGGCCCATTGCCGAGGATGAGTAGAGCAGCAGTGAACTGACCTTGCGTGGTGGTAATATGCCAGCGTTGGTCGTCCTCATTCCATGCAGCGTTCAGCAATTCGCTATTCCATTGGATGTGCGGCAGAATGCCAAAACGCTGCGCGCAGTGGCGTAAATAGTTCCGTATCTCGCCCTGCCGCGAGTAGGTATGGCTCCAATCTGGATTGAGCGCGAAGGAGAAGGAATACAAATGCGAAGGAATGTCACAGGCGCAACCTGGATACGTATTGTCGCGCCATGTTCCACCAATGTCATCCGCCTTCTCAATCACCACAAAGTCTTCCTGACCATGTTGCTTCAGTCGAATTGCTATACCCAGTCCAGCAAAACCCGTTCCCAGTATGGCTATAAGAACATGACGGACAGGTGCTCCATCCTGCGACGACTCGCCTGGAAACATAGGACGTTGTTGGCTGCCAGCAAGCGTTTTGCGACCGCCGTTGCTCGCTAAGAACCGCGACATAGGGCTTCCTCCAGAGTTGATTGCCGGGTAGTCAGGTACGTTATGATATAGAGTATATCATTACAAGCCTTGCACGACTACTGCCCTCGCGGTGGATGCTTTGTGGCGCATCTTAAACGTTTGGTGTGAATTAACAAGCCCGAAAGCCCTACCAGTTTAGCAAGGTAGCAAAAGCCAAAAGAGGCCTATCAAGTTGTTGATTGAACCAGAGACAAAAGTTATGTAAGGCGACTTTGGCCGCGAGGCGAGCT
>JBBQXY010000280.1:0-3833 GCA_038209195.1 Ktedonobacterales bacterium | reverse complement strand
GCAATTCTTATATGGTTGCATGGTGTCATGGTGCAGTGGGTATTGGCATGGCTCGCTTAGCTTCACTTCAGTATATAGATGATGATGCGACCTTGCAAGCAGAGATAGAGGCAGCCTTTCAAACGAGTCTAGCGCACGGCTTTGGTACCAATCATTGTCTGTGTCACGGCGATATGGGCAATCTGGAGTTTGTGAGGAGCGCAATAAGGCTTCCTTCTCTCATGCACTATGAAGAACAAGTGCAAGGTATTACATCCGCACTGCTGGACAGTATTGAGAGACAGGGGTGGCTAACTGGCGTACCATTGGGCATAGAGACACCAGGACTCATGATCGGAATAGCGGGTACGGGCTATGCCTTGCTAAAAGCAGTAGCACCTGAACGGATTCCATCAGTCCTTCTGCTTGATCCGCCAAGTCTCCCCTATAAGCGTTAACGTAAGGGTATGAACGGAACCAGGGCACCCGCAAGGGAATAACCCCCATAGGCGTTAACGTAAGCCAAAAAAAGGTCTGTGGTGGAGCAAGGGAACGCCCCTCCCATACGACGAGAATGCATCAGGAGCCGATTCGTGTATGGAGGGGCGTTCCCTTGCGGGCGCCCTGGTTCGGCTTTTCGACTAGGATAGCTACTATGTAAAAGAATTTGTTATACTATGTTATGAATAATGATACGGCGAATAAAGAAAAGTGAGTAGTATGTCTGCTAAAACAATCTTTCGTCAGAAAGCCATACAGTCATATAGGCGAAACATGGAAAAAGATGTTCTGCCTCACCTTATCTCCTGGCCTATCATCGCTTGCCTGTGGGTTTTACTGGTAACATTTTGTGGGGCTGCCTTTTTCGTGTGGTATGCACAGGTACCGACCTATTCAGGTGGCTCTGGCGTTATTCTTGCGCAAGGGAATACACTTCAGCCAGCATATGGCAAGATGGTAGCCATTGTATTCCTGCCACCTGCTCAATCAGCGAGCATTCGAGTTGGTCAGCCTGTAGACATACAGATCGGTTCAGAAGATCAGCATATACACAGTACAATAGCACAGGTTGAGCCAGAAACAATCAGCCCCGACGCAGCACGGCAACGCTATCAGCTTGAGGGTGCGGGCGCACTACTCATAACACAACCTTCGAGGGTTGCGATCATCAAGCTTAGTACGGCATTGCCTGCAACTACTTATGCAGGCAGTGTCTTTACAGCGAGAATAGAGACGGGTTCTCAGCGTCTGCTCTCACTCTTACTAGGCGGGGGACAGTTTCTGGGAGGTAGCTCTTGATGAAACACGTTGAGCAAGAACGTCTGAATGAGAAGAACATACCACGTCAAGATGCTAGCCAATCATCGAGCCAGCCGGATACATCCGTGCGTCAACAGGGAGCATTCGTATCCACACTATGGTCATCCCTTTGGCATGTGCTACAGCTTCTACTGCAGAAAGTACACAGGAAGCAGGTTCCTGAGCTACGGCAGATGAGCGAGGTAGAATGCGGCCTTGCCTGCCTTGCGATGATCCTCGGCTATTATGGTCGCAAAACATCCATCTCGGAGCTACGTACACACTATGGCGTGGGGCGGGATGGCATCTCTGCTCTGGGTATTGTGAGAGCGGCACGTGCCTACGGGATGCGCGTAAGGGGGGTATCACTCCAGCAAAACGATTTCCGCTTCGTCAAACTGCCCGCCATCGTCCATTGGGAGTTTAACCACTTTTTGATCGTGGAGCGATGGTCACGCACACATGTTAACGTTGTCGATCCCGCAAGAGGTCGTTATCGCCTGACCTATGACGAGTTTGACGCAGGCTTTACAGGCGTTGTGCTTACCTTCGAGCCGAGTACGGCTTTTGATCGTCACGCGACACCTTCTGCCCGAACATTTCGTACCTACGTGCTACAATACTTTCGACAAGCACCAGGGACTATCCTGCAATTGCTGGTAGCTTCCTTGTTCCTGGAACTCTTTGGACTTATCCTTCCTCTCGTGACAAAAGTGATAGTAGACCAGATTCTTCCATTCAAGATGAGTAATGTGTTGGGCGTCCTGGGCATAGGTATACTTGTGCTCTTCCTTTCACAAACTATCACAAACCTCATGAGAGGTTGGCTCCTGGTGTACCTGCAAACCCGTATCGATATACACATGATGCTCGGCTTCGTTGAGCGTTTGCTGGCACTCCCATATAGCTTTTTTGAGCAGCGTTCAAGTGGCGATTTGCTGACACGACTGGCAAGCAATACAACCCTGCGCGATATCCTGAGCAGTCAGCTCCTATCGACGCTTCTGGATAGTAGCCTTGTGATCGTCTACCTGCTCATTCTGTTCTGGCAGTCGTTGCCATTCGGTCTGCTCACCTTAGCGATTGGTGTGATACAAATATTACTGCTTCTGGGTAGCAATCGTCCTATCCGCGACCTGGCAAGCCGCCAGTTAGCAGCACAGGGAAAATCGCAGGGCTACCTTACCGAGGCACTCACAGGCATAGCCACTTTAAAAGGATCAGGCGCAGAGCAACGCGCCTTTGAACGCTGGTCAAACCTGTTCTTTGACCAGCTCAATGTCTCGTTGCGCTATAACTATCTTTCAGCAACGCTTACCACAATAATAGCAGCAGTTCGCTCATTAGCTCCACTGGCATTACTTTGGATAGGTGCAATACAAGTCCTCAATGGATCACTCACACTGGGTACGATGATCGCATTGGCCTCGTTGGCCGGGGCTTTCCTCAGTCCGCTCGCCTCGTTAGTAGCGAGTGGACAGCCGTAGGCTTTGACGATCTCGCCACGCATCGCATCGGGACTGGCAATGACGGCTGACTCGGCGACGGCTGAATGCTCTTTTAAGGCACTTTCCACCTCGAACGGCCCGATACGATAGCCAGCACTGATGATGACATCATCGGCTCGGCCTACAAACCAGAAGTAGCCATCTTCGTCTTTGTAGGCACGATCACCAGTGATGTACCAGTCGCCACGAATACAGGCCGCCGATGCTTCGGGATTGCGCCAGTATTCCTTGAACATCCATGTCGGACGCTGTGGCTTAATATGTACGGCGATATCGCCCTCTTTATTAGGAGGAAGTTCGTTGCCGTCATCATCGATGATGCTCAAATCGAAGCCTGGGGATGGCTTGCCCATTGAACCGGGTTTGACCTCCAATGGTGGGAAGTTGGCACAGATGAGTACCGTCTCTGTCTGCCCGTAGCCATCACGAATGGTCAAGCCTGTGCTTTGTTGCCATGCGCGTATCACCTCTGGATTCAGAGGTTCGCCTGCTCCGACAACGTGGCGTAGTGCTTTGGGTGGATGCGTTTTCATGTAGGTCATTGGTTCTTCAAGCACCAGCATACGATACGCGGTTGGAGGGGCGCACAGTGTCGAGATAGGATACTTGTTCAGCATTTCCAGCGTCTCGATGGCGTTGAACTTGCCGCGTGAGTCCTGGATAAACATTGCCGCCCCCATCATCCATGGACCAAAGAGGTTGCTCCACGCAGCCTTCGCCCAACCTAAATACAAAAATTGATATTCCAATGCCTGAAGACCTCCGTAAGCTCATCCAAGACTTGAAAGACTGGCTCGCAGCATAAATAGCTTTTTAGCCCCATAAGCGGCGATTCGTGGCCCGCATGCGAAACTGTTGTAATAACTATATCATTTTGGGAAGGGGAACTTCGGGCTGTTTTTTCAGCAAGTATGAGTACTACCCTCAGCCTCGTATAGACGTGATATGATAGAGGCAATTATCACCGCGCACTGTGATGTGCCGTGCTCAGTTCTGTTACTAGAAGGAGTATAAATTATGGTTGCCTCTCAGTCTCCGAATATGACT
>JBBQXY010000279.1:0-3869 GCA_038209195.1 Ktedonobacterales bacterium | reverse complement strand
ACAGTGTCGTCAGAAAGGTATCAAGATCTATCATGTTAGCTCCTTTTCTTCGAAAAGTTCTGGATATGCTAACTATAGGTTCCTTTTACCTTTCTTTTCAAACTCTTCCTCTCTTTTCTAATTCACACCAAACGTTTAAGTAGGAAGGGGCAGGAACGCGCTTGAGCGAACCGCTCTCCATCTGGCTTTTTCTAGCAACACCTTGTTACTTCGTGACGGAAGTTTCCGGGATTTGTTCAGCAGTTGGTGGGTTGATCAATGGGTAGAAGTTGATCGACCAGCCCATGCCGAAGAACTGCGGAACCAGCACACGGGTTGTATTCTTGTTCCAGAACGTTTCGCGCAGGTGCTCCATGGTTGGTCGGCGAAAATCGTAGGGAATGCCGAGGAGTGTTCCGTGCCATGTCCGTTCTTCTTGCGGCATTTGCAATTGCTCGCGAATAGCTAATCCCATCAATACCGTGACCCCGATGACCACCATCGCGTCGTCCAGGGTGGGTTTCTTCTTCTTACGCTTGGCCATGTTCTTTATCTCCTTTGCTCTATCAGATAACCATCGTTCAAGCTATTAACTTTATTCTTGTCACTTCCTGACAAGAATTTTTATAGCAATATGTTATAAAACAACAATAACATATTGTGATTTGCTTTGTCAAGGAGTAGTTCACTAGGCCAGACATTTGGAGGGAAGATTGCCCGTGAGCGGACTTACGTGGTGTCCTGGTTGTCATGCTGAGCGGCAGCGAAGAATCTCTCCTGGCACGGAGATTCTTCGCTGCCGCTCAGCATGACAAGGCGGCGCTCAGCATGACAAGGCGGCGCTCAGGACGACAAGGCGGTGCTCAGCATGACAAGGCCGCGAACGGAGATTCTTCGCTTCACTCAGAATGACAGGTAGGCACTCAGCATGACAGGCCTTATCTCCATATGTCTGCCACAAGGCGTACGACATATCTATTGATTTCTAAGTATTTTTGTGATATAATCTAATATATTAATCAATTTATCCGATTTTAGCTAGAAATACAAATAAAATGACGCTTGATGACATTGATTTGAAAATCCTGAATTTGCTGCTGAAGGATGGGCGTATCTCTCATACGGCTATCGCCAAAGAGACCGATTTGAGTGGCCCATCCGTGTATGCTCGCGTGCAGCGTATGGAACGAGAGGGCATCATCAAAGGCTACACGGTCTTGCTCGCGCCTAAAAAAGTTGGGCGGGAACTGGCAGCCTTTGTTCGTATTCGGACACAGACCCCTGGCTATGACAGTGAAGCCTTTGAGCGATTTATCCAGGAGGAAGAACAGATTCTGGAATGTCATGATGTCGATGGGGAGGATTGTTACATCCTCAAGGTTCGTACTGCTTCCACGCAGTCGCTCCAGAAACTGCTTGCGACCATTCGCAACTTCCCAGGCATCACGCGGACCGTCACTACCATTGCACTTGACACACTGAAGGAGGAGGGAACCGTCAGACCTGCGATCAATCGGACAAAACCAGAGGAGGAATAACCAATGATTAACACTAAACCAAGCACCAGCCTGCGCTCCCAAGTGGTGCAAACAGAACGCTGGCGCAATGTAAAAATGAATGCTCTGCTGGTTTTTGTCACGATGATCTGGGGCAGTACGTTTTTGATCGTGCAAGAGACGCTCAAGTTGACCGGCCCCTTTACCTTTCTGACTATGCGCTTCAGCATAGGTACGCTGGTACTGGCGGTGACCTTCCATAAACGATTAGCCCACATTACAAGTGCCGAGATTTGCACCGGTTCGCTCATCGGTGTGTTCCTGTTTAGCACCTATGCCTTGCAGACCACGGGCTTACAGTACATTACATCCAGTAAAGCGGGCTTCATCAGTGGAATGTATGTGCCGCTAGTCGCTATTCTGGCTGTGCCACTGTTGCGCCAGAAACCAACTTTGAGCAGTCTAGCAGGGGTCGTCTTTTCGGTTGCGGGGGTGACACTGATCTCGGTCAATCGCTCGTTCCAATTCACCTTTGGCTTGGGCGAATTTCTCGTGATGGGCTGCGCACTAACCACGGCACTGCATGTCATCTTGATCAGCAAGTTTGCACCCAGGGTGGATGCCATTAACCTTGCCATTGTGCAGATTGCATTCACCGCTGTGCTTAGCGTGATCGCCATGCCTATCGCCAGGGAGCCATTCGTCCTGCCTCCTCTGCCTGTGTGGGGCTCGGCTGTGTTTATGGGGGTAGCAGCAACGGCGTTCGCGCTGACCGTGATGAATAAAGTGCAACAGTTTGTCAGTAGCACCCATGCTACCTTGATTTACGCCCTTGAACTGGTGTGGATCGGTATGCTCGGCTATGCAGTAGGGGAGCAACTTAGCATCTTCGCCTGGATTGGCTGTGCCAGCATCTTCGTGGGTATCTTTACTAGTGAGTTACCACTGGCTGAGTTGTTGAAGAAGCTCAAGCGCAAGCAACAGCGTTTCTTCTTCATACCAACCCATGAATAAACACCTGCACGAGACGGCGAAAACTCTCATCCAAATCCAGTGGTAGGCCAAAGCCACCGGCAGCTTCCAACGAGACGAAGCCATGCACGATACTGCGCAAGCCGCGCACAGCGTGCAAGGCTTCGTCTCCAGTGAGCTGATAGGCCGCGAGTACTGCGAGTATCACGTCTACCACTTCCCGTCCTACCTCTTGTAGCTCAAAGTCATCCGGGGCTGCTGCACGCAGCGTATACACGTAGCGACCAGGATGTTCCTTGGCATAGGCGCGATAGGCATTGGCAAGAGCCATTATGGCCTCGTCGCGCGACTTGCCAATGGCGGCACGCCCAAATTGCGTGAGCAGTTCCCGGAGACAGTACACAGATAGGTCACGTTGCAGACCAGCCAGGCCGCTAATGTGATTGTAGAGTGAGGGTGTGCGTACCCCGAGCTTAGCGGCAAGCTGGGCCAGCGAAAACTGATCGACGGGTTCAACGTCAACCAGTTCCGCCGCTACTCGCACTACCTCATTGTGATCAAGGCCGATTCTATGCGGCATGGGAATGTTGTCCCTCAACCTCGTGTGCCAACTTGGCAATGGCACGCTCCATCTCTACGGCTGGATCAACAAGCACACGCCCATGTCCGATCGCTAAGCGCGATGGCGCAAGTGCACGTAATTTCCGCGCACTTTGCAGAGCCGTCGGCTTATGCCACGTCGCCATGGCTGGTAAAGGGAAAAGTGGCTGTACGGTACCAGATACAGCGACGCCACCGAGCGTCTGATAAGCGTCTCCCGCGATTAACGAGCGGTCGCGCACGTCCAGAAAGGCCGCATGACCAGGAGTGTGCCCCGGTGATGCAATCACTTCCAATGACCCTACGCGGCCTCCCTCAACCAGTTCTCGCGTTGGAATTGTCTTGCAAAGTGGATAGCCGCCGCGCAGTTTCACCTGTGGCTCATAGGGGTCCAGAGTTAGATCGCCGCGCAGGAAGCGAGCGTCGCGTACAGTAATTGCTACCTCGGCTTGCGGCAATGCCTCGTGCAGGGCATCCAGCGAACCAACGTGGTCGCTATGTGCATGCGTCAAGAGAATGCGCACAATAGGTAAACCAAACTGCTGGGCGGCTGCCAGTAAAGCTTTGTCGGTGCCGCTCATGCTTGTATCAATTAAGGTAAAGCCTTCCTCTTCACGCACCAGGTAACAATTGATGCAGCTTAAATGGGTAAGCTGTATGAGATAGTCGCCATGCGATGTGATTTTCATGATGTCCTCTTTCGGTCTTATCTTGTAAACTAATGAGCATTCATATTTAACTAATATATAGTTATTATAAACTAATGTCATTAGTTTTGTCAAGAGGAGGAAAATAGTAGACATTCACTCAGCCCGCGCAGCC
>JBBQXY010000278.1:0-3931 GCA_038209195.1 Ktedonobacterales bacterium | reverse complement strand
ATGAGCAGGGATACGTAGGTTGTAGGGACCGATTTATCACGTCCTTGTTCGGGTGTCGATTGCCAACGAGGACGTGATAAATCGGTCCCTACACAGGTCCGTTCTATTTTGTTATAGAGCATAATTATAGCCCTACGGGCGGTTTGAGGAGGACCAAGATGAACCTTGATTCTGCACAAGCACCAATCATTGCAAATCATCAACCGCGACGTCACATTGATACGCAGTTACAAGGGCGTTGGCTCTTTCTCGTGCGGGTTGTGTGGGGAGTCTTGGTTCTCTTTACGCTGGGGATATTCATCGTCAGCCTACCAGCGAATTTTGCGATTCTGCATGTACCCTGTCCCAGTCTTTCATGTGGATCCACTACAGGGCAATTGACTATGGGAGATATACGGACGTTGCAGAAGCTTGGTTTGTCGCTAGACGCCTACGCCTCCTACTGGATTACTCTCAATGTTATCGTGATACTCGGCTGGTTTGCAATTGCCGGGGTACTTGCCTGGCGTAAATCTGACAATTGGCTGACCCTTCTGATCGCACTGATGCTTATGAATGTGGGCGCAAGCTCCCTTGCCACCACCTTAGTATTCAGCTCATCTATCTGGCGGCTTCCGGCGAATGGTGGGTATACAATCAGTAGCCTTACAATTCTATTCACCCTCGCTCTCTTCCCCAATGGACGGTTCGTGCCACGCTGGATACGCTGGATAATGCTCATTTATCCTGCTCAGCTGGTGTGCTATCTCGTATTCTTGCGCCAACTCCATCTTCCTGGGTGGTCTTTGCATTTAAATCCTCTCAATGCTGTCGGCTGGTTCGGCAGTCTCGCAGTTCTAACTCAGTCCACACATCCGTATTCTTGTCGTCACTATGTACGAGGACGACCATTCAGTATTCACAGCGATGCGTGCTGGTGCGCGTGGCTATCTATTGAAGGGAGCCAGCCCTGATGAGGTGTTACGAGCCATTTCAGCCGTTGGCAGTGGCGAAGCCATCTTCAGTCCAACCATTGCTACCCGTCTCATCGACTTTTTCGCACACCTTCAACCAACAGCTTTGCCCCAGGCACTACCAGAATTGACCGACCGTGAGCATGAAATTCTCGCTCTCATCGCGCAAGGACAGAGTAACGCCGCTATCGCCAAACAGCTTGCTCTCAGCACCAAAACGGTGAGCAACTATGTCTCCAACATTTTCAGCAAACTGCAAGTGGCTGACCGCGCACAAGCCATGCTTCGTGCAAGACAGGCAGGCTTGGGATGAAGACTATCAAACAGAGTGATGCAGGGGCATGACAGGGCTTGCCCCTGTCATGCCCTCGCTCGACTTTTGAATTGCCCTGTACCTTCAAAAATGCTGTATTCTCATCGTCTTCTCTATAGCATATAATGATGTTTTGTGTAAAGTCATCAATTAGGAGGAAAACACTCATGGGTACGATGGGAGATTTGGCTATTTGGCATGCTGAAAGCGAAGGCTACAAGCTCTTAAATATCACTATTGGTGATCTGCTTGACACGCAAGCTACAGTCCTCTCAGACAAAGAGGCACTCGTCTATCGCTATCCAGAACGAGGACTCGATATGCGTCTCACTTACTGGGAACTGCGTGATGAGGTGAACCGGGTTGCCAGAGGTCTGCTTGCGCTGGGCATCGAGACAGGGGAACATGTCGCGGTCTGGGCACCCAACGTACCTGAATGGATATTCTTGCAACTTGCCCTGGCGAAAATTGGTGCTGTATTAGTCACGGTCAATACGGCATATCGTGCTGCTGAACTGCAATATCTGTTGCGTCAAGGCGATATCACGACCCTGTTCATGGTAGAAGAACTGCGCGACAACTCGTACCTGGACTCGGTGTATTCGATTGTCCCAGAGATGAAGGCTGACTATGACTCCACTCATAGTGCGTGGCATAGTGTGGCACTTCCTCGCTTAAAGCAGGTTGTCCTTCTCACTGAGACGAATAGGCCCGGTTGCTTGCAATACGCGCAAGTGGTGGCTCAAGGGTGTACCGTTACAGAAGAAATGCTTGCGGTTCGCCAGAGAAATGTGGCTCCGCACGACGCCGCTCAGATTCAGTACACGAGCGGCACGACCGGCTTCCCGAAAGGTGTCGTCGTATCTCACTTTAGCCATCTCAATGATGCCTATCTGTTTGCGGCACGTACAGGTATTCAAGGTAGTGACCGGATGGTGCTAGGAATGCCGCTCTTCCATGTAGCCGGTTGTGTAGGAGGATTGCTCAAGATGCTGATTGTAGGTGGGACATTGATCCCACTGATTACGTTTGATCCAGCTAAACAGTTGGAGTTGATCACTCACGAACATGGAACTTTATCCTGGGGTGCTCCTACGATGCTTCTGGCTATGCTCAATCATCCTCGCTTTCTCGCTGGTGAATTTGATACCACTACGTTACGAGCAATCATATGTGGTGGTGCCCCTGTGCCGATGGTATTAATGCAACAGGTCAAAGCGAAGATGGGAGCCGATCTCATTATCGCTTTCGGAATGACCGAGGCAAGCGGCTATATTTCTCACACGCTCTCCACCGATTCGGACGAATTGAAGTCAGAAACGGTGGGTATCCCTCTGCCGCATGTCGATGTACAACTGATTAACCCTCAAACTGGGAAGACGGTTGGCTTTGGCGAGACGGGGGAGTTGCTCACGCGCGGATTCCTTGTTATGCAAGGCTACTATAATATGCCAGAAAAGACCGCCGAAACCATTGATGCTGATGGATGGCTACACACAGGAGACCTGGCGACGATGAACGCACAAGGATATATTGCGATTGTAGGACGCGTCAAAGACATGGTGATCCGAGGTGGTGAAAATCTCTATCCTGCCGAAATCGAAGCGTTTTTGATGCAGCATCCCAAAGTAGCTGAGGCTCAGGTCGTTGGTGTGCCCGATGCGTTTATGGGCGAGGAGATGGTCGCTCTGCTACGGCTCAGGACCAATGAAATAGCTGACGAGGAAGAGATTCGTGCATTTTGTCGAGGCGCGATCAGCACACGAAAGATTCCCAGGTATATCAGGTTCGTAACAGCGTATCCATCAACAGCGAGCGGAAAGATCAAGAAATTTGAACTTCGTGCGCAGTTGATCAAAGAGCTTGGACTGCAAGCGTAACACTGTCACTTTTCCTCCTGTAGGTACGTGCCAGAAGAGGAACATAGATTTTCCATGAATTTCTATGAGAACTTTTGAAATGCTTTTAAGAAAAGCCAGGGAGGAACATATGACTCGTGAAGCCAATATCGCTGCTCAGGAGCAGTTCGGTAAAGCTGTCAACACTGGCGACTTCCGCGCCTTCGATGAAGTAGTTGCATCTGACTCTATAGATCATGATCCCGCTCCCGGTCAGGGACCTGGACCGGCGGGCTTCCGACAATTTTTCACTGAACTACGTACCGCATTTCCTGATTTGGCGATCTCCGTTGAACACATGGTCGCCGATGAGGACAACGTGGCGATTGCCTACACTGTGACAGGCACACACCGAGGCCCGCTCATGGGATTCGCGCCAACTGGCAAACGGGTGCAGGCACGCGGCGTTCAGATTGGCAAGTTTGCAAACGGCAAGCTTATCGAGTGCTGGGGTAGCTCAGACCAACTGGGTATGCTGCAGCAACTGGGTCTCGCTCCTTCTAAATAATCGTAGCAAACGTAGCAGAAGTCCCCCTCTGCTACCATGCAAGCATATGTTTATTTTCGGTAGGTTGCATAGTGCCGACCCTTCCACAGCGTTCCCCCTTTACGATAATGCCAGCGTATCGAGTTGAGCAAAATCAGGCATTCAAGTGCAATCGAAACGGGATGCAGTAGACACAGCAAAAGCATCATCCCTCGTTGAGCATGTGTGAAACGCAAGGTTAATAAAACACGCATCAAGACAGAAAGTACGTATGCACTTG
>JBBQXY010000277.1:0-4022 GCA_038209195.1 Ktedonobacterales bacterium | reverse complement strand
CCCCCCCCCCCCCCCCCCCCCCCCCAAAACCCCTATCCAATTCATGTTAAAATAGTGTCAGGTAGTCGTCGGGGAAATTGCCCGAAGAAAAGAAGGATGTCCGTATGCGTGCTGACCGATTGCTTTCCATTCTGCTGCTTTTACAGGTAAACCGCCGTTTGACGGCTCGTGAACTGGCGAAGCGGTTGGAGGTCTCGGAACGCACCATCCTGCGTGACATGGAAGCCTTGAGCACTGCCGGTGTACCCGTCACCGCGGAACGCGGCAGCGGTGGTGGCTGGTATCTGCTGGAAGAGTATAGGACGAACTTGACTGGCATGAGCGCGGAGGAAATCCAGACACTCTTTCTCATGCAGCCCACGCGCCTCTTAGCCGACCTGGGTTTGCACAAGGCTTCCGAAGCTGCCTTCATCAAGCTGCTGGCGGCCCTGCCTTCCCTCTCGCGTCGCAATGCCGAGGATGTGCGACAACGTATCCACATCGATACTGCCAGTTGGCATCGACCAGAGGAAATTGTGCCCCATCTGCACACGTTGCAGGATGCCATCTGGCAGGAACGCAAACTGCACATGCTCTACCAGCGTGGCGATGACAGCGCAGTTGAACGTCTCGTCGATCCTCTCGGTTTGGTAGCAAAAGGGAGTATCTGGTATCTTGTGGCTGCGGTGGATGGCAACACGCGTACCTACCGCATCTCACGAGTGCAACAGGCCACCATCACAGAGCAACCCTGCGTCCGCCCAGTGGATTTCGACCTTGCCGCGTACTGGGAGCAGTCCTCCACCGACTTCAAGGCCGCCCTGCCGCGCTATCCCGCTACCGTGCGCGCCTCGCCCACTATCCTCTCCTACATGCGCAATGTGAGTCGCTACGCCCACATCATCTCGGCAGAACCACCAGATAGCGATGGCTGGATACAGCTCACCATGCAATTTGAAGGAGAACACAATGCCTGCGAATATGTTTTGAGCTTAGGCTCACAAATCGAAGTGCTGGAGCCGCCTGAACTACGCGAAAAAGTTATACGGGCAGCAGAGAGCATTATTGCACTGTACACGGCAAAAGAAAGCCCAGTAGCACCTTAATTTTTATTTAGTGCTGTTCAGGTTTGTTGAAAATTAGCCTTTTTATCCTAATTTTGTGGCTAACATATCGTATTCATCTTTCATCGTGTACACTAAGCACAGTTTACACAATACCTTTGCGCGGCATAATGTCGATAGATCACAAACGCTATATTCACATACTTCTCTTTATGGAGGCATACAGAGCATATTTGGGGGAGGATTCAGGCACATGAGTACTACCATACCTACCAGGAGTTCAGCGAGCACGGTGGAACAACCACTGCTCTCACCAGTCAAGGCGTTACGTTCAGAAGAATATACCGTCAAGACGATGCCCAATACCCTGGGCTCGTTGAATATGACGTCGATTTATTTGATTGCCGTATTTTTCATCGTCAATGCCGTTACTGCTGCAAGCGGTGGAGCAGCCGCGTTTACGTATTTGGCCCTTGGCGCGCTCGTCTTCTTCATCCCATGCGCTATCGTTACAGCGCAGTTGGGTGTTCTGCACCCCCATGAAGGTTCGCTCTACAATTGGACTCACCGGGCAATGGGAGGCTACTGGAGCTTTTTTATAGGCTTCTGTGCCTGGTTTCCTGGTGTGCTGGTCATCGTAGCTGGAGCGGACATCGTCGTCACCTATATGCAGGGACTCAATAGCAACTGGCTGGTTCAGCCGTGGGAGCAAGGACTGGCATTGGCTGTTATCGTTGTGTTCACTACAATAATTGCCTTGCAACGCGCTCGTGTGTTGTCCTTGATAGCGAACGTCACGATGGGAGTCATCGGCCTGGCTGTTCTGCTAGTAGGGCTGGCGGGAGTAGTGTGGCTGTTGAAGGGTCACACCAGTATGACCGATTTCCATCAGGCAGCGGGTTGGGGAATGAACTCGGGGAATATCGGGTTATTCGGCTTGATCACACTCGCCTACCTGGGCACGGAAGTGCCGCTCAACATGGGTGGTGAGATGCAGGGTACACATAAGACTCGTATTGTGAAAAGCCATCTGTTGTGGGGAACGGCCCTGGTCTTGGTGGGTTACTTTATTACGACCTGGGCTGTTTTAATAACTCAGGGCTCGGCTGCCTCCAACATTGGGGGATTTGCCGTGGTAAATACCGTCACTATGGCACTTGGTCCTATTGCCGGTGCCACTACTGCGATATGCATCATGGCCTTCTTTGTGATGGTTCCGGTGTTCTACAGTGTTACTTTTAGCCGCTTACTGCTGGTGGGCGGTATCGATCAGCGTTTGCCAGTGAGGATAGCGCGCCTGAACAAGAATCGCGTACCCGCCGGGGCCATCATCTTACAGGCAGTGATTGCCCTCGTCTTCACAGCACTAGCGTTTCTGGTAATTCCCTACATCGGTTCGTTCGGTATTAAACCAGCCGACCTCTCAATCGATGTGTACAATGTAACTCAGGCTACGGCCACTCTGGTGTGGGCAATCTCCTCGGCTTTCTTTTTCATCAATATGGTGATATTTTATCGCCATGACAAAACGGCTTTCCGCAAACTGCGCGTTGTGCCTATGCCAATACTATGGCTGTGCTGTGTGGTGGGCCCGCTGGCCTGCCTGTTGGCTATCATCGACACGATTAAAAATTCCTGGATACCTCAGATAAGCAATGACCGCTGGTGGTGGATTGTGAGCGGTATCACTGTACTGTTGCTCATCGTCGCGGCTCTGGGCAGCATCGTTGCCAGTTCGGAAGCAAGTTGGCAAACGGTATCAGAAAACGAATAATGCCTACCACTTGATGCCCAGCGCACCCACCCTGGCCCCCCTGATGCCCACAAGGGGCATCACTACATTTTGAAAACGACCGGATGCCCCTTGGGGCATCCGGTGGGGCGAGCCGAGCATCCAGGTTTCCAAATAAGTCCTTACTCTTATAAAGGCAAAACCTCGTACAGGCGCCATTCTGGGTTGAGATCGAATTGTGCCACAATTTTCTCTCCGGCTATGCCATTGCGGAGACTGATACGAGAATTTTTCCCATCGACAAGGACCCAGTGATCGCGCTTCTGGTCATAGGAACAATCTTGCAACCAGTTGGTATCAGCCTGCACCTCCGCCTCGATGATGCCACGCCCATCTTTAATATGCACCATGAGGGCACGACCACGAGCAGTATCAGCCACGGTAAAGTAGTCGTCAGCCAGGATACGAATGGCATGCGGATGATCTAAACCCTTGAGTATGGGTTCCCACGCGCCACTCTCGCGCTCGATGGCAATCACCATCCCTTGATGGAAGAGTGAGGCCAGGATACGCCCATCGGGCAATTCAGCCACGGAATTGACGTGCGTTGTCTGCGCCAGCGTGCCATATTTGACGGAGCGGTGATCGGCCGTTTTGTCGACGACGCGCAGTTCGCCCGTCGGCGTGTGGGCGAAACCGTGATCGGTTGCCCACCAACTCCACAATAACTCTCCCTCACGAGTAAACTCTAAGATCGCATCCAGCCCTGTGCTGGCAACGAGATAGCCACGCTGTGAACGTGACATCGAATGCAACAGGTTAAAAGTCGGTATGCTGACAACATCCTCATGTATCTGCGCGAGATCGGCTGTAACATTATGCACAGCAGCAAGAGAAGCAATGAGTACACCATCCTCAGTGGGAACCATACCTGCGGGCATGGGCAATTCGACGCTATTGATGGTATTGCCTCTATCGTCAAGTAGACAGAGCAAGCCACCTTGATCGTCGTTTGGCTTTTGCATGCTCCCCAGCACCGTCAGCGGACATTCAATGTTCTGCTCCGTTGCTTGCCCCTGTTTTGCTTGTATTGCTTGCCTCATCTGGCTAGTTTGCCCTGTCTGATTCCAATGTTGCTTCAACATAGAATGTTTCGTCGAAATACAACTTAGAAGAAAACTCATGTGGCTACTCCTCACATATTTGACCAGGGCGACCGCAAGGGAGCGCCCCTACTATACACGCAT
>JBBQXY010000276.1:0-4039 GCA_038209195.1 Ktedonobacterales bacterium | reverse complement strand
GCTCTTGCTGGGAGTCTCGAAGGCAGGTTCTTCGAGACCGTCCATGACCAGACCAGCAGTAAAAGCAGTGCCAAGCAGTACATGGAGCGGACGATGGAAATAGTAGTGTGGCTCTGGTTGTCCAACAATTCCTAAGCCTTTTCGGGGCGTCATGTGTAAATAGGTTGAGACTTTGACGGCGTAGGTTTCTACAATCTGCCCATTGCGGTCCTCTTCTTCTAACATCAATGTACTCTCGCTGTTGAAGCAGGGATGCATGAGAGAGAAGACAAAGCGTCCAACATTCGGTTTGAGCAGTTTGCTGACTGCGTTCATGAGTGGCTCAATTGTTGCCATATCCATAATGCCCATGTTACATACAATGGCATCAAAGTGATGTTGCCCAAGTGCTAAGAGTTGCTCTGTGTTAGTAGCATCAACAACGTGATATTCAAGACGGTCTGCGTATCGGGTAGAGTGAGCTTTTGCGCGTTCAATGCACTGTTCGCTAAAATCGGTGGCGACAACATGCGCACCTAATTGCGCCATTCTGCGTGCAAAGGCACCATTGCCACATGCGATCTCTAACACGAGTTCGTCAGGTTGTAGATTGAGGAGACGCTCAGCAGCAGGACTGACTAATAGCTTGTGAAAATTGTTGCCTTCACCCATGTATTCATCCCAGAAAGGCGCGTTCTGATTCCAAATATCATGAACTTCCTGGTTGAGGGATTGTTCTTCGGTAGTCACATTTTTCTCCTACAGTAATACTATACCAATCTTCATATTACGGATGGTCGTAGAGACCACGTTTACGGCGTCCGAGGGCGTATCGCATGGGAATGCGACGAGAAAAGTGGGGCATGGATATCGCGCAATGAATTGCGCTGTGGACGCCGTAAACGTGGTCCCTACAACGCACATGACAATTGGTGGACTAGTAGGGAAGGTTATTTGCCCCATTTTCCAATAATCAAACCTATAATACTACCACCTGGAGTGCCTAAGCCGAGAATGGGGGCAAGTGCCTTTGTAATGATTGCGTCTGGTAGGCTCAGTAAGAAGCCAAAGATAAGCCCTTGTAGCCAGCGTGGTGCTGCAAGTGTGCTGGTACCAGACACGAAGCCGATAGAGAAGCGATTTACAAAGGCACCAGGCATGGCTCTTCTCCTGTCAGCAAATTCCAAAGGGATCATTGTCAGGACAGATACGCCACCAAAAATAATGCCACTAAGAATACCGAGGGCTGTTTTGTTCATACTTTTTTCTCTCTGGTGATTACTATTATTACCATCATTACCGATTTTTGTTATAAGTAGCGTGATGCATCGAGGAAGAGGCACATATGACGGGATTTGATTACTATTATTACCGTCATTACCGAAGTTGATAATGTTTGTGTTAGCAAGGTACTGAGGAAACGGGTTGATGAAGAACATTCCTCGTGAAGTCTTCAAAGATGAGTATACCTGAGAAGGGTGGGGAAAACAAGGGCTGATGCGAATGGATGTTAGCTTCACCTGGATGCAAAACTGTGCGGGGGGCCAAACTCGCTCACATAGTGCTGAAAGCTGGTCAAGGCTTCAATGCATAACCAGCTTGTCCTCGTGAGTTCCTCCCGCCTTTTCTCCACAGCCACAATGGCTTGTTCTGGCCGACCTGCTGCCAGCTCGTCGAGCACTGACCGGATCACAGTGAAGTCGTAACCGGCCTCTCTGAGCAAGACCACGACACGCAGGCGGCGCATCTGTGGCTCGTCATAGAGGCGGTAGCGGCTGTGCTGCTCGCGAACCGGGTGCAACAGGCCCTGCTGTTCCCAGAAATGCAGGGCCGAGACACGAACGCCCACCTGTTTGGCCGCTTCTCCCACCTGGACCCGTTGGGAATGATGGGAGCGTTGCAAAGAATCGGACTGTGCGGCCAGTGTACGTAGGGCAACGAGCGTCTGCTCCATCTGGAAACGTTTGCTGGCAAGCTCAGCATGGCGCTCGTCGATTGTCGTAAGTGCTGCGGAAAGGTCGCCCCGATGAAGTGCTTTCATGATCGCTGACGTTCGGGGCCAGCCGTAGCCAGGGACCATGCTTTTTACAGCTTTGAGTGCTGCAAGGTGCTGCTGTGTGTAGAGGCGATAGCCACTCGGACTACGCTGTGCTTTCGGGATCAAGCCATTCGCCTCGTAATTGCGTACTTGTTGAACACTGATGTGTCCAGCCAGCGCGAGATCATGGGTACGTAGATAGGGACGAGCTGTCATGTAAAACTCCCAAGTGCTTTTAAAGACTTCTTTCAATTAATACTCTTCTTTCTACCACATCGAACAAGCACATTGAGCCTCAATAGGAGTCTGATGTACCCATACCCACGCGTCTCGATGCTGCATAACCCTCCAGTTGGGCATTGGTGTTGTACAGTAGAAGGGTGATCCAGAAAAAAAGCCTGGCCAGCGCGGGATCAAAACGTATACATACATCTGAATGGGAGTGCTACCTCAAATGTCGGCAACAGTATGCCATCTGTTACATCATTTGAGGTAGCCATGAAGAAAATGATGGAGGGAACTCACATGACTGAAGCGATATTACATGATGGAAGCACCATCGAGATCGAGGTTCACGGCGCAGGACCGACCCTGCTACTGCCAGTCAATCCACAGCCAGTGACTGGGCCACTGGCCGAGCAAATGCGCCAGTATGGCACCGATCCGGCCCTGGGTCAATCGCTGATCAAGGGGCTGAGCGACGCCTTTCGCGTGGTTGCCTTCGACTATGAAGGGCAGTGCCTTCGTATACCGAAACCAGATACGCTGACACCGGCCAACGCTGCGAGCGATCTCCTCGCCGTGGCCGATGCTGTGGGGGTGCATCGGTTCGCCTACTATGGCTACTCCTGGCTTGCGCTGATTGGCCTTCAACTCGCCATTCGGACCGACCGCCTGTCGGCGCTCATCATGGGGGGCTTCCCTCCCCTGAACGGGCCATACGAGGAAATGTTCCGTGTCACTACTGCGACCTACGAGATAGCGAGCGGTGCGCGGCCAATGCCGTCAGCAGATGAATCCGAGTGGTCCGGCATGGCTCTATCAAGGGATCAGACCCGGCAATTTGTCACCCTTTACCAGGCGTTGCAAGGATTCGACGACCGAGCTGCTCAGGCGCGGCTCACCTGTCCTCGTCTCTGCTTTGTGGGTTCGGCGGATGAGATCCAGTACGACCAGCATTGGGGAAATGTGTCTGTGAGTTTAGCAGGTCCAATCGTGCAGGGACAGGCACAGCTCTCGGATCTGGGCTGGGATGTGCGAGTACTCGATGGACTTGATCATATCCAGGCCATGCAACCGACACAAGTTGTGTCGATCCTACGTTCGTGGTTGGCTTCCCAATTGGTATCATAAGAGGTCGTAATGATTACTCCACCACGAAGCCGCGCTCTTTTAGAATGTCTATGACCTGTTCGACGTGCTCGGCCTGGATGTGGACGAGGCGGCTTTCGCGCTCTAGCTCGGTGCCGAGGAGAGGAGCGAGTTCGCTGTCGTTGCGCAGGTCCTGTAGGACTGATGCTGATAGTCGCACCATTGGTGTGTGTTCAACGGTGATGGTGTGCTGTCCAGGATAGCCACCACCCCAGAGTTTGAGTCGAATCAGGAAGGATGGAGGTATACCACCCTCACAATAGTGGTGCAGAAAGTTTGTGATGGCGTCCAGTGAGATGCTGTCTTCACGCGCACGCTGTAGGGCTGTTGGTGTGATCCTGCGCCACCCTGTGAGGTCGTCGTGGTCGCTAAAACGCTCAACAGCCGCCATTAAGTAGAGATCGGTCACTGCGTAGAAGGGTTGTAGCAAGCCATCATCGTGCAAGCGCCACTGTGGTTCGCGCACTGCGAGATGTCCGTTGTCGGATACGATATCTTGCGTTGGGGCTGTGACGAGCGAAGGTAGGTAGTCACGTTGCCAGAGAAATGTTTGAAGCGCAGGCAGTTGCTGTGGCAGGACTTCGACCAGACGTGGCGTGAGACGACGGCCTAGCAGGGGGCGCGTCTGCTCATGCGCGAAGAGTTCATCCA
>JBBQXY010000275.1:0-4108 GCA_038209195.1 Ktedonobacterales bacterium | reverse complement strand
ATACAGCGCATAGCTAACGCTTGTCGTAATGAGCTAGCTAGCTAGCTAGCTCATTAACGACAAGCGTTGACCAGATCATTTCCCTTCTCTAATAGAGGCCAGCACGCGCTCAGGAGTCATCGGAATCTCTGTCATCTGCATGCCCACCGCGTCCTTGATGGCATTGGCGATAGCCGCCGCCACCGGAACCACCGGCGGCTCGCCTACACCTCTTGCCCCGAACGGGCCCAGGTTAGACGGCACTTCGACCAAGAGCGGGGTGATCATGGGAACATCCTTGCCCAACGGCAGCGCGTAGTCCATCAGCGTCGAGGTCAGCAACTGACCATTCTCGTCGTAGCGCATCCCCTCGAATAACGCCCAACCAATGCCCTGAACGACGCCTCCGTGAATCTGGCCCTCGACCTCTGCTGGATTAATGGCACGACCAACGTCCTGTGCCGCAATGTAGTCAAGCACGCGCACCTCGCCCGTCTCAGTATCAACGGCTACTTTCGCTAAATGAGCAGCAAACATGGGCGAAGAGGTGCGATTAGCCGAGCGACCACGACCAAAGATCGGCTCGTAGGGCGCACCAAAGCGCATCGTGTTCGCGGCGATGTGCTGCAACGTGACATACTTCTCAGGCACACCCTTCACCATCACTTTACCCTCGCGCAGTTCCATATCAGCCGGAGACGCTTCCAGCATTTCAGCCGCAATGGTGAAGAGCTGGCTCCGTGCGTCACGCGCCGCCGCCTGCACTGCTGCCCCAACCGTATAGATCGTCTTGCTGCCCGCGGAGAGACCGCTATAGGGCATAGAGTCGGTATTGTCATGGGTAATGTTCACCGCTGAGGCCGACAGATTCAACTCCTCGGCGGCAATCAACACCAGCGACGAGTCCGAGCCAGAGATATCGACGCTGCCCACCACCATCGTAAAGCTACCATCTTGCTCCAATCGGCAGAGGGCCGCGGCAGGCTCCGTCCCACCAGGCCAACCACCAATGGCGACCCCAATCCCCACCTTCCAGCCCTTCAGTTCCTCTGGCACCTGCTGCCTGGCTTGTGCGCGCTGCACCCATAGCGGATGCTGCCGGATCTGCTCCAGGCACTCTAATAAGCCAATGCGTGGCCAGCGACCACGCATGAGATTCGCGTCGCCCTCTTTGAAAGCATTGATCAGGCGGAACTGAAGAGGATCAACGCCCAACTGCTGGCACAGTTCCTGCACCGCCGTCTCAAGCGCGAAGTAGGCCTGCGGACCGGCAGGAGCGCGATAGGCTCCCGTTCCAGGCTTGTTGGTCTGCACCACATAACTCCGGATATCGATGTTGGGGCAGCGATAAGCAGCGGCGAAATGGAAACCAGAGAAACCTGCCAGGGGATTGGGATAGGCACCAGCATCAAGAATCAGCCTGGCCTGGATGGCGGTGAGCGTCCCATCGCTTTTTGCCCCAAGTTTGATGCTGATAACGGTTTGTGGGGCGGGATTACCGGCCAGCAAATCTTCCTGACGCGTGTAAGCCAGCCGCACAGGCTTGCGCAAGCGGAATGCTACTGCTGCCACCAGAGGCTCAAGCAGCGTCTCCTTTCCGCCAAAGCCTCCACCAATAGCGACAGGCTCGACATGTATGTGCCGCTCAGGCATCTTGAGCGCCTTGGCTACCGCCGAGCGCACATTGAATAATCCCTGTGTGCTGGGCCAAATCACCAGTTCATGACCAGAAGAGCTGGGCGCAACCGTGACTGCGTGTGGCTCCATATAGGACTGATGCACAGGATGGGTGCGATACTGGCGTTCGACCACCACATCAGCCTCGCGCAAACCAGCCTCGATATCGCCCATCGTGATCGGCGGCGTCAGGCTGGCGTTCTGCGAAAGTTCTTCTTCCGCACTCGCTGCTCCCCATTGCGGGGCGGCGTGTGCCTCTCCCGCCGCAGCTCCATGGTAAGTGCGCGTAAGCGGCGAATCCGAGCGTAGAGCCGCCTCAGGATCGATGACAACAGGTAGTGGTTCGTATTCAACCTGCACGGCGTCGGCTCCATCCTCGGCGCTTGCTTCTGTTTCGCCAACCACGACGGCTACGGGATGACCACACCATAACACTTCATGCTGTGCCAGTGGGGATTGCACACGAGAGAGAAGATCTCCCGCCTGGGCCATCCCCAAACTTTCGGCTGTGAAAACCGCCACAACTCCTGGCAGAGACAACGCGGTCGACGTGTCGATATTCACGATACGCGCGTGAGCATATGGGCTATGTACCAGGCGGGCAAACAGCATCCCCGACAAAACCTGATCTCCCGCATAACGCGCCCGCCCGGTCACTTTGTCAGGCCCATCCAGCCGTGGCAGCGATGTACCAACCTGAGCGGGTTGAACTTGTATTTCTTGTACCATCTAAATATTTCTCCTTCAATCAATAGACAGCAATTCAACTGCATCGCCAGTACCCATTTCCTCTTGTCGAGGTGTCACCTATACTATATACTACAGCAAGGGAAATCATCATCTCCACCAAGGGTCATCTCTGCTATAAAGCTGAGCCTCCCTCACAGCTAACACCAGAACCTGGCAGCGCGAGGTAAGCGAACGAATACGTTGCAAGCATCGACACGTTCGCGCATCTTGGCCCTCGTTACGTCCATCAAACAAGATGTCCAATCTTGCCATTCTCTCCAAAGGGGTGTGTAGCGTCAATTACATCTTCGGTAAACCAGAGCGTATGGTCCGTACCAAACGTGATACTACCGGAGCCATAGCCAGTCGTTGGCAACGGGAACTCACTGATCTTCCCTGCTGTAGTAATACGGTCAATCTTGCCCGTCCCACCATATTGGGATGCCGTAAACCAGAGATTGCCATCCGGCCCTCTCGTGATGCTACCAAGAATGAAATGTGGCAAGGTGAACTCATGAAGCTTGCCCTGAGGGGTAATCACGCCAATCTTACTTGGTCCACCGTTACTGACTGTTTCAGTAAACCAGAGGTTGTCATCTGCTCCTGTCGTGATACTGGAAGCGAACGCGTTTGCTGAGGGCAAAGAGAACTCAGCAATTTTGCCTACGGTGGTGATGCGTCCAATGGCAGAACTACCGTTCTGTATTATTTCAGTGAACCAGAGATTGCCATCCGGTCCTGCGGTAATAGCTTGAGCTTCGCCCTGGGCGGAGCCACCTGGACTCTTTGGAGTAGGTCCTGCTGGATACTGATGAAAAGGAAGAGAGAACTCGCTGACCTTCCCTGTAAGCGTCATCCGACCAATCTTGCTCTGCTCAGTAAACCAGAGATTGCCATCCGGCCCGATTGTGATACTGGAAGGGGACGAGGGCAGCGGGAACTCAGTGATTTTTCCTGCTGGCGTGATGCGCCCCATCTTGCTCGCCTGAACAATCCCTGACCCGTTCAGTATTGTTTCAGTGAACCAGAGATTGCCATCCGGCCCCGCAATAATATCGTTAATTGCAGCATTTGCTGAGGGCAATGAGAACCCACTTAATGTACCTGTTGGCGTGATACGTTCAATCTTACTCGTTTGAACAAACCCTGACCCGTTCATCATTATTGCGATGAACCAGAGATTGCCATCTGCACCCGCCGTGATGCTGGTAGGCACAAACTGCGATGAAGAGAGTGCGTACTCATGAAAGCTGCCCCTGATCCCCTGGGAGTGTGTCAATGTTGGCGTTGGCGTTGGGGAGGAGCCAATCCCCTGGGTGGCAGTTGCTGTTGGGGAAGGGTTTGACGTCGTCGCTGTACTACATGCACTGACGAAACAGGCAAGAAAAAGCAGCACCAGCAGCCCACCGCGCATCGATTCGCGCTTAAAACGTAATTTCGAGAACATAATATATAGTTTCTCCTGTGTAAAACACGTATTTTGTAATAACCTTATGCATTAACTACAGCCAGATTACCACAGGCATTGAGAAATACTATAGGGCAAATGACCTATTTAGCCTCATGCTCCTATATGGACTGTCATTCTGAGCGCAGCGAAGAATCTCTCGTGTATGGACTGTCATTCTGAGCGCAGCGAAGAATCTCTCGTGTATGGACTGTCATTCTGAGCGCAGCGAAGAATCTCTCGTGTATGGACTGTCATTCTGAGCGCAGCGAAGAA
>JBBQXY010000274.1:0-4204 GCA_038209195.1 Ktedonobacterales bacterium | reverse complement strand
GAATGTCAGTCTGAGCGCAGGGAATTATCTCTCGTGTATGGACTGTCATTCTGAGCGCAGCGAAGAATCTCTCGTGTATGGACTGTCATTCTGAGCGCAGCGAAGAATCTCTCGTGTATGGACTGTCATTTTGAGCGCAGCGAAGAATCTCTCGTGTATGGACTGTCATTCTGAGCGCAGCGAAGAATGACATCCAGTGCTCAGAATGACACCCAGGACACCACGTCAGTCCGTTCACAGGCAGTCTCCTCTCCAAACATCTGCGGCCTATCAAAAACCCTTGACTTTTCCTCTTATCCCCACTATACTATAATTAATCAGTAAATTAATAGATTGCTAGAAATGGTTTGAATAAACTATGGCGCGCACGCCAAAAATTGTAGAAGATCGTCGCGAACAGATCATTGACGCCGCCATGCGTGTCTTCGCGCAAAAAGGCTTTGCCAGAGCCACCAACAAAGATATTGCCCGTGAAGCAGGCATCACGGCTGGCCTGATCTATCACTACTTTAAGAGTAAAGAAGACCTGCTAGGGGCAGTCATTGAGGAGCGTTCACCATTACAATTGTTTACGACGCTTCCTGCTCAAGCATTTGAGTTGCCACCAGAACAGTTTTTCCGTTTTTTACTCATACGCGTGTTAAACATCCTTGAAGAAGAGAAGTTTGTCTCCTTATTGCGTGTAGTACTCTCGGAAACACTTCATGGGGATAACGAGTACTTTAGCCAGATAGCACCAACGGTAATACAACGAGCACTTGGTTTCATCGAAAGGTATCTCAATGCTCAAATCGCCTCTGGTGCGCTGCGGCAAGTGGATAGCAAACTTGCCGCACAGGTGCTGCTAGGTTCGGTGATTGGTTTTGTCTTACGTCGTCAAATATTGCACGATGCACAAGCCTTACAATATACCCATGAGGAGATTGTCGAATCTATCGTCGATACAGTCCTTGCAGGATTACGACCCCGTTAATTTTTTTGTCGAGCGTTAATTAACTGATAAATTAACAAGAAAGAGAGAGCATAGTATGCGACAACCGGGAAAAACACAGCCACACACCATCCAATCTGTCGTGCAGACCATCTGCTGTATTGTCGGAGGTGGTCCCGCCGGTGCAGTTCTAGCCTATCTGCTTGCCCGCGCAGGCATTGACGTAACGCTCCTAGAAGCGCACATGGATTTCGAGCGCGATTTTCGCGGCGACACCATTCACGCTTCAGTGATGGAGATCATGGAAGAGCTAGGCTTAGCAGAACGCCTGCTACAAATTCGCCATGCTGAAGCGCGTAAATTGACCCTTGATACCACTGCTGGCAAAGTCACCATCGCTGATTTGACGCGCCTCAAGACAAAATACCCCTATGTCACGGTCATGGCACAGTCAAAATTCCTCGATTTCATCACTGCTGAAGCCAAACACTATCCCAACTTTCACCTACAAATGGGGGCACAGGTGGACGAACTGATTGAGGAGAACGGTAATGTACGCGGGGTGCGCTATCGTGGGCAGGATGGCTGGTATGAGCTGCATGCGCTACTGACAGTAGGGGCCGATGGTCGCTTCTCGCGTCTGCGCCGCCTATCCGGTTTTACCCCCATCAAAACCTCGCCGCCCATGGACGTCTTATGGTTCCGCTTGAGTCGGAAGGAGACAGACCACAGCGAGGGATTGGCGGGTCGCTTTAGCAAAGGCGCAATTGTCGTCTTGCTCGACCGCTTCGATTACTGGCAGATCGGCTATGTCATTGCCAAGGGCAGCTACCAGCAGATACATGCAGCAGGTCTCGCGCAGTTTCGCCAACAGTTCGCGCAGTCGGCACCTGACTTCGCTGACCGCGTCGCGGAACTCCAGGACTGGAAACAAATCTCCGTCCTCTCCGTCGAATCAGATCGTCTACCGCGCTGGTATCGCCCTGGCCTCCTCTTGATTGGCGACGCGGCCCATGTGATGTCACCAGTCGGCGGTGTCGGCATTAACTATGCCATTCAAGATGCCGTTATGACCGCGAATATTCTCACCGACAAGCTCAAAGCTGGCGTTGTAGAAGAGCGCGACCTGGCACGCGTGCAGCGAGAACGCGAGCTACCAACGCGCCTATTGCAAGCCTTCCAGACCTTATTGCAAAAAAACATCTTTGCACATGTCATCAACTCACCTGAACCAATGCAATTGCCGTTCACGCTACGCCTCTTACTGCACGTACCGTTCATACGAACCCTGCCAGCTTCGTTCATCGCCTTTGGCCCCTTCCCCGTACATATAAAAGATCAAGCAACCAACCGTAGGGCGCGCACCCTGCCTGGGGGGCAGGTAATAATCGCCGCCACCGCCGATTTATCGGCCCGTCCTCCACTCTACCACAGTCTACATGCAATAGATAATATCAAAAGCATAAAGGAACACAAAATGCCCCTCGACCGCATACGCACCATAAATAAACACTTCACTAATCCGCTTTTGCGCAGGTTTGCGCACTCTTCGCGCGGCCCGTTTGCCGTCATTCGTCATGTTGGCCGTCGCAGCGGCAAGTCGTATGAGACCACCATCATGGCCTGGCCATTGCCCGCTGGCGACGGCGTCATCATCGCGTTAACCTATGGCCCAGAAGTTGATTGGTATCGCAATGTCCTCGCCGCCGGACACTGCACGCTGCTCTGGCACAACAAAGTCTACTCCCTCGGAGAACCAGACCTGATGGATGCCAAAGCAGCCCTACCAGCATTCTCTCAGCCTTTCAGAGCCATCTTACGCAGGAGTGGCACACAACATTTTGTAAGCATGAAATATCTGTAGGGATACATGCAATAGGCATCAAGGAAGGTGGGGATATCCCTACCCTCCCTGATGCCTATCGAGCATCCTGGGAATGGAGCCATCTTACACCCCTTGCTTGCTCGCTCAAAATATGCTATACTCTTCTTACGCCACCACAAGGCAACCCCTTGTCAGCACTGGCATTTCCTCCCTTTTTGGACAGTATTCCTGATCAAAAAAATATGTCTCAAATGTCTCAACCGTCTCAATATTCCTCCGACATCGCTCCCAGCAAAAAAATATGTCTCAACCGTCACTAGTAATAATCACCAATTACAAACTCTCTACCCCCTTCTGGTGTTATGGTTGCCAGTGGTGTTCGCGGTAGATTTCCAGGGTTTGTTTGTCGCCGGGAACATAGCTAACCATAGAGTAGGTCGCTATGCCAGTGAAAACTGTCGTAGCGGTACGCAAGGTCACACGGCCCAATTCGCTGTGTTGTATCTGGAAGACGAAGGAGGGGGCTGGTTTGGCCTCGCTATAAACGGCGGAAGCTATACGGCGAAAATCTGGCAGCTCACGCAGATGCTTCCACAGTTCTTTATATTCGGGCAGATGGGTGAGGGTGCGTGTATTATATTGAAAATCACTCACCAGGCGTCGGGCCAGGTTCTCCCAACCGTAAAAGTGGTTGCGCCGTTGCTTTTCAAAGACAAGGTCGAGCAGGTGACGCCGTTCTCCGCTCTGCACCTCTTCCTCCACCTCGAAGAGCATGATAGCAGCCGTATTCCAGGAGTTCAGGAACCAGAGCCGATCCAATGAGTGCGCGGGATACGAGGTATTGTGAACAAGCAACGTCGCCAATTCGCCAAAGTCCAACAGGGTACTTTCGAATTGCTCGGTATCAATATAATGGCCCGTGAGCCGATGATACGCACTATACAGTTGTTGTCGTTCATCTTCTTGCAGTTGCAGAGCGCGCACAATGTTTTCGACGACATGCGGCGAAGGATTGCTCCGCATCCCGTTTTCCAGGTGATAAATATACGTGCGCGAGAGACGCGTAGCTTGCGCAAGCTGCCCCTGCGACATGCCATGCTGGTGCCGGAACTGCGCGATCAGTTGTGCAAATTGGGAAACATGCGTCTCAACTGTCATCTTTTTCTCATACCTCTGGCTACCGTTTTTCCGTTAGCTACATAGCACATTATGCACCAAAAATTGTTAGCTGGCAACGTAGTCTTATAGATACTATCACCATATACTTAGAAAAAGGGAGTTTTTTGCTTGTAGTGCGACAATAGCTATCGCCTGGGCCATCCATTTTCAATGCGGCGAGTTTCCAGGGCGACCGCCACGGTCGCCCCCACAAAAACCCCCCCGCCTTTACCCCGGAAAGCGGCGCGCAGTGCCGCCACGTGGATAGTAGGGGCGACCCAGGCCGTAGC
>JBBQXY010000273.1:0-4296 GCA_038209195.1 Ktedonobacterales bacterium | reverse complement strand
AACTAGGGCACAGCCCTAGAACCCAGTCAAGGGGCGCGGCCCCTTGCAACCCTGCTGTCCAGCCGCCTTCGGCGGCGGGAGAGGGAGAGAACTAGGGCACAGCCCTAGAACCCAGTCAAGGGGCGCGGCCCCTTGCAACCCTGCTCGTCACATGAAGAGAAACAAAGCACTATGGCGTTGTGGGTAAGAATTGGGGGGGGCGGCGCACTTTTGTGTGCTGCTCAAAAGCGTAGGCTAGTTTGATGAGGGTTGGTTCACTGAAGGCTCGCCCAATAAAGGTAATGCCCACGGGCAGCGCGAAGGAAAAGCCAGCGGGAACGGTGATGGCGGGATAACCGGCCAGCGCGGCGGCTTGCGTACTACCGCCAGTGGCATGATCGCCATTAACCAGGTCAATGCACCATGCAGGGCTGGTGCTGGGCATGACCAAGGCATCTAATTGGTGCTGGTCCATAATTGCGTCGATGCCTTCTGCTCGTGCGAGGCGGCGATTCTCGCTGAGGGCGGTGAGGTAGAGCGGATCGTTCAGTGTGGTTGTGTCCTGAGCCTTGAGCATAACCTCTTGACCGAAGTAGGGCAGTTCTTCATCAGCATGGATTATATTGAATTCGATAATATCCGCGAGTGAGTGAACCGGAGTCTCAGTCAGTTCCGCCAGGTAGGTGTTGAGGCCAGCCTTAAATTCGAACAGGAGGACCGTCATCTCCTCATTTGATTCGGACATGAGCAGTGCCGTTGGGATGTCCGCATTGTCGATGATGATTGCACCCAACTCGCGCATCTGCTCGATGGATTTTTCCATGATAGCGTTAGCTTTGGGACTGTAGTCGAAGTAGGCCTTGCGGGCAATACCAATACGTGCGCCGCGCAGACCGTGGGCATCCAAAAACTGCGTATAGTCTGTAAAATAGTTGCCGACACTTTCTTGGGTGGCGGTGTCACGCGGGTCAAAGCCAGTGATGGTGCCGAGCAGAGCGGCGGCATCGGCTACAGTGCGAGCAATTGGCCCTACGGTGTCTTGGCTATGAGCGATAGGGATAACACCAGCCCGGCTGGTGAGCCCCACGGTTGGTTTAATGCCAACAACGGCGTTTGCTGCCGCGGGAGAGATGATTGAGCCATCCGTTTCTGTGCCCAGCGAGGCCGCCGCCAGGTTGGCAGCGACCGCCGTTGCCGAGCCCGAACTGGAGCCGATAGGTGAACGGTCCAGCACGTAGGGATTGAGGCTCTGTCCACCCCGTCCACTCCAACCACTGGACGAGGTCGTTGAGCGAAAATTGGCCCACTCACTGAGATTCGTTTTGCCAAGGATGATGGCACCGGCTGAGCGCAGCTTATGGGCAACGTAGGCATCGCGCGGTGGACGCGAACCCAGCAGCGCCAGTGAGCCTGCTGTGGTCTGCATTCCGTCGGCAGTCGCGATATTATCTTTGAGGAGCAAGGGTATGCCATGTAAAGGCCCGCGTGGGCCGCGTTCGTGCCGTTCCTGATCGAGTGCCTCGGCTATTTCTAATACCTCTGGATTGATTTCCAGAATGGCTTTGATTGTTGGTCCCTGCTTATCTATGGACTGGATACGCTCGATATACATTGTGACAAGCTGTCGTGCCGTCAGTTGTCCACTGCTCATTGCCGCTTGCAGTTCAACGATGGTTGCCTCTTCTAACGTAAATGCATCCATGGGCGTCTCTTTCATGATAAAATATCCTTTTCGCTAATGTGACGATATTATCATAGTATCATCAATTCGCGAGGAAGTTGCGCTATTCGGGTATATAAACAGAGAAAAGGTGCGTTTTGACGCTGCAAGCATCAAAACGCACCTTTTCTCTGTTTATCCAGCATATTGGACGGTTAGCGTTCGATGGGGGCACCGATAAGGCTGCCCCATTCGGTCCAGGAACCATCGTAGTTGCGTACCGTGGGATAGCCTAGGAGATAATGGAGCACAAACCATGTGTGGCTGCTGCGTTCTCCAATACGGCAGTAGGCGATGACCTCTTTATCGGAGGTTACGTTCTTGCCACCGTAGATTGCGCTCAGTTCTTCTGCCGATTTGAAGGTACCATCTTCTTGTACGGCGGTTGCCCAGGGAATATTGGCAGCTCCGGGGATATGTCCGCCGCGCTGTGCCCCTTCTTGTGGCAAATTGGCAGGAGCTAGTAGTTCGCCGCTATACTCGCCGGGGGAGCGCACGTCCACTAATGCTGTGCCAAACTGGCCCAACGTGGCTAAAACTTGATCGCGAAATATGCGAATAGCCGCGTTCGGTTCGCCCGCGTGATAACTTTTGGCTACGTAGGAAGGAACCTCGCTAGTGATCTCACGCTTGTCGGAAAGCCACTTCACACGCCCACCGTCCAGTAGGCGCACATCGTTATGCCCATAGTATTTGAGAATCCACAATGCCCAGGCTGCAAACCAGTTATTGTTATCACCATAGAGTACGATGGTCGTGTTGTTGTCTACACCAGCACGGCCTAATAACTGCTCCAGTTGTTCCTTGCTGACAGGAGCGCGCACAATCTGGTCTTGCAGTTCTTTTTGCCAGTTCAAGCCTACGGCACCAGGAATATGTCCTTCATCATAGGCTTTTGTGTTTACATCGACTTCAATGAGTCGCACTTGCGGGTCGTTTAAATGGGCTTCCACCCAGTCGGCATCTACCAATACCTCTGGATGGACGTAGCCTTTGTTCTCAGTCATGTTTATACCTCACAAATTATTTTTGATAATGTTGAGCGATTAACTCAACAAACTCTTCTATGCCTTTGATAACTTGTTGTGTCATTTGATTTATTCCCAAATTTAGGGGGAATTTTTTCACTTTCTCTTTTGAAAGGCCGCCTTCGGCGGCAGGGAAGGGAAGGAGAACTAGGGCGCAGCCCTCTATTACCTTTCCCCCGGACAGGGTGCAGTCAAGGGGCGGCGCCCCTTGCATTCCATAGACATCAAGTTAAGGGTAGAGGCACTGGCAACGAAGCGGTCTTGGGAGCGGGTGCATTTGCGGTGGCAGTTGAATCGCAGCCATATTACCTGTCCCCCAGACAGGGTGCCACCCACGGGCGACCACAAGGGTCAATACATTTCAAATAAGCTGGGAGTGGTGTGTAGGACAAGGGGCGGATGAGGCGGTCGATGGGGGGCCTTGTGCTTGTCCTGGTGGGGGTTCGATCCTTCCCACAGGACGAGGACAAGCACAAGGCCCCCGCGTCCACATCCCCTCGTCCCCTTGTCCCTATTACCTGTCCCCCGGACAGGGTACACGCTTCGCACGCCGTTCCACCTTATTTGAAATGTATTGACCACAAGGGTCCTCACCCAGCTCCACACCACCCCCGCCCCTACGAGAGACGAGAGGCCGCTTGCATTCATGCCAAAGGGCTAGTACCTGGTGGTGCATGGATTGCAACTTGGGGCGACTGTGCTATACTAGCCACATGATTATTAGGAGTGCGCCAAATCACCATACATTTGCCTGATAGCTATTTGCTGAGGGACACAAGTTGGTGATGGATAACAGTTGCGTCCTTACCACAAGTAAATGCTATGGCTGAACAAAGTTCTTCTGAGTCCGTTTATATCCTGGGTGTGCGGATAGACCGTGTAGAGCAACCACAGGCACTCGATGCCATAGAGCAGATGATCGCGCGGCGCAGAGCGAGCGATAATGTTTTGCCATGCCAGCAGGTTGTGACTGTGAATGCCGAATTTGTGATGGGGGCACAACGCAATAAAGATTTTCGTGCAGCTATCAATGCGGCTGCGCTTGTCGTGGCGGATGGCATGGGTGTTGTTTGGGCGACGCGATTTTTGGGTCGGTCCGCCCCTGAGCGTGTCACGGGTGCCGATATGCTGCCTTTGCTGGCCCAGCGTTGTGCCACTACTGGCTATAGCCTGTATTTATTGGGCGCGGCACCGGGTGTTGCGGAAGCGGCGGCGGAAGAGCTTCGACAGCTCGCGCCAGGGGTGAGCATTGTTGGTACGTATGCTGGTACACCAGCGGCGACGGAGGAAGAGGCAATCATTGAACGCGTGCGTGCGGCTGAGGCCGATATATTGTGTGTTGCGTATGGTGCGCCGGCCCAGGATTTGTGGATCTGGCGCAATCTGGCGCGTCTGCCTGTAGCAGTTGCTATGGGTGTTGGCGGTGCCTATGATTTTCTGGCGGGACGGCAGCAGCGAGCACCGGAGTGGATGCGACGCATAGGCTTGGAATGGTTGTATCGTCTCTATCGTGAGCCGTGGCGTTGGCGGCGCATGCTGGCATTGCCCAAATTCGCGCTACTGGTCATT
>JBBQXY010000272.1:0-4526 GCA_038209195.1 Ktedonobacterales bacterium | reverse complement strand
CTAGTCCTGGTCACATTTTTACCTCTCCCACCGCTAACGCCGATGGCACACAAATCTTCTGGTCGGAAGAATGGTACACTGATGACGGAAATCTGCACAGCAACATTTGGACGCAACAGATCACTGAAGGGCCACTGCCTTCCCATGGAATGCTGCTTCAACGCCCCGTGGTCGCGCAGGAACTCTTCCTCCAGGATGGTATGTCGTTCCGTCCCATGGTAGTTGGTACATCGCTCATTTTCTTGAGCACAGCTCCTACCGCAAGCGTAACAGCGACGGCTACCAACTCGGCAGCTACAGTTTCGCCATCTCCCATCGCCAGTGCGGTTGCGACACCCAATACCAACAACATTCCTGGCATTGCCTGGGCCGATACCAGCATTTACACTGCCCCATTGGATAACGCTATCCGTGGCAATGTTTTGCTACTCCCGCTTGATGGAAACCCACTGACGTTACCAACACAAATAAATAATCTTGGTATGGCTTCATCGTTGCAAGTCGGCACCAATTTCGTGTTTTGGCAAAACGACGATGGCAGTTACGGCATGTACGATGTACCCGCGAAAAGCGACATCAATGTTGGCTCTGTACTCGATGGTGCTCAATTTCTGGCGATCAATGGCGGTACCGCCGTCTGGTCAGTAGACCCAGCCATCGACCCCTCCAACATCACTACCCCCGCAACAACATTGTTAGCATTCAACTGGCCGCGCCCATAAGCGCAGGATGTTGAAAGAAAGAAAGAAAGAAAGAGCGGTTGGCTCCTTGCAAGGAGCCAACCGCTCTTTCTTTCTACATCCGGGTATTACGAATTCCCCCCTGCAATTTCCTCCTCGACAAATTCCTCGCTGACTTCCTGGATGTCAGCACCTAGTCGCTGCGCCATTTCAGGGTCGAGCTTAGCCAGGTGTTGCAATATTCTTTCTTCTTGCGCTTCCATTCGTTGAATAATCTGGAGCATGACCGTATCCTGGTGGTCGAGGTGCTCCATGATATTGCGAGTTTCCTCTTCGCCCTTGAGGTTGCAATGATAATCGCCCTCGGCCATCAGACGATCTTTCTCGGCCTGACGGTTTTGGAACATCATAACAAAGGGGCACTGAATGCTGCCTCAAACGAGCGTGCTAGATTGCACAGCACATAGGGATAGTTGTCCCAGTGAAACGTGAATGCAAGGCTATTCAAGAGCATCCAGAACGCGAGTACGATTCCCTGGATGATGATGAACCGCCAGGATCCGATAGTAGCAGCCACTTTATCCGCGATCTTCTGCCCCATCGTCAACTCTTCGTCAGCGACCTCATTGACATTAATCACGGGTGAATGCTCGTGCCTAAATGTAGGAAACTTAAAATGAATCCCCTCTAGCAGATTCCACTGCACATGGTGGGCTTGAGCATGTTTTCCAGAAGCACCTTGAGCAGTAGGGGTAATGTCCTTAGAATTTCTCCTTAGTTAGCTACTAGCACCCAAGGTTTTTCGCAATCACCATACGCTGTACCTCGCTGGTGCCCTCACCAATTTCATTGACTTTGACACTGCGCCAATAGCGCGAAACAGGGTACTCATCCATGAAACCGTAACCGCCATGAATTTGTACCGCCTGGTCTGCCGCACGCTTCGCGGTTTCTGAAGCAAAGAGTTTCGCCATTGAAGCCTCTCGCGCAAATGGTTTTCCCTGCATCTGAAGCCACGCGGCTTTATAATACATTAAACGAGCCAATTCTATTTCCGTATCCATATCGGCTAGTTTAAATTGAATGGCCTGGAATTTACTGATGGGCTGACCAAACTGTTTGCGCTCCTTGGCATATTTCAATGCCTCGTCTAGACAAGCCTGGGCCAACCCTACCGAAAGAGCAGCGATAGCCACACGCCCTCCCACAAGTATCTGCATAAACTGCTTGAAACCGTCTCCTGGCCCCCCTAGCGTATCGCCTTCCGGCACAACACAATCCTCAAACGTGAGTGGGCGCGTATCCGAAGCCTTCCAACCCATTTTCTTGTAAGGGTTGCCAATGATATAGCCAGGAGTGTTCTTAGGAACAATAATGTTGGTGATTTCGTTGCGCCCATCTGCCCGTTTTCCCGTAATCGCGGTGATGGTCACACCGCCAGTCATATCGGTGCCGGCATTGGTAATAAAACTCTTCGAGCCATTGATATGCCAGTCTCCATCGCGCAAAATCGCTCGTGTCTGGCTACTACCAGAGTCTGAGCCTGCTCCTGGCTCGGTCAGACCAAAGGCCCACAGTTGTTCACCGCGGGCTAAAGGCAGCAAGTACTGCTCTTTCTGCTTTTCGCTGCCAAATAAATAGAAGGGACTGGCCCCCAGTGAGGTATGGGCCTCCATTGTAATACCTACAGAAACATCACCGCGTGAGATCTCTTCGATGGCAATACAATAGGAGAGAAAGTCCGCACCAGCTCCGCCATACTCTTCTGGGAAGGGCAGCCCAAGTAGGCCCAGTTCACCCATTTGCTGTATTAGCGCATAGGGGAAAGCTCCTGTACGGTCCATTTCTTCCGCTAGCGGTTTGATCTCCTGTTCCGCAAACTCCCGACAGGTATCCCGAATTGCCATTTGCTCCTCGTTGAGCGTAAAGTCCATAGTAGCCTGCTCTCTTTCTTTGGCAAAGATGAATATGATATTTTCTACATAGTATGCTCATTATACGAGATTGTGACAAGAGATGAGTGCAGAAATAACAATGGAGCCAGAATATCCCAAGGGATGTTCTGGCTCCATTGTTATTTCCGCATTACAGAATTATGAATGGGCTTGCGCTTCGCTTTCGCTGCCACTTTCGATATTAGCACCTACGCCTTTGCGCAACATGGGAACTTTATTCAAGGCTTCCCAGGGTGCATCGATATCTGTGCGCCCAAAGTGCCCAAAGGATGCCGTGGGCTGATAGATAGGACGGCGCAGATCGAACGACTGGATGATGCCCGCCGGGCGCAGATCGAAATGCTCATTAATCAAGCGCATGATCTCCTCGTCGGATACCTTCCCCGTGCCAAAAGTTTCGACAAACAGCGAGACTGGTCGCGCCACACCAATGGCGTAGGCCACCTGTAGCTCTATGCGGTCTGCCAATCCTGCGGCAACGATATTCTTCGCGATATGGCGCGTGGCATAGGCCGCAGAACGATCGACTTTTGTCGGATCTTTGCCACTGAAGGCGCCGCCACCATGACGTGCCATGCCACCATAGGTATCAACAATGATCTTACGCCCCGTCAGACCAGCATCGCCCATGGGACCTCCAGTGACAAACCGTCCGGTGGGGTTCACGAAAAACTTGGTCGCGCTATCGAGCAGGTGGACAGGAATGACCGGTTTGATAATATGCTCAATGACATCGTGGCGTATTTGCTCCTGATCAACATAATCGGCGTGTTGCGCCGAAACGACCACCGCGTCAACACGCACCGGACGGCCATGTTCATACTGCACCGTGACCTGGCTTTTCCCATCAGGTCGCAGGTACGCCATCGGGCCATTGCCTAGCCACGATTTGCGACGAACTTGGGATAGTTGGCGTACCAATTTGTGCGCCAGGCTGATCGTCAAAGGCATATATTCAGGGGTCTCGTTACAGGCAAAGCCGATCATCATGCCCTGGTCACCCGCACCAATGCGCTCTAACTCGTCCTCGCTTAACATGACAGTGCCGCTTTTCATCTCAACCGAGCGACTCACTCCCATGTCAATATCCGGTGACTGCTTGCCGATGGAGGTTACAACCCCACACGTGCGATAGTCAAAGCCATATTCGGCATTCGTATACCCTACCTGCTCAATCGTCTTGCGCACAATCGCCGCCATATCAATCCAGGCGGAGGTGGTTATCTCGCCCGCTACCAGTACCAGCCCGGTCGTGGTAGCCGTCTCACAAGCCACACGCGCAAACGGGTCTTGCGAAAGAATGGCATCCAATACCCCATCCGAAATTTGATCACACAGCTTATCCGGGTGACCTTCCGTCACCGACTCACTGGTGAACAACGCTTTCGGACTCTTCATAAAATTACTCAAAATTCGAACTCCTTCCTCAAAAAAAAGAACAGACGTTATATGTATAGCCACTGCTTCTCTGCATTTGGCGGTTCTCGATATAAAAAACCCCCTGTGATTCAGGGGGTTCGCATTCTTGCTCGTTCCCCTCATCTCGCGGAATATTCCGCCGGAATTGGCACCCTTCCTGCGCTTGTACGCAGGGGGGTTGCCGGGCTTCATCGGGCCGTTACCCTCCACCTCTCTGGATGAGAGCAGTTACTACTGCACATATTCGGTTGTCCAAGAACTACTGACTTACCAATTGTTATTCCTCAGTATACAAAAGAATAATCAACTATGTCAAACCAAGACTTACGTTCGGGTGTATGAAAAAGTTGTAGGCAATCAAGCAGCAAAGCCTTGCTCCCAGAACGAGTTATAAGACTGGTTGAGAACGCAAGTGCGCAAAGCGAGGACCGCCTCCAAGCCATCAGGAGTCCAGCGCATGCCAGAGCGTTTG
>JBBQXY010000271.1:0-4536 GCA_038209195.1 Ktedonobacterales bacterium | reverse complement strand
CAGTGTCGTCAGAAAGGTATCAAGATCTATCATGTTAGCTCCTTTTCTTCGAAAAGTTCTGGATATGCTAACTATAGGTTCCTTTTACCTTTCTTTTCAAACTCTTCCTCTCTTTTCTAATTCACACCAAACGTTTAAGAGTGTAGAAAGCAAGCGTAGAGGCCGATTTATCGATAGGGTACACGGGCCGATAAATCGGCAATGGGCACGATAAATCGGCCCCTACAGAGCATTTATACGCTTTGGATTAGACCTTGTGTGAGATGAATATTGAGCGAAATGTACCTGGGTCATACATGCTATCGAAGGCAGACATGATAGGCTATAATAGAGTTCAAAATCTCACTAAAGTTAGTGCATAGTAGGAAATGTAAATGACAAAGCGATATTATTGGAATGAAGACATTGAAACGATGCAGCCCGCGGAGTTGCGCCGCTTAGAAAATGAGAACCTGCACACGCAGCTTGACTATCTCTGGTCGAGTTCTGCTTTCTATCAGGCCAAGTTCGCTGAGGCTGGAGTGAAGAGGGGGGCTATTCGCGATGTGACCGACCTGCCACTGCTGCCATTTACTGAGAAAGACGAATGTCGACGTAGTCAACAGGAGCAACCACCGTTTGGCAACTATTTGGCATGTAGTCAGGAACAGGTGATACGGGTGCATAAAACCTCTGGTACAACGGGGCTTGCGCTGTATGTTGCGCTCACACGACGTGATCGCGAGCTTATGAATGAGTGTGCTGCGCGCTCCTATTGGGCTTCGGGACTACGACCGAGCGATACGGTGGTTCACTGCCTCAATTACCGCCTGTGGATCGGTGGGTACTCAGACCACGAGGGGTTGGAAACGACTGGCGCTACCGTCGTACCATTTGGAGTGGGTCAGACCTCTCTGCTGCTACAGACGATTCGCGAGCTACAGGTCAATGCCATCAGTGCTACCCCTTCGTATATGCTACCTTTGAGCGAAGCTGCTTTGGCTCAGGGATTGAATCCGCGTGATCTGGGATTGCGCAAAGGCTTCTTTGGTGCTGAGCCAGGGATGAGCGAACCAAGTGTGCGTTCACGGATGGAGGAGACCTGGGGTATGCGCGCCATGGACGCGAATTTTGGCATGGCTGATATTATTAGCATCATGGGCTCGGAATGCGAACAGCGCCAGGGACTGCACTTCCACGCGCAGGGCGCTGTCGCGGTTGAGTTGATCGAACCGGAAAGTGGGGCTACTCTTGCTTTTACCGAGGGTGCCGTAGGCGAGCTCGTGTATACCCATCTTTTCAAAGAGGCACAGCCGCTGGTGCGCTATCGTGCTCACGATGTCGTGCGCATTCTGGGGACTGGGCCTTGCGCCTGCGGGCGAACGAGCTTTCGTTTCCGTATCCTAGGACGTAGTGATGATATGCTCCATGTACGCGGCATCAATGTTTTCCCTACAGCCGTGGGCAATACGCTGGTCCATCTCTCAGATAGGCTCTCAGGCGAGTTCCAAATTATTGTTGATCATGCACCACCACATCAATATCTCAAAGTACGTGTGGAGCTGGCACAGAATCTAGCAACCGATCAGGTGGCAGATTTACCGCAACAGATTGTGCATGCACTACGCGAGCAACTCAACTTCCGCGCTGAGCCAGAACTGGTTCCTTATGGTACGCTACCTCGCACCGAGCAAAAAGCTCGTCGCGTTATGAAGATATACGAGCAGGCGTCAAGTTAAAGGTTGACAAGCGGTTCAGTATGCGACCAGGGCGACCGCAAGGGTGCGCCAACAATACTTTATTTACTGGCATAATGGAGTATCTCCTGTTCAGTATGCGACCAGGGCGACCGCAAGGGTGCGCCAACAATACTTTATTTACTGGCATAATGGAGTATCTCCTGTTCAGTATGCGACCAGGGCGACCGCAAGGGTGCGCCCCTACTATACACGAGGCGGCTCTGCGAGCCGATTCCCGTAGGGAAAGGAGTTGTTATGAATAGTTCACCGTTGGTTCTATCGACCGTCACTAATCGTGTTGCCCAGGTGGTGATGAACCGACCTGGGGCGATGAATGCTATGAGCCGGGGGATGATTACGGAACTGCGTCAGGCATTGGAACAGGCGCAGAGCGATCCGGACGTATCTATCATTGTTCTTGCGGGCGCGGGAGGCAATTTTTGCGCTGGTGATGACCTGAAGGAAAGTGAGCACCAGAGCGCCGACGATTTCCTGGCACTGATTATGGACTTGCAACGGATGACGCGCTTGCTACTGTTGGGCGAGAAGCCAAGTATCGCGGCTATTGATGGCTATGCTGTTGGTGGTGGTTTCGAGTTAGCTCTGGCTTGCGATTTTCGGGTTGCCAGCACACGCGCACGCATGGGATGTGTGGAAGCGAGTGTGGGCATGGTCATTACTGGCGGGACGACTGTACTGCTGCCACAATTGGTGGGGCAAGGAGTGGCGCGTGAAATCATCCTGATGGCGGATATTTTTGATGCTGAAGTTGCCAATGGCCTTGGTCTGCTGCACCGTATGGTTGAAGCGGAACGTCTGGACGCTGAGGTGCAGGCACTGGCTGACAAGATGTTGAGCCGTGCGCCGCTCGCCTTACGCGAGAGCAAGCGACTGCTCAATCGCCCGTTAGAGGCTGAATTGGAGCGTGCCTTCCAGAACGAGCTCGACGCGATCATGCGCTGCTTTGGTACAGTTGATGCACACGAGGCAAGTGTTGCCTTCCGCGAAAAACGTCGCCCAGTTTTTCAGGGCAAGTGAGTGTGGGCAAGGAACATTCAAGCTAGTAAGTGGAAGGCGTAGAGCTTGCCATCCCACGAGCCGACATAGACGACCCCATTGGCGACGGTAGGGGATGAGTCAATGACGTTGCCAGTAGCGTACGTCCACAACGTGGTACCTGTCGTGGCATCTATGGCATAGAGTTTGTGGTCTTGCGAACCGACATAGACAACGCCATTGGCGACGGTAGGGGAGGAGTCGATGACGGCTCCAGTGTGAACACTCCAGATACGTTTGCCTGTGTTGGCGGCAAAAGCTGTGAGCGAGTGATCTGTTGAGCCGATATAGATTATGCCATTGGCAACTGCCGGAGACGAGTGAATGAAACCGCCTGTACGAGTAGCCCATAAGGTGTGTCCTGTCCTGGCATTGAAGGCATAGAGTTGGCTATCCTCCGAGCCAACATAGACCACTCCATTGGCAATAGCTGGCGAGGAGACACGAATGGCGAGACCGGCTGAGGCACTCCAGAGATCCACGCCTGTCCGAGCATCAAGAGCATAGAGGTTGTCATCCTCTGATCCGACATAGACGACGCCATTTATTACTGCTGGCGAGGAAGAAACGAAGTTTCCCGTAGGACGGCTCCAGAGATCCACACCTGTAAGCGCATTCAAGGCATAGAGGTTGCCATCATTGGAGCCAACATAGACGATTCCATTGACTACTGCCGGTGAGGACCAGATTTCATCTAATGTGTAATAGGTCCAAATCGTCGCGCCTGTTCTGGCATTCAAGGCGTAGAGTTCGTGGTCATTGGAGCCGACATAGACGATGCCAGCAGCGATTGCCGCCGAAGAACCAATCGAACTTTTCGCGCTGTGCTCCCACAGAATCTTTCCTGTCCTGGCATCTAAAGCATAAAGTTTCTGGTCATACGACCCGATGTAGACGATCCCATTCGCGACGGTTGGTGAGGCGATAATATAGCTGCCAGTGGCAGTTGTCCAGTAAGATACCAAGTGAGAGACATTGGCAGTAGTGAGGATATGCTCAGTGGCATTGAAATGGGTGTGTTGTAGATCGAAGCCAAACATAGCGGCGTTAGAATTGGCGGCAACAGGTGGATGCGTGGAAGTCGCTTTCCGCTTGAGCACCTGGGAAGTGAGGAGCACAACGCTAGCCAGGACAACGATGAGTACCAGCCCAAGCAAGAGTGCTATTTTCCCTTTGGAAAGGCCAGAAAAGACTGAACGCCGCTTGTTGGGTGTGATATCCACTGCTGGCGGAGGCGTCGCGAGGTCATTTTCGCCTTCTGGCTTATCTGGTTTGTCAGCCATTGAGTTTCTATCCTTATTGCGATGAACCTGTATCGTACTACTTCAGGTAGGGAAGCATTACTCTGATTACGTACTGAAAAGAGAAAATCTCTTATATGGTAGCCAGCCAAGCAAATCATTCAGCTTGACTTGACATGTATAGGGGTAGGCTTTTTGAAATCCGCTACCGAGGGTAACGGTTTGGGACATGGGACATATGGGACACGTCTCTCCATCCATACAGGTGATTGAAGAGGACGGGCCGATAAATCGGCAATGGCGGCGATAAATCTCAATGCCATTCAAATAAGGCTTGGGGATGGAGGGCATAGGGACAAGGGGAGGACGCGGCGGTCGATGGGGGCCTTGTGCTTGTCCTCGTCCTGTGGGATGTCCAGAACCCCCAGCAGGACAGGCACAAGGCCCCCGCGTCCGCATCCCCTCGTCCCCCTGTCCCTACACACGGTGTCGCCGTTCATTCTTATTTGAATGGTATTGCG
>JBBQXY010000270.1:0-4552 GCA_038209195.1 Ktedonobacterales bacterium | reverse complement strand
ACCGCTTTTTGGCGGTAAAAAGCGAGCCCTGTTCATAATGGACACGATATACAAAAAGAGCACTACTGCTCTGGAGCGTTACTACAAAGAACGGTCACGACGTGACGTTGTAATGCTCTGCCGTCCTGAAACAACCGGAGCAAAGATCACTCTACCCAACGAGACAATGCCCCATGCTAACAATGCATAAACAATCATCGCAATAATTGTTGAAGCTGCAAAACTGCTAGTACTAGGGAAGATGTTATTAAATGGAGCCACAAACACATGGCTCACACCGTACAGAAATGCAATGAAGCCGTTACCCTGGTTTGCCCTGAAGAGACCGAAGAACAGGTACAGCAAGAGGATGATTTCCAGTACGGCTAATACAAAGTAGGTAACAGTCTTGATCCAGTAACGGGTATTAGCCCGGCTCTGATTTTTATCCTCATAGACTTCCACGCGATTTTCGACGCGGTTGCCCTGAGGGTCGATGTAGTTTTCGTGTTGGCTTTGCGAGTAGGCACCGCCAGCATTGGATGATTGAACAGTATTGTTATCTACACCACGACCTTCGTAGACAGGTTCCTGGTTTATCGGCTGTTGATAGCCTTGCAGACGCGGATCAGGAGTCGTACTCATTTTGTTTCTCCTTCGTTGTTATTCTTTAGATACTTTGACGTTTAGATACCTTGACGTAAAAAATCATTTCTTCCTCTTATCACGTATTACCTTGCTAAGAAGAGTCTTATATAGTATACGAAATCACAAAACTTCACATTTTCTGCTAAATTTTCAGTTTATCTCCCTTGACTTTTGCTGTCTTTTTGCTTATAATTAATTAACAAATCAATTAATTATAAAGGCCTTGGCGTTTTCGTCTGTATAAGCGATAGAGCGGCTGACAAAAGCAGAGAGAAGGAAGAGTATGAGCAGCATACAGCAACAAATACCAGCTCAGGGCAGAGAGAAAGCACAGTATGTACTCTTCTTTGAAGAGATTGATGCTTCTGACCTCCCACAAGTAGGTGGCAAGGGAGCCAACCTGGGAGAACTCACGCGTGCGGGATTACCAGTGCCAGGCGGTTTTTGTATCACCACCGAAGCATACAAGTACATAGCCGAACACGCCGACCTGACCGCTTTACTGGCAGCACTGTCAGGCGAGACAGGTAGGGAGCAGCTCGCCGAAATCGCCCAGGCGATACGTGAGCACCTCTTGCAGGTTTCTTTACCGAAGGAACTCGCCGCAGCCGTTCGCGCGGCGTACATATCCCTTGGGCAGGGTGTGTCAGTTCCCATTCCTGTGGCAGTGCGCTCTTCAGCTACGGCAGAGGATCTCCCCTTTGCGAGTTTCGCAGGGCAGCAGGATACGTACCTCAACATCGTTGGTGAGGAGGCGTTGCTTGACGCGGTAAGACGCTGCTGGGCTTCACTTTGGACGGAACGTGCGGTAAGTTACCGTAGGAGTAACCGAGTTGATACGTATAGTGTGAGTCTCTCTGTCGTCGTTCAGCGGATGATTGATGTTGCGGTAGCTGGAGTGCTTTTTACGGCGAACCCGCTCACTGGGCGAAGGCGGCAGGCGGTCATTGATGCCAGTCCTGGATTGGGAGAGGCAGTGGTCTCAGGTGCGGTCAATCCCGATCATTTTGTTGTCAATACCGTCAGTGGAGAGATTGTCGAGCGGCGACTGGGAGATAAACGGGTGGTTATTCAAGCGCTGCCGGGTGGTGGTACACAACGGATTGAGCGCGAAGGGCAGAGCAAGCAGGCCTGTCTTACCGACGAGCAAGTGGTGGCACTGACATCATTAGGAGCGAAGGTTGAGGGCCACTATCACGCGCCGCAAGACACGGAATGGGCTATTGATAGGGCAGGGAAACTCTGGCTGACCCAGGCACGACCGATTACCACGCTCTATCCTCTTCCTGCCAACGCCCCGCAGTCAGATGATGTGCTGCGTGTCTACTTGTCCTTGAATGTGCCGCAAGGCGTCTATCAACCCTTTACGCCGATGGGAATCGCAGCCTTTCGCCTGTTCGTTTCTGGAGTCGTGAGGTTGGCGGGCTTCAATCAGGGGTCGCAGGAAAGCGCATCAGGTCCCTTAGTCGAGGCAGGCATGCGTATCTTCATCGATCTAACTGGCGGGTTACGCAATCCCATCGGACGACGGCTCATTGGTTTCCTACTCCCCTTTGGTGAGGCCCGTGCATCTGCCCCGCTGCAAGCACTCCTGTCTGATCCGAGGTTGCAGGTGAGGCCTTCTGGACAGTGGGGTTTTGTGCGCAGAGCCATTCCTTTCGCCGCGCGTATCCATGCTCCTCGGTACTTGTTCCAGGCCATCTTTCGTCCTGGTGCAGCGCGTCAACGCGTGCTAGGGTTGCGTCAACGGTTGCAGAGCCTGTTGTCTGTCCCCTCTGAAGCGAGTTTGCTCGAACGGCTGGAGCTAATTGAAAATGTTGGAAGTCATCACATCTTTCGCACTGCGGCATCGGTGGCTCCGGTTCTGGTTGCTGGGTTCCTCTCTTTCGGCCTGGCGGGGAAGCTACTGGGAAACCTAGCAAGTGCTGATGAGCGACAGACCGTGCTGCGTGGTCTACCCAATAATCCAACAACGGAGATGGACCTGGCCCTCTGGGGCATCGCACAAAAGATGGCAGATGAACAGGGGATAGCGACGTTCCTGCTCGAACACTCACTCGATCAACTGTCTGAAGGGTATCGTCAACACGCATTGCCAGCGGTCGTACAAGACAACCTCGCCAACTTTTTACAGAGCTATGGGCATCGAGGGGTAGCTGAAATCGATATGGGCCTGCCGCGCTGGTCTGATGAGCCCAAGTATATTCTAGGTGTATTGGTCAACTACCTGCGCCTGAAAGATGCTGAGCTGGGCCCGGATGTGCAGTTCCGTCGCGGTACCCAGCAGGCGAATGCGATGGTACGTGAATTGACGCGGCGTGCCATGAAACGCAACTGGCTGCGTGGCTGGCTGGTCAACGTCTGCCTACGTCGAACGAGGGCTCTTGTCGGGATGCGCGAAATGCCAAAGTGCTACCTCGTGTGGATTTTTGCTCGCATGCGTGAAATCCTGAGACCGATTGCAGAGGAACTGGTCAAGTCTGGTCGGATAGAACAACCAGATGATCTCTACTTCCTCTCATTTGCCGAGGCACGCGCCGCTTTGGGTGGGACAGATATGCGTCCCTTGGTGCATGTGCGACATGTCACCTATGAGCAGGAAATGCTTCGTCGTTCTATACCTCGTATTCTGCTCTCCGATGGTTCAGAGCCAACTGTCGTTGCTAGCGAGGGTGAGGATGCCAACGCATTGCGCGGCACTCCTGCCTCCGCAGGCAGCATTACCGCCAGGGCGCGAGTGATCCTCGATCCTGTCGGCGCCTACCTGGAACCAGGAGAAATCCTAGTGGCACCTTCGACCGATCCTGGTTGGACACCGCTCTTCCTGACGGCGGGAGGTCTGGTGATGGAGATGGGTGGTTCTATATCCCATGGAGCTGTGGTCGCACGTGAGTATGGCATACCAGCAGTGGTTGGTGTTCCGAGGGCGACTGAGCGCATCCAGAGCGGACAGATGATTCGAGTGGATGGTTCCACTGGTAAAATCGTGATGTTAGAGGAGAAAGGTAATATGGAGTGAAAAGCACAAACAAAGAGGCTCCCCTTGAAATAGTCAGGGGAGTCTTCATTCCTCTTCGGGCATACTACATCGATGGCTGTGCAATGGCATGCAGAAGGAAGGTTTTAAGCTCAGCCCAGACCTAGCTACTGGACTTTTCTGCTATACACTATCACACAACTTCGTATCTAGTATCCTCTTCGAGTTTGCCAGATTTGCTCGAGGTTTACTAGGATTTTTTTTGACAAGTTAGCCTTTTTGCTGCTTTTTTGAGAGTATTTTGTAACTTTACGTCGTAATATCATGGTGTATTGCATCCTCTACACAATACTATTTTTGGCTGCTTGACTTCTGATGAGCTGTAGCAGCTTGCAAGATAGGAGTATGGCTGGCGAGTAGGGCAGGGTTCTGTATGGCCTTTGAAGAAACTTTTCCGAATCAACGCTTGCGACACGCCCGTCACCTCAAGGGGTGGTCGCAAAGCGAGTTGGCTGAGGCGTTAGACACAGATTTTGAAACGGTGAGTCGCTGGGAGCGCGGCATTACCGTTCCAAATCCTTTCTACCGCGAGAAACTCTGTGACCTCTTTCAAAAGAACGCAGAAGAACTCGGTCTACAGGTGACGCTCAATATCCCCGCCTTCCCGCTCGTATTTCTAGCTTCTGCTTATGTCGATGCGGAGCAATCCTTTGTAGTGTTGCTCAAGGCAAAATTACAGGCACGCGGCGTCACTATTTGGAGTAGCCGCACGGTAAGAAGGCATGGTGAAGAGAATAAGAAAAAAGCGCTGCAAGAGACTATTCGCGCCGCGCAGGTAATTCTGTTGATCGTCTCGCCCGAAGCACGCACCTCGCGTCAGGTTCAGGAGACACTGCGGATCGCCAACCTGTATCAACAGCGTATTTATACTGTCTGGATAGATGGAGA
>JBBQXY010000269.1:0-4625 GCA_038209195.1 Ktedonobacterales bacterium | reverse complement strand
CGTAGGGACCAGATTTATCGCGTCCAGGGCGCAATTCATTGCGCGAGGCGCTTGTTTCATATCTTCTCGTTGGAAGCATCGGCAATGAATTGCGCCCTGGACGCGATAAATCTGGTCCCTACGACAAATCCATCACAATTTATTCGGTTCCGGGTTCGTATGGGATGCCATCGGCGGCAGGGGCGGTGGTGCGCCCAACGAGGCCGACAAGGGCAACCAGTGTCAGAATATAAGGCAGCGTGCTGAGCAGATTTGGCGAGATCCCAGTATCCTGTAGGCGTGGGCTGAGTGCCTCGCCTAGTCCAAAGATGAGACATGCACCAGCCGTACCTAACGGATTGTACTTGCCAAAAATCATGGCTGCGAGTGCGATAAAGCCAACACCTGCCGTCATGTTTGTATTAAAGATGCCTGTGATACCGAGTGACAAGAACGCACCCGCTAAACCTGAAAGCAAGCCGCTGCCAATCACACAGAGATAGCGCACCAGCCGCACATTGACGCCTGCTGTGTCTGCTGCTTGCGGTTGCTCACCGACCGCACGAATACGTAAGCCGATGTTTGTACGAAAAAGCAAAAATTGGATGCCGAACAGAATAACTATCGCAACGTAAAAGATAACATTTTGCTGAAAGAGGACAGGTCCGAGAAAGGGAATGTTGGCGAGTGGTCCGAGGGCAATGGATGGAATACGCAATTCTGGCCTGAGTGCAGGTACACCCTGTCCACTTGTCTGAATTGTGAGCAAATAGTCGGTCAAGCCGAGTGCCGCGATATTGATGGCAATACCACTGACAACTTGATCGGCCTTGAAATTGATGGAGACGATGGCGTGTACAAGAGCCATCAAGCCTCCAGCAATCATGGCACCAATAATGCCACCAATGACGCTATGCGTTGCGAGTGCGGTCATGACGCCAGCATATGCTCCGGTCAGGGTCATGCCCTCCATCGCGATATTGACGACGCCGCTACGCTCGGAGATCACTCCGCCGAGTGCTGGCAGGAGCAACAATGCACCAAATTGCAGCGTCGCGGCCCACAGATCGCTAGAGGTGACGACGCGAAAAACTATTTGTAAAAACACTACTGTTCCTCCTCGCTCTTGCTAAGTGGCAGTTCTCGATAGTCGGATAGCACGTCAGGCTCTTCCGCGCTACGTTCAATCACAGCAACTGAACTAACTTGTGGCGCACTGGCCTCGCTTGTGTTACTTCCCGTAGGGCCACTCTCGACCAGTGCTGACGCGGCCTCGGTCGAACCTGTGATGCCTGGGACAATTGAAGGGCGACCACTCAGACGCGCCCAACTCGGCAGAGAACGTTGTAGTGTGGGCAAAAATTCTGCCGCAATACTAAAGAGGACGAGAGCCTGAATGATATACACGAGGTCCCCTGGTATACCAGCATCCGCCTGCATAAACGTTCCACCCTGGCGCAATCCACCAAACAAGAGCGCACCAAAGAATACACCGACAGCGGTCGTGCGACCAACTAGCGCGACACCAATAGCATCAAAGCCGGTCGAGTCGATGCTAAATGTGCTAGAGATGAGGTGATACGGAAACTGTCCCATCACATTCAAGGCACCCGCGAGGCCAGAGAAGGCACCCGCGAGTGCCATAACCGCGAAAAGGTTACGCTTGATGGGAATGCCTGCGTAGCGTGCCGCCTTGGGGTTTTGCCCAATTACGCGTACCTCATAGCCAAAAGCGGTACGTGAGGTAATGAACCAGTAGATGACAAGCGCAAGCAAGGAGATAAAAATACCCATGTCAACACGGTACGCGTCAGGGGTGGCTATCCTGGGCAGAAACGTGCCTAATGTCTGATTGTAAAATACTGCTACCGTAGGAATGATGCCGTTTGTGGGAATAGTAGGTGTCACATCTGATTGTTTCGGGTCTTTGAAGGGGCCAGTGATCAAGTAGTCCGTAACGTAAAACGCGATCCAGTTGAGCATGATAGTGGTAACAACTTCATGTGCGCCACGCCACGCTTTGAGGATACCGACGATACCACCCCAGATTGCGCCAGCAAGCATACTTCCAATAAGCATAAAAGGAACAAGCAGCCAACCAGGCAGACCTGAAAGCGTGAAGGAAATGATGGCAGCCGTCATTGCACCCACGGCCAGTTGCCCTTCCGCACCGATGTTGAAGAGTCCTGCACGAAAGGCGATAGCGACAGAAAGACCCGTAAGAATCAAGGGACTCACACGAACGAGCGTGGAAGAAAACGTCTGCGGGTCACCAAACGCGCCTTGATATAAATCTTGAAATGCAGTGACGACCGCGCTCAAGCGGTCTGGCAATGCCCCTGGCGAAGTCAAGATAATCACAATGGCACCAGCGATGAGTGCCAGGACGACAGCAAAGAGAGGACGCCCAATCGAGTTCCCTATTTTCCGTAACTGGGTGACGAGAACCGTCGATGCGGAAGACCTCTGTCGTAGTGTTGGCGCAGCCATAAAGCGTATTCTCCTCTGCGAAAAGTGGGACAAAACCACTTGACTGCTATGATAAGTGTTGAGAACACACCTATCATAGCATCAGAGCAATAAAGAAACAAGCAGCTAAAAACGTTGATGGAATTGTGCGGAGCGCACAATTCCATCAACGTTTTTAGCTGCTTTGAGAAGTTTCGGGTCTGCGCCCGAAGAAATGTAATCCTTTGAGGCTCATGACGACCTCGCCCTCTGGATTGGTCAGTTCGCAGAGCGAGCGAATAATGCCCATGTTGGGTCTGGTCTTTGATGTCGTACTTTCCAGGACGGTGAGTCGCCCGTGAAGTTTTTCGTCGGGATGCACGGGTCTGCGCCAACGCACTTCATCAACACCAGGAGAACCCATGCTAATCGTATCGTTCAGCAAGCCATCTACCAGCAAGCGCATGAAAAGAGCCGAGGAATGCCAGCCACTGGCAACGAGTGTCCCAAAAGCTGAGTGTTTGGCCTGTGCGGGGTCGATGTGAAATGGCTGTGGGTCAAATTGTTTAGCGAATGCAATAATTTCTTCCGCACTGGCAGATGTACTACCAAGGTCGATTACATCCCCCACCTGAAAATCTTCAAAATAACGCGTTGGCATAGTATCTCCTTTTGTTTTTTGACAAGGTGTTACCACTATTTTATATCACAACATGTTGCATTGGTATGTTCCTCTTGTTACAATAGCGTGTAGGTACCTAATGAAATTACACCTTGTTGGCAATTGATACTGTCCACAGGATTGATGAGGCGTTTCACATGTCCTCCCGCATGGTGTGTCGCTGCGAGGGTGTGATGAAATCAGACCCGTACAGACGAGATTATTTTATCAATTACGCAAATTATATTCATTCAGAACGACATGACGGAGCGTGGAATATGGCATTATCAGCAACAACAGAGGTTTTTATTGGCCCCGGCGTGAGCCGTTTCAAACAGATTGTCACAATTGGGGGCCTGCTGGCTGTGACCGCTCTGGTCTTGTGGATTGCAATTCATCAGGGCGCGTCGGCGGTTGGCAGTACAATCGCCGCAATTGTCTTTATTTTTGGCTTTGTGCTGTATCTGCGTATCGTGGCTCCTGTGCCCTTCACAATCACTATCGAACCGCAGGCATTGGTCAAGCGGGGTCGTGATGGTGAAGAGATCGCGCTTCCGTGGTCTATGTTGACGCGTATCAAAGAAGAGTTTTTCCCGAATGGCAAGCGTATTGGCATTACCGTGTATCGCACGGTCACAGACCCCAAACAAAAAGCGAAAGCATGGGCGGTCTATCGCGACGATGTGACCGATATAGACGCTTTGGCGGCATCCCTCAAACGAGCCATTCCTGAAACATGCCAATGGCAGAGCGAGACAGTCCACGAATAACCAGATAAGCTGTTGTGATACAATGCAGAGAAACACGCGAAGGAGACCATAGCCGTATGCCAATTGCTATTGTTGTACACGGAGGCGCGGGCAGCATTTCGGCTGACCGTATCGAGAGTGCGAAAGCTGGTTGTCAGGAAGCTGCACTCATCGGATGGCGAATTTTGCAAGGGGGTGGGGGTGCGCTTGACGCAGTGGAGGCCACAGTACGCGCCTTAGAAGATAACCCGAACTATAACGCGGGAACCGGCTCCTGTCTCACCGCTACTGGCACTATCGAAATGGACGCGGGGCTGATGGAAGGTAATACGCTCCAGGTTGGCGCGGTTGCCAGTGTTGAACGCATCAAAAATCCTATTGCGTTAGCGCGTCGTGTGCTGGTAAGCCCTCATGTGCTACTGACTGGACGTGGCGCGACACAATTCGCGATAGATAATGGCATTGCGCTGTGTCAGGTAGAAGACTTACAGACCGAGCGGCAATACCAGAACTGGCAACGCTTGCGCGAGGAGCAGAGAGCCACGCGCAATGAACCAACCTATCATCGGCGCGAAATAGGCAGTGTTGCGGCGCGGGTAGAGCCTGACCACGAGATTTCGCAGCAGAAACCAGAAAATGGCAAGCAACCTGATAATAGACATGGTACGGTTGGAGCCGTTGCTATCGACGACGCTGGTAATCTGGTTGCCGCAACCTCAACGGGTGGCATCCCCTACAAACTACCCGGACGTGTCGGCGACTCACCCCTCGTCGGAGCGGGCTTTTAT
>JBBQXY010000268.1:0-4649 GCA_038209195.1 Ktedonobacterales bacterium | reverse complement strand
GCGGTACGCTGGCTGATTAGTTTGGGCGTGCAGTTTGACCGAGTGCAGGGTGAAAGTGATGCTCATACGACGCCCGACGGCTTTTTGCTTGGACGTGAGGGCGCACATTCACGCTGGCGCGTGTTGCATGCTGGTGGTGATGCTACGGGTGCTGAAATCGAGCATGTTCTGATGTCTGAACTTCGTAAGCGTTCCTCTGTAATGGTGTATGAAGAGACATTTGTACGCAAACTCGTGGTAGAGCAGGGTGTTTGTGTCGCTGTGGAGGCTGTTGATAAGCATGGGCGAGGCTTTACGGTCGCAGGTAATGCGATCATCCTGGCGAATGGTGGTGCGGGCGGCTTATGGTTACATACCTCGAATCCCGTAGGGGCAACTGCTGATGGTCTGGCATTGGCATGGAATGCTGGTGCGGCTCTGACCGACCTTGAATTTATGCAGTTTCATCCTACCGTGCTTGTCGCGGACAATGCATCGACACTCATTTCTGAGGCGGTACGTGGAGAAGGCGCGTTCCTGCGTAACCATGCCGGTGAACGCTTCATGCCGCGTTACAGTGAGCAAAATGAACTGGCACCGCGTGATGTGGTGGCGCGGGCGATTTTGAGCGAGATGCTTGCCGAGCAGACAGATTGCCAATACCTTGACCTGCGTCACTTACCTGCGGAAAAGATGCACGCACGTTTTCCAACGATCTCGACACTATGCCGCACGCATGGGTTGAACTTAGCAACTGACTTGATACCGATTGCGCCAGCCGCGCATTATTGTATGGGTGGTGTGAGCGTGGATACCTACGGACGAACAACGGTGCCAGGATTGTATGCCGTTGGCGAGGTGGCATGTACAGGTGTGCATGGCGCGAATCGGCTTGCGAGCAATTCGCTGCTAGAGGGACTTGTCTATGGGGTGCGTATCGCGGACCATTTGATGATGGGCAACGACGATGAAAATGCTGGGAGACAGCAAGGGTCTCCCCTACATGTTCGGGGAACCCTCGGTGTAGGGGAGACCCTTGCTGTCTCCCTGTTTCCCTCCGAAAGGATAAAGGGCCTCCTATTGTCTGAAACTGCTGTTGAACGTACAACACAGGCAATACGTGCTGAACTGCGTCAACTGATGTGGCAATATGTGTCACTCTATCGGGATGAATCGGGATTGTTGGAAGCAAGACAGAAAGTGAAGGAACTACATTCTAGCATGTTGCTCACGGAGGGTGTGCAAGTGCAGAGGCAGCAGGAGTTAGAGACACTGAACATGCTATCCGTAGCGGAACTGGTTATTATTGCCGCGCTTTCACGCCGTGAGAGCCGAGGGAGCCATTGGCGACTTGACTATCAAGCGACCGATGAACAGCTTGCGACCCAGCATTTTGTGTTTCCAAAAGGCATGACAGACGCAGATATGTCTGCCACCATGCGTCGGGAATTGAGTGAGGAGGTTGTGCCACATGTATAAGCAGTATGAAGAGGTGATTCGGCGAGCGTTGGAGGAAGATGGAGCGTATGCAGATATCACAACACTGAGTACCGTTCCAGAGCAGCAGGAAGCACAGGCAACATTTCTGACGCGACAAGCAGGCGTGATTGCGGGCTTAGAGGTTGCGTTGGATACGTTCCGCATATTAGATGAGCGCGTTAAAATTGAGAGCGTGGTGCATGATGGAGCTGTTGTGCAGCCAAACGATGTGCTTGCGCGTCTGAGTGGCTCGGCGCGTTCGGTGCTGAGTGCGGAACGGGTCGCGCTGAACCTTCTGGGCCGATTGTCAGGCATTGCCACGATTACGGCTCAGTGTGTACGTGCAATAGAGGGAACAACGGCGCGTATCCTGGATACGCGCAAGACGACGCCGGGCTTGAGAAGTCTTGAGAAGATGGCGGTCATGATGGGTGGCGGACACAATCACCGTTTTGGCCTGAATGATGGCGTGTTGATTAAAGACAATCATATCAAGGCGGCGGGTGGTATCCCGAATGCGATTGCTGGTGCGCGACGTATGGCTCCTCATTTGCTCAAAATCGAGGTTGAGTGTGAGACATTGGTAGAAGTGGGGGAGGCGTTAGAGGCACGAGCGGATGTGATCTTGCTCGACAACATGTCAGTCGAGCGTATGCGTGAGGCGGTAACGCTTATACGTCGAGAGGCACCGCACGTACTGATTGAGGCATCGGGGAATATTGGTACGAAGATGGACCGTCTGGTAGCGGTTGCAGCAACGGGCGTAGATTTCATTTCATTAGGGGCGATCACCCATTCGGCTCCCAATTTCGATATCTCGCTGGAATTTTCGTAGGGACCAGATTTATCGGCTATGATTATCGAATCTCGCGTGATAAATTGCGCATCGGACGCGATAAATCTGGTCCCTACGAAAATTGTCATATGAAGGATAATGGGTTATTACAAGGAGAAAACCTAATGGCTGCTATACAATCTGAATGCGCCGAGAGTCAGGAAACGCGAGTGTTGCCTCTGTTGACACCGAGGATGCGAGCAAAACATGACCTGTCAAAGCGGAGTGATACTATTCCAATGCTGTACGCGGAGATGGATGGCGACGAGCTAGACCGTCGTATCGCGGCAGCACGAGCCACGCTTGGCGAGCGACTCGTGATCCTGGGGCATCACTATCAACGTGATGAAATTATCAAGTACGCAGACTTTCGTGGTGATTCGTTCAAACTCGCGCAATTGGCGGCGGCACGTCCACAGGCTGATTATATCGTGTTTTGCGGTGTGCATTTTATGGCGGAAAGCGCGGATGTATTGAGTGGACCACATCAGAAGGTGATTTTGCCAAATCCGGCGGCTGGTTGCTCGATGGCTGATATGGCGAATATCGCTGAGGTTGAAGAGTGCTGGGAGATGCTAAATGAGACGCTCGGTGAGGATGCAGGGATTATTCCAGTGACCTATATGAACTCTGCCGCCAACCTCAAGGCATTTTGTGGGCGCAATGGCGGTATTGTGTGTACGTCGTCGAACGCTCCGGCGGTCATTCAATGGGCATTCACGCAAGGGAAGCGCGTCTTGTTCTTTCCCGATGAGCATCTTGGGCGCAATACGGCATTTGCCTATGGCATTCCTGAGACACAGATGGCGGTGTGGAATCCGAAGGACCCGATGGCGGCAGTGGATGCGGAAGAGGAGATCGAGCGAGCAAAGATTATTCTGTGGAAGGGTTACTGTACCACGCATATGCGTTTCAGCGTCTCGCAGATCGAGCAGGCACGCGCCGACTATCCTGATATCAAGATAATCGTGCATCCAGAGTGCCGACGCGAGGTCGTCGAGGCTGCTGATCTTTATGGTTCGACAGAGTATATCATTCAGCAGATAGAGCAAGCTCCTGCTGGGAGCAAATGGGGTGTTGCGACCGAGATTAACCTTGTACATCGTTTAGCACAGGAGCATCCTGACCAGTTCATCTTTTGCCTGGACCCAATTGTCTGCCCATGCTCCACCATGTATCGTATCCATCCAGCATACCTTGCGTGGGTCTTGGAGGGATTGGTACAGGGTGAAGTAATCAATCAGGTGAAGGTTGATGAGGATGTGGTGTACTGGTCGCGCGTGGCATTAAAGCGTATGCTTGCGCTATAGTACATCATCCAGCTTCATTTGTCAGTAATAGATGGCTAGTGAAATGACTTCATTGCCCATTGAGCCATTCTAAAAGTGACAAATGAAGCTGGATGATGTAATAGGGACCGATATATCGCATTTTTACGGAAATATCGGATGTAGGAGCCATAATTCATTACGCCTATACGCGTCAAGTTAAGCTGGACTCCAATGCGCTCAGCAAGCGGTAGGAGGTACTCACACGAGTGGAACGGTTGGGAATGGAACATCCTCCGCGAACACTCTGAGTGATGAGTCGAACTGCCCGACCTTCGTGCATGGCTCCCGTCATCCCATGCACGAAGGTCGGAACCTGTTCACGCAACACCTCGGCGACCGAGCAGAGGCTGTGATGAGGATCATCTCTAGCAGCATTCGCGGCCTACTTTTCTGATATGTTGGCAAAGCACACAAGCAAGGGAAAAAGCGAACGCGTCGCACAAGGACTCTACAATGGTGATCTTCCCTTCGGATACTGTTCGACGAGTCCGAAATCACCACCAGAGTTTGACTCCGAAGAGTATCCTGGTTTGCGTTTACTTGGTGAACTTCGTATGAAAGGGGTAGAACGGGTGCCCTCTACGCTCACGGCAACGCGTCTTCTCTTCCGTGAACCTTCTGGAATACTCCTGGTCAAGTTACAACAGGCACTAGAAGCACTAACAAAAGTAGCCGTCCCTCTTCCCAAACGTCGCCCAGGACCTGCAAAGCCACGTTACGCTATTGCTCGTTCAGATTGGCCTGCTGTGGTGCTGCGTGTAGAGCAAGGTGAAACGTTGCGTCAAGTGGCAAGCGGGTACAATACGTCTTACGAAACGGGGCGGCGTGTGATACGTGCCTCTAGTAAGCATCGTCACGAAAGCGAGTGAGCATTTTCTCACTTCTACCATAGGTTGAGCTACAGCGTGTTTTGCTTTCCTCGTTGCGACAACTGCATCCGACGGCACTCTTCACACGGCTATCTCAGTCCGGTTGCTTATGAACAATCGATGGGTTAACCCGAGTGTTTCGGAGTTCCACAAAAG
>JBBQXY010000267.1:0-4851 GCA_038209195.1 Ktedonobacterales bacterium | reverse complement strand
GGGGGACAGGTATCGGGGGCCTTGTGCCTGTCCTGGTGGGGGGTCTGGACATCCCACAGGACGAGGACAAGCACAAGGCCCCCCATCGACCGCCGCGTCCTTATTACCTGCCCCCCAGGCAGGGTGTTGTCCCTACACACCTCTCCCAAGCCTTATTTGAATGGTATTGCGATAAATCGGCGGTGGCGGCGATAAATCGCGCCCTACTTTGGTTGGGTGATGGCGCCTTCGGAGGCTGAGGAAACGAGGGCACGATACTTCGCAAAAACGCCACTGGTGTAGTGCGAAGCTGGTTCGGTCCATTGCGCCAGGCGAGCGGAAATCTCAGCGTCTGAAAGTTCGACATCGAGACGGCGTCGTTCGATATCGACAACGATGGTATCGCCTTCTTGCAACGCGGCGAGAGGGCCACCACGAGCCGCTTCGGGTGAGACATGACCGACCATCAAACCGCGTGTCGCCCCACTAAAACGGCCATCGGTGAGCAATGCCACTGTCTCGCCCAGACCAGCACCGACGATTGCACCCGTTACCCCCAGCATTTCGCGCATGCCAGGCCCACCGCGTGGGCCTTCGTAGCGAATCACTACGACATCGCCAGCCTTGATCTTGTTGCCTGTCAAGGCAGTCATGGCATCTTCCTCGCGATCAAAGACCCTAGCAGGGCCTCGGTGATAGGGTCGCTCGTGACCAGCAACCTTGATCACACATCCTTCTGGCGAGAGGTTCCCTTTGAGAATGACCAACCCGCCATTGGGTTTGAGCGGGTGGGAAATTGGCAGCACCACATCCTGGCCCTGTGTCTCCACAGCCTTACTGGCCTCTTCAGCGACCGTCTCTCCACTCGGTGTCATCTGTGTCCCATCGATGGAACCTGCCGTAACGAGGCGTTGTACCAGAAGCGGTATACCACCGGCACGATCCAGATCAACAGCCACGTAGCGTCCCCCCGGCTTGAGATCAGCCAGCAATGGGGTTCGCTTACTCACCGTGTCAAAATCGTCGATGGTAAGCGGCACACCGGCTTCACGGGCCATGGCAAGTAGATGCAGCACGGCATTGGTCGAGCCACCTGATGCCGCCACACCGGCGATAGCATTTTCAAAAGCCTGGCGCGTCAAAATATCGCGCGGCCTCACCCCGCGTTGTAAGAGGTCCATGATAAGTTGACCGCAGCGCAGCCCAACATCGTCCTTGCGCCGATCAGTGGCGGGAACGCTGGCTGTTCCCATCGGCGAGAGCCCAATAAATTCCAAGGCCATTGCCATTGTATTGGCGGTAAATTGCCCACCACATGCACCCGCACCGGGGCAAGCCACATTCTCAAGTTCGAGCAGGTCGGCATCGCTCATCTTGCCAGCCGCATTCGCGCCTATGGCCTCGTAGACGTCAAGGATGGTCACGTCCCGCCCTTTGAAATGTCCCGGTGCGATGGAGCCGCCGTAGAGTACGAAGCTCGGCACATTCAGTCGAATCAAGGCCATGGCGGCGCCGGGGATCGTTTTGTCACAGGCCACCAGCGCTACTACCGCGTCAAACATATGACCCCGACCAACGAGCTCAATGGAATCGGCGATAATTTCGCGGCTAACCAGCGAGGCTTTCATGCCCTCGGTGCCCATCGTTACCCCATCGCTGATGGCTATCGTATTGAACTCCATCGGCGTCCCACCAGCCGCCCGTATGCCCTCTTTCACTTTGACTGCGAGGTGACGCAAATTATAGTTACAGGGCATGGTTTCGGTCCAAGTATTCGCTACGCCAATGATGGGGCGCGCCAAATCATCATCGGTAAAGCCAATGCCCTTGAGCATAGCCCGTGCGCCTGCACGATTACGCCCATTGGTGATAGTTGCGCTGTTTTGTTTGGAATTGAGTGTCATTGTCGCCTCCTATTGTTGTTGGCTTCTTTATACGATGCCTTTTGCATCGTGGTGTATATCTGTACCTGATAGCTAAGTTAGGCATTACAGAAGAGTCAGCGTCAAGTGCATCTGCCCTTGCTCAACAGCCTTTTGTTTCTCTTTCTTTGGCTGGCCGCCTTCGGCGGCAGAGGAGAGAGGGAGAACTAGGGCGCAGCCCTAGAACCCAGTCAAGGGGCGGCGGCCCCTTGCATCCCTGCTTGTCACGTGAACTGTGGGAGAGCTAGGGCGCAGCCCTAGAACCTGCCCCCAGACAAGGTTCTCCCGCTTTGGATAACTGTTAATGCATGTGCATGCCGCCATTTATGTCAAGGGTGACACCGCTTATATAGGCACTTTCATCTGAGGCGAGGAAGAGGATGGCATTGGTGATGTCCTCGACGACGGCAAGGCGACCTATCAATGTTCCTTTTGCTAGCTCTACCTTGCGTTCGGGTGTTAGTAAATCTCCGGCGATATCTGTATCGACCATGGAGGGGGCAACGCAGTTGACGCGAATACCGCGTGGTGTCAACTCACGAGCGAGTGCTTTTGTCAGGCCCATGATGCCAGCCTTTGCTGCGCTATAGGCGGATGTGCCAAAAACTCCACCACCTCTCTGTCCTGACACAGAAGAAAGCGAGACTATGGCGCCGCCGCCGCGCGCTAGCATAGCAGGTACAGCAGCTTGCGTCGCCAAAAAGGTTCCTTTAAGGTTGACATCAAGCACCAGATCATACTCTTCTTCAGAGATAGCAAGAAACAATGTAGGGCGTGTTAAACCTGCAACATTCACCAGAATATCCAGTCCTCCATATGCCTCCGTCGTTCTTTTGACTACTTGTACCATCTGCTCTTTATCGCGTACATCTGCCAGTTCACCATTGGACGGTGTTAGCTCGTTTAGCTCCGCCGCTACGCGCTGCACATTATCCGCCACAATGTCGGTAATCGTAACGTGCGCGCCTTCCCTTGCCAGAGCCAATGCTGTTGCGCGCCCAATACCACGCGGCGAACCCGCACCCGTTACCAAAGCGACCTTTCCCGCAAATCTGTTCAAGCCAATTTCCTCCTTTGACAAGATGGATGGATAGTTCATGTACACGTATTCCCTTTCATTGTGTCGCGTTCTGTATTGCCTGTCAATCTTCCTCTCGCCAACAGAGCTTCTCAGGCGGTAGAATACTATATACCTGGGAGTTTTCAGTAACAGCATTGAAAGCGAGGAAGTATTTATGGCTAAACGCAGTACCTCAGAGCAGGTACCCAAAGAAATGCAGGCGCGTTTCGACGAGATCACACAATTAACGGATGCCTTCAGCCAGGAGCATTTGAATAACGAATATGCCACCATCTGTCGTCAGTTGACGGCAACGCTTTGCCGAAAACGCCTTTCGCCGCTGAGTCAAGGTAAGATCGCCACATGGGCTTGTGCCATCATTCATGCACTGGGTACGGTGAACTTTCTCTTTGATGCATCGCAGTCCCCTCATGTCTCATCAAGCCAGATAGCCAGTGCCTTTGGTCTCAGTATGAATACTATGCAGTCCAAATCCAAGCAGATTCGTGATCTCTTAGGCATGTATCAGATGGAGCCAAAGTGGACACTCCCATCAAGGGTAGACAAGAACCCACTGATTTGGATGGTACAGGTCAATGGGATCATTATGGATGTGCGCTATGCACCGCGAGTAATCCAGGAGGAAGCGTTCCGCAAAGGGATGATCCCGTATATTCCTGACGCTACCGAGTAGGTGACGGGAACTTATTCCTCTTCATCCATAAAGGAGGTATTCTGATAGGCTTCTGCTACTGGAAACGATATATTGAGACTTGTTAAGACGACGGAGTCCTCTGGCCCAAGCGTGGAGAGCAGCCAGAAGCCGTTTTTTTCGCGACGGACTATCTCAACGAGCGGAGACTCGGTGCTTACCAGCAGGTATTCTTGGATGGTTGGGCTAGAGCGATAGTGCAAAGATTTCTTGCCGCGGTCACGGGCTTCCGTTGTAGGAGAAAGTACTTCTACCACTAGAGAGGGATAATGGATAGCTTCTTTTGCTCCCCTATCACGTGGATCACAACTGACGGTGACAGCGGGGCAGACGCGATAGTTATCCGCTAATTCGACATAGAGGTCTGAGTTATAGACAATGCAGCGGCGTCCCTGAAGCAAGTTGCCAAGAATTCTCCCAATATTGTTCCCTATGATTGCATGATCGGGGCTTCCCCCTGTCATCATATAGATAACGCCATCGAGGAATTCATAACGATGGGCAGGATCGCTCTCTAAAAGAGCAAGGTATGCTTCACGACTTTTTCGTTCTGGGAGTTCGTTAGGATGTCCTGCCATAGATTGGTCCTCTTCTGCATTGCCTGTAGACATCGGTTTTATTATACCATAGCGCTGGCAATCACCCGGTTACGACGCGGGGAGTCCAGACACATTTGGGACTTCGGACATTTGGGACTTCGGGACATATAGGACACTTCTATTTTGATGGTGGGGATGAAATTTTGCGATGATTCGGACATTTGTGATTTCGGACATTTGGGACTTCGGACATTTGCGACTTCGGGACATTTGCGACTTCGGGACATTTGCGACTTCGGGACATTTGCGACTTCGGGACATTTGCGACTTCGGGACATTTGCGACACTTCTTTTTTGCTGGTTGAGATGAAAACTTGGAATGGTTAGGACTTTGGCGACTTCGGGACATTTGCGACACTTCTTTTTTGCTGGTTGAACTGTTAAGGGGATGATCGTGAGAGACCTCGGCGGGTGCTACGGGTTCTAACAAGGGGTGCCTTGTATTGACTTAAACGTTTGGTGTGAATTAACAAGCCCGAAAGCCCTACCAGTTTAGCAAGGTAGCAAAAGCCAAAAGAGGCCTATCAAGTTGTTGATTGAACCAGAGACAAAAGTTATGTAAGGCGACTTTGGCCGCGA
>JBBQXY010000266.1:0-4882 GCA_038209195.1 Ktedonobacterales bacterium | reverse complement strand
TGGAAGAGACGCGTCTTTTTCACGATTCTCTTCCCATTCCGAGAAAATCATTTGAATGGAGGAAAAGTATCTTTCCAAAGACGCCTTTTTGGACTTGACTTTTGGGTCCACTATAAAGTATACGAGATTGTTGTGTATAGTCTGTTGGAAACAGTCGTTGTAGCACTGGATGCTCAAGTAACCGTTAGCGTACCGCAGGCCAATACTGCCATCCTGACAGAGTTCGCTGATATCGCTGCAACATTGGGGGGTTTATCGGCAAAGCAACTGCATTACACCATCCCTGCTCATGTATATCGTGTTGGCGTTACAAACGCAGCCGATCGCGGACTAGATATGTGGACAAACTTTGGCCCAGCAATACAAGTCAAACACCTGACACTTGATCCTAAGCTGGCAGAAGCAATTGTAGATCAGATAGAAAGCGACAACATTATCGTGGTATGCCGCACGGCTGATAAGCAAGTGATAGAGGCAGTTATAAACCAAATAAGCTGGGGACGCAGAGTCAGGGGTATTGTTACTGAGACTAATCTAGCAGAGTGGTACACTCGTTGTTTACGAGGTACATATGCTGATAAATTGGCTTCCGGCTTACTGAACCGCCTCTCGGTAGAATTCAAAAAGGAGTTTCCCCAGGCAGCAGAGATCGTCAACTTCCTTGAAGAGAGAACCTACCTCGCAATTCCCTCGCCTGATCTCTGGCATATTGATCTCGTGGGAGACCTCCAGTAAGTAGATTAGAGGGTGGCATTCAAGGCTAAATAGGTGGAGAGTTTTGCTGCCGCTGGCAGCAAAACTCTCTATTGTCATAAAAAAGCGTTTTACAGGGCAGTAATCTTAAAACTAGTCACAGAAAGCTGTGCATGATAGCACCAGAGTCCTACTTGAGCCCCGCTTAGATATTGGTTATCAACTACTTGAAGAACACTGCCGCCATCGATATAAAACTTTAAAGTGTTTCCCTTAGCCTCAAAGCGATAGGTATGTACGTTTCCCTTGCCGGGGTCGAATGGTGTATTCGTCAATGGGTTGTTCATATCGTTGGTGTAAATGCGCGAATTACAGGTACCATAATGATTGGCCGCGTCAAGATTGCCTATTGAGGTCTGATACCCTTGCCAGCTATTGTTAACCGTAGTGCCGCGTATGGCAAAGCCAAAAACGGGGCTATTGTTATCCTGATAACTGACTACCTGTACCTTTGCCTCAATAGAGTAATCATTGATACCTTCCAATTGAAATGGTGGCACAATGGTTGGTCCGTTGGTCGTATTACCATTCGATCCATCATTTAGCAATGCGCCATTGAGTACTTTCCAATCGGCGGAACCGGCCCAGCCATTCATGCCGCTTGACCAATCAGCAGTGTAGAGCACTTCTCCGGGCGTTGTTGGCACAGTTGGAACGGTTGTTGGGGTTGGAGTGACATTGGGATCGGGCGTTGGCGTATCCGTGGGTAAACTAGTGGGTGTATCGGTCGGTGCGGTAATAGGAGTATTGCTCGCAGGAGTAGACCCACCGACAACTGGTGTAGGGATGTTGTGTTTCTGCGAAAGAGCCAGTGCTGATCCGCCGCCGATGACGACGATCAGTCCGGCGATACCTATTATTGCAGTGCGCCGTGAAATCATTTTTTTGGGTTGATTGCTGCCGGGTGCCATTTGGGCGAATTGACCAGGAAGCATATTGGAATTAGGGTTTAGAGCTTGTGGTCCTGATGGAAAAGCAGCATAATTAGGCGAAGGTTGCCCTGGATAGTTGGAAAAATTCCCTGTTGGTGTCCCTTGTTGCATTGAACCAAGAGTACCGGATGGAGCTCCTTGTTGCATTGAGCCAAAGTCAGGCGTTGTTTGTCCGGGCGGAACCACACCGAAATTTCCGGAAGGGGTTGTCTGCGCAGGCGGAATATTACCATACAAACCCGAAGGAATTCCCTGTTGGCTTGGGTCTCGGTTAGGCGTCGTTTGCCCCAAAGAATTCGCACCATAAATACCTGAGGGTGTTCCCCCTTGTGGTTGCGTGGTGCCAAAGTTCCCTGACGGTGTCCACGGCGGAGCTTCACCCATTGTGGGCGGTGGTGGCACGTAAGTAGACTGTGATTGAGGGAATTGTCCAGGCTGAGCAGTTTGAGTAGCTTGTTCTAGGGCCTGCGCAAAAGCTTGCACATTCATAAAGCGCTGTTGTGGGTTTTTGGCGAGTGCTCGCTGCACCACCTCTTCAATAGCCGATGATAATCCCGCGACCCTTGAACGCAAAGGAGTGGGCGAGGCAAGCATATGCTGACTGGCGATCTCAGGAAAAGAACCCTGGAAGGGACGTTCGCCACACAACCATTCGTAGACGACAATACCGAGCGCATACTGATCGCTGGCAGGCACAGCTCTCCCTTGCAACTGTTCTGGTGCCATGTAGGCGATAGTACCACCTACATCCTGGCTGCTCTGTTGGTAGCGCGAACTTTGAGCCACGACCGCGATACCAAAATCACTGAGCAATACTTCGTTATTGCGCCCCAACAACATATTTTCGGGTTTAATATCGCGATGGATCAACCTCTGCTCGTGGGCATATTGCAGGGCGGACGCGACTTGCTTGATATAAGCGGCAATGACAGGTGGTGGCACCTGCGTTCCTTTTGGGTGACGCTGACGGAGCGTACCATTGGCGGCATGATCCATGACCAGAAAAGGTAAATCGCCTTCTACGCCAAATTCTAGCACGCGCACAATGTTGGGGTGTATCAGATTCGCGATGGAGCGGGCCTCTTTAAGAAAGACCTGTAAATCGTCCTGGGCGAGACGCGTTTGCAAGACTTTGATGGCAGCAGGAGTTTTAAGATAGATATGCTCGCCCAGGTACACATCTGCAAAGCCACCTTGCCCCAGCAAACGCACCAATCGATAATTGCCAAGTTGTTGACCTACGCGATCACTCATTTGAACTCCTTTTCAAGCAATGCGACGTATGCATCACTTCATGTTTGGACTTATTGTAGAGTAATGAATAGGTCGTGTCAAGAATAAATTTAACAAAAATTACTTGATGACAAATTTCCCATATTTAACTTATTCAATCTGCCGATACTAAAGCAGGTAAGAAGGTTTTGCCCTTTGTGCCACTAGCCGTTTTTCAGGGGCACACCAGTATATCCAGTCGAATGTGAAAGGAGAACGTAGTCAATGAAACGGTTGCGTTTGTTCTTCTCCGCCCACGCGATGATATTCTTTGCACTCTGTACCATGCTGGGCGTGTCATTGGCGGGTTTTCTCACCATCATTCCTGCCGATGCGGCCTTGAGTGCGCTTCCGACGCATGCAACGCATGCAACTCACCTCGCACCACATATCTTTAAGGCTCATGGCATAGGAAATAATCGCACAGTCAGTAATGTTATTCAGTTGGCCTACAACGGCGGCCCGGTCATGCATAGCAGTATCACGTATGCCATTTTCTGGGAGCCGCCAACGCTCCAAGATAGCAGCCATACACAAGTCAGCCCTACATATAATAGTCTCTTGCAGAACTATTTTAATGATATCGGTGGTTCGGGCGTCTACGCCATCAACACGCAGTATCACGACACCAACGGCAATATCACCAACAATTCGACGTTCGGTGGAGCATGGACGGATACTTCCGCCTATCCCACATCGCAATGTACCGATTCTGCCACGCCACAAGGCTGTTTGACGGATGCACAGATTCAGAACGAGGTAACGAAAGCTCTCACAACAAACAGTTGGACCAGCGGACCGACGCATATGTTTTTTGTCTTTACCTCTGCGAACGAGGGTTCATGCTTCGACAGCAGTTCCTCGGAATGCGCCTTCACCGCATACTGTGCTTATCATAGCTATTACAACGACACCAATAACCAGCCGATCATCTATGCCAACATGCCTTACACAGGTACCTACCTCAATGCATGTGGCGTCGCAACTTCGCCGAACAACGATTTTGCCGCTGATAGCACGATTAATGTAACCAGCCATGAGCACATGGAGGCCGTGACCGACCCAGAGCTCAACGCCTGGTATGATAGTCAGGGCTACGAGATAGGTGACAAATGTGCCTGGTACTTTGGCCTCTCTACGCTGGATAACAATGCAGCTAATGTTCAATGGAATAGCCACTTCTACCTGGTACAGCAAGAGTGGAGCAATGCTAGCAGTAGCTGTGCCTTGTCTTACTCAATACCGCAACCGAGTGGCGTTGTCTATGCTGGCGCAAATGATGGCTATGTCTTTGCGGTAAATACCAACAACGGCTCTCAACTCTGGCATTACAAAACAGGGGGGGCCGTCAGCTCGTCGCCGACGGTGGCAAACAGCACCGTCTTTGTGGGCTCAAAAGATCACTACATCTATGCCTTTAATGTCAGCACTGGCGCACTACAGTGGCGCACACTTACTGGCAACGCCATCTACTCGTCGCCGCAGGTGGTGAATGGCACACTCTTTGTCGGTTCCGTAGATGGTACTTTTTATGCACTCAATAGCAGCACAGGGGCGGTACGCTGGCGCTTTAAAACGGGCGGTTCCATCTCCACAAATCTGGCGATCGCCAATAGTGTTGCTTACCTTAGTGCCAGTAATGGGTTTCTCTTCGCGCTCAATGCCAGCAATGGGTCTCAACTCTGGCGTTCTCAGATAGTGGGCGCAGTTTTTTCGTCACCTGCTGTTGTCAGTAGCACTGTGTACGTGGGCAGCAATAATGGCTACGTCTATGCTTTCAATGCTGGCAATGGGCAGCTCATCTGGCATTTTCAAACAGGAAAAGCGGTGGGGCAAACAGCAACTGTTGTGAACAGTATCGTCTACATCGGCTCCAGCAATGGTTACTTCTACGCCCTTAATGCCGCGACCGGCGCACAAATTTG
>JBBQXY010000265.1:0-4903 GCA_038209195.1 Ktedonobacterales bacterium | reverse complement strand
AGTGTAGATAGGTGAAATGACAGGTTCTGCGGCCGCGGCCGCAGAACCTGTCATTTCACCTATCTACACTGACCTTTATCTCATAGCGTTCCTGGGATAGCGTGCATCGTATTCCTTGTTTGCCATGATATTCTTGACCTGGATCGTTTTTCCGCGCTGTGGGCTGACAGAGATCATCGCGATTGGTGTCTCCAGTAGCACTTCGAGCCGTTGCAGGTATTTTTTTGCCGCGGTAGGAAGCTCATCATAGGAAACAATGCAAGAGGTATTGCATTGCCAGCCTTCCATCTCTTCATAGACAGGTTCACAGGCTGCCAGTTCATTGGGATTGGCGGGCATGCTGTGAACGATTTTGCCGTGGAGTTGGTAAGCGGTACAAATCTTAATCGTGGGGAAGGTGTCCAGGACATCAAGTTTGGTGATGACGGCCGCATCCAGCCCGTTTATTTGCGCGACAAAGCGACCCGCCACGGCGTCGAACCAGCCACAGCGGCGTTCCCTGCCCGTATTGGTGCCATATTCATGGCCCCGATCGCGCAGTTCTTGTCCATTGGCGTCAAAGAGTTCGGTTGGCATTGGCCCACTACCTACACGGGTAATATAGGCCTTGTATACGCCAAGGACGCGGTCAATTGAGCGAGGAGGTAAACCGGCACCACCAGCCGCGTTAGCCGACATAGTAGAGGAAGAGGTAACATAAGGATATGTGCCGAAGTCGATATCAAGCAGCGCACCTTGCGCACCCTCCAACAAAATCAACTTGCGCTCAAATAATGCTTCGTAGAGCATGGTTTGCGTATCGGTGATGTGCGAACGGAGTTGTAATCCGTAGCCGAAATATTCGCCGTGAATCTCTTCCAGGGACAGTGGCGGTTGATTGTAAATTTGCGTGATCATACGGTTCTTCTGTAGCAGAATAGAAGATAGCTTGCTCCGTAATATATCGACATCAAGCAGGTCGGCCATACGAATGCCCACACGAGCATGTTTATCGACATACGCCGGGCCAATACCGCGTTGAGTACTATCAATCTTGTCGGCTCCGCGCGCCTCTTCTTCCATACGATCCAACAGAAAGTGATAGGGCATTACGACATGTGCTCGTTCACTGATGTAGAGATGCGAGACATCTACGCCCAGACCACGTAGCTCTTCCATCTCCTGAAGCAGCCCTTTGGGATCAACGACGACACCGTTGCCGATGATACACGTTGTGTCCGGATAAAGTATGCCAGAGGGGACAAGCCGAAAAGCAAATTCACCCTTATCATGCACGACGCGATGTCCGGCATTACTTCCTCCTTGATAGCGCACAACATACTGTGCATCCATAGCTAACTCATCTACAATCTTCCCTTTGCCTTCGTCGCCCCATTGTGCGCCGATAACTGCAACTACTGACATGATGAAATCCCTTCTGGTGCTCTGCGTAGTATCTCTACAATATCCAATAAATTGGACGGTGTCAAACGAACTAATGTTGTTGAATATAATTTAACAATAATTGATCGGTGATCTCTTCGATTGGGGCGCGGTCGTCGGTAAAGACAATGCCTCCATCGGAGTGTCCCTGTGTGACCTGGGGCGTCACTTCGTTGGCAACTCGACCCATTACACTGTCAGGTGCAAATTGGGCCATGTTGTCGCGAAAGGTAGTAATAGAAGTGCGTTGCACGGTGGCCATAATCTCTGTATTGAACGTCCCAGGGACATTGAACACGTAGACGCTGGGAAACACTTGGCTCATCGTATTGACAAAAGCCTGCACTAATCTGAAATCGGTGGTGGTATGCCCTGTATTCAGTGCCACCACTCCAGTCGAAGAGAGGTGTGAACGTATCGTTGTAAAAAACTCACGGGTTGTAAGTTGGAATGGTATATATGGCTGTTGAAAGGCATCAATGGCAACAACATCATACGTTTCGTGGGTTGTATCTATATAGGTGCGCCCATCCTCAATATGAACATGCAGATTCGGCTCGTTCATAGCGAAGTACTTCCGCCCGACATTGACGATCGCGGGATCAATCTCGACCCCATCGATGGGTACTGGCCCATAGACACTGGAAAATTGATGGGCAATCGTACCAGCGGCGAGGCCCACAATGCCCACGCGGTGTAACTTTTGCGGCGTGAAACCAGCATTAAAATACGGTGCTGCGAGAAAATAATCCCAGTACCAGCCCGTCAGAATGGTGTTAGGATTGGGGTAATAGACCGAGTGGATGGCATCTCCCTCATTCAGGATAAGTTGTCGTGTGCCATCGGGCAACTGTGTAACCTGGATATAGTTGTAGAGCGATTCTTGGTTGTAAATCAGGTAGGGTATGTTTTTGAGCGGCCCCAATGGGATCAATAAAGCCACTACTACCAGGGCGAATGCTGGTCGCCAGCGCATGCGCAATCCCCACAGCGAGGCTGCGAAAAGCAAAACGCCAAAGATGAGCAGCGTACGGCGAACGCCAAAATTCGGAATCAGCCAGAGCACCGGCAAAAATGCACCCAGGATGCTGCCCAGGGTTGAAATGGCATACAGCGAACCACTGGTTTTCCCGCTTTTCAAAATCTCTTTCGTGGCCAGTCGAATCGCGAATGGCGATACCAGACCCAGCAAAGTGACAGGAACGGCAAAGAGCAAGATGGTCCCCAGCAGTGAACTGATGAAAATACTGACAGAAACTTGCTGTAGCCCTGTAACCGACCAGGTGAGCACGCTCTCACTGACGAAAGGAAGGATCGAGATGGAGACCGCAGCGCAGGCAGTCAAGGCGCAGAGCAATTGCTCCGAGGGATAGCGATCAGCGAGGCGACCACCAATAAAGTAGCCAACGGTAAGGTAAATCAAAATCAATCCGATGAGGTTGGCCCAGATTAAAAGTGATGTTCCGAAATATGCTCCCAGCAGCCGAGAGGCACACATTTCCAGCGCGAGGCTGGTCATACCACTAATAAAGACCAGGATGATAAGTAAGTGTTTCACCTGTTCCTCCGCATCAGGTTGTACTCTGCTGGAACTGGAAACTGTCTAACATCTTTTTAAAGTATGTTGGATAATAGGTGCTATCAAACTGGCTGTCAGCGGCTTGTAACTCTATAATATACGCTTTCCCCTGGTAAACTGTAGCATAGACCTGGATGCGCTCCGTTTGACCATTGAGGGTGTAATGAGCAATCTCAAAGGTCCAGTTTGCTCCACCAATCGTCTGGTTGTCGGAAGTAGTGGGAGCGGTATAGCCCGGTAAGGAAGTGAAGTTTGCCAAATCATTGGTGATCAATTGATTAGCAGTGCTGGCAGTCGCGCCAGGAGTCTTGAAGGCAGCGTATACGTCTGCCGGTGTGGGATTCAAAAACTGGACGCCCGTCTTATCGCTAGTCTGCCCCTGATTCCACCCATTGGGAAATTCAACGATGAAGCCATTGGATGTACAGGTGGTCGTACACCAACTAAAGTTGGCGTCAGGTGCTGGTGTCGGTACGACTGTTGGCGTTGGGATAGGTGTCGGTGTAGCAGTGGCGACTGGCGTAGGTGTCGCGGTGGGCACCACTGTTGGTGTTGGTATACTGGTTGGCACAGGTGTCGGCACGGTTGTGCGCTGAGATGAGTGACTACGCAACAAGTAGAATGAGCCAAAGCCAATGACGAGGAGGATCGCTACCACGAGGCAAACGATGGCAATGACAAGCAACGCACTGATCTGCTTCTTCGGTGTGGGCGTGGGTGGTGGCGGTGAAGGATAGCCATACCCTTGACTGCCCTGAAACTGCGGTGTTTGTGGAAAGCCATGCTGGGTATAATTCCCAGCTTGTGCCGGCGGCTGCACTTGCGGATTATACTGACCTGAAACTGGATAACCTCTCTGCATTGGTGTACCACCGACGCCTTGCTGCGGATACCCCGGCGGGTAGCCCTGGTTGGTATTGCCAGGTGGAAACACAGACATAGCTTCTGTGGCATCTTGGTAGAAACCGGCTCCCTGATTTGGCGTTGGCGGCTGATTACCATTAGGTGCTATGGGATTGCCGCCGTAGGTCGCTGGCCTATTGGCATTGTTAGGATTGTTAGGATTGTAGGGATTCGTTGGTGGCACGATGCCAGTTTTGTTAGGTTGAGAAGAAGGCCTGTTGGTATTGTACGAATTGAGTTGTCCACTGCGCGGAGCATGCGCCATTTGCGTTGCCTGTGAACGTGGCATCATGGGTGTACCACATTGCCCACAAAACGCCTCGTCCTGATTGACTTCATTTCCGCACGTAGGGCATTTCATTGCCAACTTCCTTTTTCTAGTAGTAATGACTGTCTTTTCTCGTTCGATACAGTTGTACCGTGCTCATTATAGCCTATTTACTTCTGCCTGACTACCCTCTTATCCAATTGGTTCGCTATCTACAATGGGTAAATTAGCGGGTACAGCCACATCTCTTTGTGCAAATTGTATCGTAATTTGTCGCAACCCAGGCTTCTTATAGTGGTGATAGGCTACGACAGATGATTTGATGCTCAGCTTGTGTTGAAACGCATCATTAAATGGCCCACTGATAATCAGCCATACCCAGGGAATATCTTGCTCGCAGTTCACTCTTTGCATGTTCGCACGGTCGGTGCTACTGGCTGAGGCCAGGCCAGTCGGATGACTGTGATAAACTCCCACAATCTGCCCTGGATGCTCCAGTTCAGCGGTCAAGAGATCTTCTGGTGAGAATTCAAAATAGACTGGCGATGCATAAATATTGTGCATGGGATAGACCTGTTCGATCTGCCAGTTCCCTTGCTCATCAATGCTGCCCAGTAATAGTCCACAGGCCTCTATTTTGGAACGTTGGCAGACATCCTTGAGCAGGTCAATTTCTACCTTGCTACTGAGCGAAACATACGCACGTGGATGCTTTTGCATAAATGTTTCAT
>JBBQXY010000264.1:0-5015 GCA_038209195.1 Ktedonobacterales bacterium | reverse complement strand
AACCTTGCCATCACCTTAATCCATCGCACTGGGTCCTCTCAGATTGCCGCTTCCCGACGACATTTCGCTTCTCATCCCTCTAAAGCTTTCGCTCTCCTTCTGCAAGGGAGGTTCACCCAGCAATAATTCACAGACCCTGAGCACAAACCTGTCCGCAGTTGACGAACGCACCCCACACAGCTCCTCGCGCTGATCGTTCAATGTCTGCGTCAGCGCAGACGATCATGGGGTCTTTACCACCTAACTCAAAAACAATAGGGGTCAAGTTTTCCGCTGCCGCACTCATAATGCGCTTGGCAGTGGCTCCGCCACCTGTGAAACAGATTTTATCAACGCCGCCCCTTACCAATGCCGAGCCAGTTTTCCCATCCCCATGTACGATCTGGAAAACATGCTCAGGCAAACCAACCTGCACAAACATATCGGCAATGATCTGACCGCATTGCGGCGTGAGTTCCGATGGTTTGAGGATCACTGTATTCCCAGCGATTAAGGCCGTAATAACCTCTGAAAGGGCCAGGATAAAGGGAAAATTCCATGGTGAAATAATCCCTATCACGCCCATAGGGGCATAATGCACGTAACTTTTTCGATGCTTCAATAAATGGAGTGGTACTGGCTCGTCTGCTAGCATTTTTGCTGCGTTCTTGACATAATAGTTAATAATGTCGGCACCAGCCATAATCTCGCTCAGTAGGCCTTCTATTTGCGGTTTTCCCACTTCTTGCGAAATTAATTGAGCGATAGTGTCAGAGTGGTCGAGCATGACATCGCGGAACCGATGAAGGTATGAGCCTCGCTCGGCAAATGTGAGGGCGGCCCACGCCGGTTGTGCTGCACGCGCAAATTCGACGACTTTCCGTACCTCTGCTTCATCTGAGATGAGTAATTTCCCGATGACCGATCCGGTTGTGGCATTGTAGGCCACTAAAACATCAGGTGTAACCTCTGCCAGCTTGTCTTGTTTTTCCGTCGATATGGGAGCAATTTCCTGCGTCGCAGGTATCGGTTCTCGTTCGATAGCCATGAAAAAGTGACCTCCACTGTGCCTAATATGGAACATCTATACATGGCGATACTATAGCACAGCCCGCAAATAGAGGTCAAAACGATACCTGTCGGCACGAATAATAATGAACTTTAAGAGATTATCCTGGATACCCGTAGGGCGCGATTTATCGCCGCCACCGCCGCACCCTGTCTGGGGGACAGGTAATAATCGGCGCGTCCTGTTCGTAGGATATCCAGAGTAACTCGTTAATCCTCATCATTAATGACACGGCGTAGGAGTATTTGTTGGAGTTGGATTAGGAGTTGGAGTTGGAGTCCTCCTCAACTCTAATGCTCCTCCCCCCGGCGTTTTACAGGGAGTTGGCGATATCGATACTGTCGGTGATGCCCCTGCGGTAGATGTAGCAAAGACAAGCGTAAAGTAAGCCGCTCTATCGGCATTGACCGTACAGTTCGTCCCATTCGAGGCTGTGAAACTCACGGTCACCAGGATAATTTTATTCACATCAGCCGCTCGGTTAGCCGTCGAAGCTGAAAAAACAGCTAAACCATCCTGGGTCGTAGTGGCGGTAATGTTGACGTTCCCGTCAGGCCATAGTACAGTCGCGGTAGCGTTAGCAGGATACACACCTTCGGGATTATTATTGACATTGTTATGCACAAATTTGGCATAGATGCCGATAGTAGAGCTATTCAAGCCAGGAGTGGTGTTGGTGACCCACGCCGAACAGGTATATGCAGGTAATGGTGGTGTTGGAGAGCCATTGAATTGCCCCAGGCCGATGGTAACGGTCACTGGTGGTTGCCCAAGATTCGTATCGGTGCCGTTACCACCACAGGCAACAATAAGTACACTGAGAAGGAAGAGGAGAAAGATAGCTCCACATTTTACATACAGTGAAATGGGGGTAAATGATTTTCTTTCATTTCTTATTTGCCAACGCATATAGCTATTTTCACCCTTAAAGATTATTGTGAATATTTGCAATAGTATAGCATAGAAGAGTCTGCACGTTACATATTGCAGGGCTCTGCCCCATAAAAGTACTATTCATACTTCTGAAGTCAGGTTCTACTTGAAAATAAACGCTGGTGGAGGAAAAGCTAACGTGGCACCCAGTAGAGAATTTGGAGGATGTCTTACTGGATGCCAGTTAGAGCTTATTCGGAAACCTGAATGCCCCCTGGTTTCAACATGTAGTGATGCCCCTTGTGGGCACCAGGGGGGTGGGGCGAGGCATCAGGTCGGTTTCCGAATAAGCTCTTATAGGTGATGCGAAGGTAATGATGGTTACTGGACAGTGATTGTCAAGTTCATATTTTGGTGTATGGTGCAATAGACATGAAATGTACCACTGGTAGTAAAGGGTCCAATGGAGCCGCTATCGTTACCATTGAACGTCGTGTTGACAGTAGGTGCACCGCTTTCGGCAGATGGTTTGGCGGCGCCATTGATCCAACTACCATTGACGATGATATGGGGCGATGCCGCATCGTCAACGAGATTGAGCTTATCCCCTTTTTTGAGGGTAACAGTGCTTTGTACAAAACTGCCACCACTCATGTGTACTGTGGGGCCGCTAGCCAGCGTGCTGGTGTCCACAATTGCGCAGGCGGCCAGCAGGACGGTCATGCTGGCAAATACGATTAAGGCAATAAACAACTTTTTATACATGTACGTTCCTTTCGAAAATGCCCTGTATGGATTCGTTTCCTGTGAAAATACGGTACTGCTGAGAACTCGTTTGAGTTGAAAACGTACCACTTCATATTATATCAGGATATGTGCTAGATGGGGGATAGGGAGGTAGTCTATTGAGGAATATAGACTTGTTTGTTTTTATATTGTTCTCAGCAACAAAAAGTCCCAAATCGGCTAAGCCGATTTGGGACTTTTTGTTGCTGAGAACATACAACCTCTAGCAAGTATCAAGCTCTCTATTGGTGGAGAAGTTGCGTTAAGATCGTTTCAACAAGGTTGGATGGGATTGCAAAACTCACGCCATTGGCGGCAGTATTGGACTCAGTATTCACCGCGGTCAAGGTTGGAATGCCAATCAATTGCCCCTGCATATTGATCAGAGCTCCGCCGCTATTACCGGGATTGATGGCGGCATCGGTCTGAATAGCCTGTGAGATCGTGGTTCCTGTAGACTCCGTCACACTCCGGTTCAGAGCACTCACCATCCCCATCGTGGCTGTTTCAGTAATCCCCAGTGGATTGCCAATCGCCAGCACTTCCTGCCCCACGACAAGCTGGGAGGAGTTGCCAATCTGCGCGACTGTCATCTGTGCAAAGGGCGCAATGCGTACTATCGCCAGGTCATCTGCCGCCACCGCTCCCACCAGTTGCGCCTGCTCTGTCTTACCATTGGCCAGCACCACTTCGATGCTCTGTGCGCCACTGACGACATGGTTATTCGTCACGATATCCCCATTTGCGTCAATAATCACCCCTGATCCAATCACTTGCCCTTGCGCCGTTGTCACCTGTAATTCGACGACGGATGGCTCTATCTTGGCAATGGCTGCCTCTTGTTGTGTTTCTATCGCCGTGCTGCCCGACGTCGTATTTGATGCCGTGCTCACCGTCTTCGCGCTTGTAGCATTGCTACTTCTGCTACTGCTCGTGAACTCCCAACCAGCCAACAATCCCACCCCAAAAATGAGCGCGAGCAGTAGCGTGAGAAGCAGAATTGCTCCCGTACGTGCAGTCGGTTTATGCGGTTGCGATGGCGCAATATGCAGATCAAACGGATAGTGGGGTGGCTGGAATGCATGCTCCTCTCGCGGAGTATGTATAATCCTTGGCTCATCATCCTCGACGGCTACTGACGCGGACGATGTGAATGATGGTTGCGGTGTATACGGTATATAAGGGATATAGACGTCATGTTCTTCTTGTAACATCTTTGCTGTCTCCTGATTTCTTCAAACACACTTGTAATTGCTGGACGACGTACCTATTTGCCATTGCTTACCTGGGCTACAATGGCACTCACATTGTCTTCTCCACCGCCTGCCAGGGCTGCCTGGATGAGTGCATGGGCTGTATCATCTGGATTAGGCATAATAGAAGACACGATGGCGGCGATCTTCTTGTTACGCACCATTTCCCACAATCCATCAGAGCACAACAGCAGAATATCCTCGGCGCGGAGCGGGACAATAAAAGTATCTACTTCTACATTGGCTTCATTTCCTATACTGCGATAGATCTGATTACGTTGGGGATGGGTATAGATAGCATCGGGCGCGATGATGCCTTCGTCCACCAGTAGAGCCACAATCGAGTGATCGCGGGTGATCTGGATCAGTCCTTTGGGTTTACGATATAGGTAGAGCCGACTGTCACCCACATGTGCGACGTAGGCAGTATTTTCACTCACCAGCATCGCTGTCATCGTCGTTCCCATGACCGTATGTTGTTGTTGGTTGCGCTCATAGATGACCTGATTGGCATACTCGACTCCAGCGGTGAGTACTGACAATAACGCCTCAGGTGACTTCTGTTGTGAACCGAGGCAACCTGATATATACTCCACCAGCGACTGCACCGCGAGTTGGCTGGCTTGTTGACCATGCCCTGGCCCTCCCATGCCATCTGCTACCGCGAGGAGAGCAAATGGTTTCGTTGAGGCGGCGGTAGAAGGCATGAAGCCATAGGTGACGAGCACTGTATCTTCGTTGGGCCTATGCTTGCGCCGTATTCCTGGATCAAGCTGTGCTCCAATGCGTAGCGTGAAGCTGGACTGCTCAATATATCCCGCCATCTCTGCTTCCGTCAGTATTTGAACAGGCGCAGGATAAGAAGTGTTCGATTGATTGTTCTGTCGTTGTAATAGCATTGTTATTGCTCCATATTTGCAAATTTATATACATTTTTATGTGTTGACTGCGTAGAGTGAGAGCCCCCACACAAATTTATTTGTAACAACTCAGGTCAGTAGAGGCTTGCCAAACGTCGACAAACCCAGTAAAGTAAGAGTATGACGATCGAAGAA
>JBBQXY010000263.1:0-5047 GCA_038209195.1 Ktedonobacterales bacterium | reverse complement strand
CCCTTCGCGTGGGTGTGGGGGGTTTTTTTTAATATTTTTTTTTTTAAAAAAATTCCAGTGGGTGGGTTGGCCCTCCCTCCCGGCCCCACCCCCCCCAAACCCACGCTCTTTTTTTATTACAGAATATTCCCCACCAGGGCATCCTGCTCGAGGGGACCGATGGCGGCGACCGTCAAGGGATTGAGGGGTGAGAAGCGGTGCAAGACTTGGAGGATTTGCTCCTCCGTCACGGCATCGATGGCGGCTTTGACCTCCTGGATGGTGCGCAGTTTGCGCTCGTACCACCAGGAATGGGAGATAGCGGCCATGCGCGAACCGGAGCCCTCGCCGCGCATCACGTTTTCACTCTTCAACTGGACTTTGGCGCGATCCAGTTCATCGGCGGTGATACCTTCCTGCTCCAATTTACGCAGTTCATTCACGATGACTTCCAGGCATTCGTGGCCCTGCTCAGGGGTCGTGCCAGCGTAGACGCGCATGGCACCCAAGCTCTTATTGCCCGCCAATCCGGCGGAGACACTATAGACCAGGCCGCGCTTCTCACGCACCTCGACAAAGAGGCGCGAGGCCATATTGCCGCCCAGCACTTCGCCGATCACCATAGCCGCGTAATAGTCGGGATCGTTATAGCTGGGGAAGGGGAACATCAGGCCAAGGTGTTCTTGTTTGCCCTCTTGATGCTCCAAGGCGATATTGGCGCTGGGATGGGGCTTCTGCTCCGGGGAGGGAGCGGCCTGCCCTTTCCAAGTGCCAAAGAGTGTTTGCACCTGTTCTACCACATGATCCCAATCGAATTTACCCGCGATTGCGAATAAGACATTATTGGGTTGGTAGCGTTCCTTCCAGAAGGCTTGTAAATCTTTGCGCTCCAGCTTTTGTACGGACTCGGTCGTGCCTAACGAAGAGCGACTCAGAGCCGTGCCACGATAGAAGTTGGCGCGTGCCAGGTCAAAGATGCGGCTCATTGGCTCGTCGTCGCGGCGTCGAATCTCTTGCAGCACAATGTTGCGCATCTGTTCCAGGTCTTCCCTGGGGAAGGTCGGCGTGAGCAGGATTTCATGCAGCAGTGGCAGCGTGGCATCAAACTTGGTGTTGACCATCTGCGCCATGATGCGCGAGGTTTCCCAACCGGTGCTGGCACCCTTGCGCACACCTAGAGCCTCGAAGGCCTCGCTTAATGCACGTGCATCCTTGGTCTTTGTGCCCTGGAAGAGCATATATTCAAACAGGTGGGCGAGCCCTTGCTTCTCCTCCGGCTCATTAATAACGGCGGCGTCAAGCTGAAAGCCCATGGTTATCGAATTGAGGCTCTGCATGTACTGGCCAATCATCTCGATACCGTTGGGCAACTGGTGATAGAAATAGTTTGCTGGTAAGTTTTGCTGGTCACTCATATATCTGCGAACGTTCCTTTCTAAAGAGGAAAGCTGATAGCTGATAGCGTAGCGAATGTGATAGGAAACACCGTCAGTATATCACAACTGTGTATGCTACAATATAGCAAACAATTTGTTTCTGTAATACCAATCCACCAGGAGGCTGCTATGGATTTTTCCCTGACCGATGAACAACGGATGATTCAGCAGACAGTACGTCGTTTCGTAGATCGTGAACTGATGCCGCTCGAAAATGAAATTCTGCAAAACGAGGGCAAATACCCCACCGGAGTTGAGCCAGAGCTGTATTATTCGTTGCAGCAGAAGGCCAAAGAAATGGGATTCTGGGGCATTAACACGCCGGAAGAGTATGGCGGAGCAAACCTGGGAGCGGTGATGTCCGCACTGATCGCGATGGAGATGGGGCGCACGCTGGTGCCTTTCACCTTTGGCGGCAATGCCGACAATATCCTCTATCACGGCAACGAGCAACAGAAGGCCGAGTATCTTGTTCCCACCATTGAAGGTACGCGCAGGTCGTGCTTCGCGCTGACCGAACCGGGGGCTGGCTCAGACCCCTCAGCCATTCGCACGAGCGCGGTGAAAGACGGGCATGACTGGGTGCTCAATGGGCAAAAAGTATTTATCACCGGTGGCAACGAGGCCGATTTCGCCATGGTCTTCGCCGTCACTGATCGCAGCAAGCCGCCCCAGAGTGGAGGCGTGACCTGTTTCCTCGTTGATCGTGCGCGTGGCTGGACCTCACGCCCGGTGCCAACGATGGGCGGTTGGTCGCCCGCGGAACTCTTCTTCGAGAATGTACGCGTGCCAGAGGATCATATCCTGGGTGAGGTTGGCGGCGGCTTCTCGCTGGGGATGCAATGGATCGGTCAGGGTCGCTGGCTCATCGCTTCGCGCTGCGTCGGTACCGCCGAACGCCTGCTGCAAATGGGCGTAGACTATGCCAAGCAGCGTGTCACCTTCGGGCAACCCATCGCTGACCGCCAGGCCATCCAGTGGATGCTCGCCGATTCAGCCGTCGAGATTCAGGCCACCAAGTGGCTAGCTTTCCACGCCGCCTGGAAAGCCGATCAGGGCGTAGATAACCGACACGAGGCCAGTATGGCAAAACTCTACGGCTCCAACATGGCCAACCGCGTCGTTGATCGCATCATGCAAGTACACGGCGGCATGGGCTATACCCGCGAAATGCCCATCGAACGCTGGTACCGCGACCTCCGCGTCACCCGCATCTACGAAGGTACCGACGAAATCCAACACTTCATCATCGCCCGTAATCTGCTCAAGGGCTTTGTGAAGATTGGGGCGTGGGAGTAGGGTTGAGTGGTGGCTAGTGTCGGTCAAAGTAAACCATTGTCAATGCTGGAGTGCCCCCCGTGAGACCACACGGGAGGCTTACACTCGCAATGCTAAGATGCGCAGCTACGGGACGTAGAATAATGTTTGGGTAACTGGCCTCGTAGTTGCCCCAATAACAGAGATGATGTGTGTACCTGATTGTACCTGGGGAACAGTGAGAGTACCAGCGAACTGCCCGTTACTGTCTGCAGTTACATGGTATAAGAACACGTCAAAGTAGAAATTGATCGCTTCGTTTGGCTGAAAGCCCTCTGCACTCACTAATACAGTTGAGCCAGGAGAGGCTGTTTGCGGCCACAGATCAAGAGTGTGATGAAGCCAATTTTTCACACCAGAAATGGTTCCACCTTGCACTGATAATGTTGCAATACCTTTCCTTGCACCATTTTCCTCAATGACATAGATACTACCATTTCCTGTACTACCATCAATGGCTCTGGAAAGGACGACTGAGGTGTGATTGGTCGTGTAGCTTAGGATATCTCCTGGAACGGGAAGTGATCCACTCCCGTTTTGGACTGGCACGAGGATATTGTTGCTGACATTACTCAGGTAATTGTCTACAACTTGGTCTCCATTAGCAACATACGGTTGAATACCATACACCTGATACATTAAGCGGATACTCAGTTCTGGACACTCCCATTCAAGTTCTGCCGTATTGTCACTGGAAACGAATTGTTCACTTCCGACATCACCTATTGGGTGTTTGGCTGATGGATCATACAAGGGTCGTGGACCACATGCTGGGATACCTCGATAGTTTGCAGTTCCCAGCTGACGAGAACTAGCATATTGGTTCGTGTCACAGAGTTGACCATTCCAAAGTGAAGGGAACCCAATATTATCAGCGTTCACGGTAAACGGACCTGAATTGTAGCTCGTATCCGAAGGGGTACTCTGATCCGTAACTGTAGCTTTGAAGGTATAGGTCCCAGCCCACTCGTCTCCGCATAAGTCAGAGATGGCTTCCCAGGTTGACTGGCCAGTAGGAATGGAAAGACCTGTTCCTGTAAGATTGAATTTACACTCGTTGATTGATGCCTGCACCATAAAGTTTATGGTGGCGGTTATTGCACTACTACTTGTGTTGTTGATCAGCGCAGCATAAATGACCGTCTCACCAGGGACAAAAGTGGCTTGACCATTCCCCGTGATGTCTGCGAGTCCAACCTGTTGAACGGTCAAAGCAGAAGCTGTTTGTGTTTTCCGGCCAAGTGGCTGATTTTGCTTGTGTGAAAATAGTGTTTTTCCAAGGGAAGCCTTTATTGGGGCAGAAAGACAAGACACAGGTTCAATGAGAAATGATTTGGAACAATTAGTTCGCTGAAGACGTGTTGCTTGAGCGAAGGCAGTCCCAGACAGGCTATTCAGGGGAAGAAGCATCATGAGTAAGACGCACACCATAATGAAGCTTGTTCGTCGTTTCATGGCAGATAACACCATAGTACCCCCAATCTTTAGGTGAAGCGATGACAATTAACGAGGAAGTCTGAATCGGCATCTAATAGTTCTTCTCTTAGCCTCATTGCTATCATATATGTAGTAAATTTTTGAGAGAAGCAACTATCTAATAGACGCTTATATCATATATAGTAATGTATTAAAATTAAATTGTCAAGTCAAAACAAACCATAATATTTTACTCAAATAACCTATACATACCATTGATTAATCTCTAATGAAGAATTTGATAGCACGTTTCTTTGGATGTGTCAGAACGAGGACCACAGGTATCCATCCACTGTGTTAGGCCGTCAACCCAAGGTCTTCAGTGCTTCCATGATACTCAGAAAGTTCAGCAAACTTCGCATGATACACACATTCCTCAAAGATGAGCTTTCAAATCTTGCGATCCAGGGGTAAGAAAATGTCGATAACGACAAGTCATCCTCTATAATTGCTGTAACGGAAGTATGAGTGGAACATATATCACCTCCACTGGACAACAAGGAACCTGGGCTGTGACATCCAAGTAGGATGGGTATCTCTGCAAACGCTATCACAGTGTACTTTTGTTCTAAAGTGAAAAGGAAGTCAAATTAGTTGCGTGATCTGTACAAGGTTACCGCAGGTGTCGTCAAGCACGGCAATGGTTGAACCTGTCACTCGTATTAGCTCCAGCGTAAACACAACTCCTAGCTTTTTCATGCGTTCGTACTCTTTTTGAATATCTTCGACAAAGAATGCTTCGCGTGCCATAAGAGTATGTTATAATACGCACAGAAAACACGCGTGAGGCTAAGGGGGATTGTAACAGCTCAGGTCAGCAGAGATGACTGAAATGAGGG
>JBBQXY010000262.1:0-5089 GCA_038209195.1 Ktedonobacterales bacterium | reverse complement strand
AAAAAATCTGGCATGCGCTGGACTCCTGATGGCTTGGATGCGGTCCTCGCTTTGCGCACTTCCGTTCTCAACCAGTCCTACAACTCATTCTGGAAACTCGAATATGCTGCTTGATTGCCTACAACTTTTTCATACACCCGTAGAAGCGTAGAAGCCCCTTGTCTTTAGACATGGGGTACTTCACATGCTATACTAAAGGTGACATTTGAAGTTGAAGCCCGTCACAAGTCAAGGTTTGTATGCTACCACCGTCTGGTTGATACCCAAATTCGTGAGCTTTCAAGCGGGCTTTACTGTATAGCGATCTTGTCATCCACACGTTGTCGATGAGAACGTGTGCGAAGCAATGACGCTTCATTATGCAATGCTGCATATAAGACCAATGCTTGGTCAAACTGTAAGGAGGTTCTTCACCCGTGGCTATTGATATTGGCAACCCCTATGCCGTAGCGATTGCGCAGTTCGATGAGGCTGCCGATCGTCTCGGACTCTCGCAAGCGATGCGCGCTATTTTAAGTAAGCCGAAGCGCGAACTTATTGTAAATTTTCCGGTGCGCCTGGACAACGGCGATGTAGAAATGTTCACCGGCTATCGTGTACAGCATAACATCACCCGTGGCCCGGCGAAAGGCGGCATTCGCTTTAGCCCCGAAGTCTCGCTAGACGAGGTACGCGCCCTGGCAATGTGGATGACCTGGAAATGCGCCGTGGTCGGTATTCCGTTCGGTGGTGCCAAAGGCGGCGTCATCTGTGACCCATCCAAAATGTCTCGTTCGGAGGTTGAGCGCCTTTCGCGCCGTTATGCCACAGAAATTTCTATCCTCATTGGCCCAAACAGTGATATTCCCGCCCCTGACATGAATACCAACCCGCAGATTATGGCCTGGATGATGGACACCTTCTCGATGCATCAAGGCTACTCAGTGCCCGCGGTAATCACTGGTAAGCCCCTGGCGATTGGCGGCAGTGAAGGGCGGCTCGAAGCGACCGCTCGTGGCGTCATGGTGGTGGCACGCGAGGCGATGAAAGACATGGGCATACGGCCAGAAGACGCTAGCGTAGTGGTACAAGGCTTTGGCAATGTCGGGAGTATCACTGCTCGTCTCCTCCACGAAATTGGGTGTAAAGTCATTGGGTTGAGCGATATCAGCGGTGCTGTGTATAACCAGCACGGTATCGACGTCCACTTCGCCTTGCACTACTCCAAGGAACATGGCACATTAAAAGGCCTGCCCAACGCTGAATCTATCACGAATAGCGAGATGTTGGTGTTGCCTTGCGATATTCTGATACCCGCCGCCATGGAAAATCAACTTACCGGCAGAAATGCTGCCCAGGTACGCGCCCGTCTCATAATCGAGGCCGCGAACGGCCCCACGACGCCAGAAGCTGATCATATCTTCAATGAACGTGGCATCACTGTTGTACCAGATATCCTGGCTAATGCCGGTGGTGTAACGGTCAGCTACTTCGAGTGGGTGCAAGACCTGCAACGCTTCTTCTGGGCCGAACACGAGATCAACGATCGCCTGGAAACGATTATGCTGCGTTCCTACCGGGCTGTGCGCGAGAAAGCCCTGCAACAAGATTCCAACCTGCGCATGGGTGCGTATCTCCTCGCGGTAGCGCGTGTCGCCGAAGCCACCGAGATCCGTGGGGTGTACCCGTAGGCTCTAGGATGAACAGTTGTACTAGTGACAGGGTTCGGCAGCCGTAGGCTGCCGAACCCTGTCACAAGTACAACTGTTACCCTACATAGTGACGAGATGCAGAATCTTCAACCAGACGCTTTGCTTGCTTACCTCGCCGCTAGGGCTCCAGGTGGGTTCGAGGGTGAAGTAGACGTTGACAAGCTGATCTTTGAGGAAGGAAGGTTGTCGCGCCCCGCCGCGGATCCATGTCGCGCTGAAGTGAAAGTTCCGCGCTTTCAGGTTGAGCCGCAGATTGCGACCATTGGCACCGCCGACCCAGCTACTCTGGATACGCATCCCCTCTAGCAAAAAAACGGGTTCAGGATAGGAGGCACCAAAGGGAGCGAGTTGTTGCAGCATTTCATAGGTCTTGTAGTTGATATTTTCGAGCTTCCTGAGCAGCAGATCAGCCATGTGTTGGTGAATCTGTCCGCCCTCTGCAACGACCATACTTTCTTGGACTGGCGCAGTATCCAATCCATCGGCTAGTTCCTCTGAGACGGCATTTTCCCCGTTCACCGCCAACAAAGCCGTTTCCTCTTCCACACCATTCCAGTGGAGCAGGTAGTCGCGCAATTCTTCAATGCGTCCATTGGCGATAGTGAAACCAGCCGCTTGTTCATGCCCACCATAGCGTTCAAAGAGATCGGCGCGGTTGCGCAGCGCGTGAATGATATTAAGTCCCTTGTTACTACGAGCGGAGCCACGGCTAAACGTATCTCCCTTGCTGAGCACAAGCACTGGACGATTGATCTCCTCGGACAACTTGCCCGCGACCAGGCCAATGATCCCTTCGGGCCAACCATCGCCACTGACCAGCACCACCTTATCATTGGGGCGCCGTTCCGCTTCTTGTCGCACACTGTTCATGAGTTCTTCGGTCTGGAGTTGACGTTGCTGGTTGAGCTGATCCAGTTTATCAACGTACTCTTTGGCTTCTTCCATGCTATCAGTCGTTAGGAGTCGGAAGGCGATGCTGGCGTCACCCATACGTCCGGCGGCATTGATGCGCGGTGAGAGCCCGAAGGAAATGTCGCGCTCGCGGATTTTTCCTGGCTGGAGGTTGGCCTTCTTGATCAAAGCCTGTAAGCCTGGTTTCTGTGTTGTATTGAGTTGCTGCAAGCCAAGGCGCACAAATGTGTGGTTTTCACCTTGCAATGCGGCAACGTCGGCGATAGTGCCGATAGCTACCAGATCAAGCAGGGCCAGTTCATCCTCTTGTGAGTGCTGGGAGGCACGATAGAGGGCTTGCACCAGTTTAAAGGCGACACCTACCCCACAGAGGTAGCGTTCGCCATAGAGACTAGCAGGATGCCAGGGATTGACCATAGCATAAGCAGCGGGTAGTTCCAGCGGTGGATGATGGTGGTCAGTGATGATGACATCGATTTCCCGCTCGTTGGCATACGCGATCTGCTCAACATCGGAACTGGCACAGTCGGTTGTAATAATCAGCGACGTGCCCCGCCCTTTAAGCATGTCAATCGCTTTGAGATTGAGTCCACAGCCATCATAAATGCGACTGGGTATGTGGAAATCAAGGGTGGCCTCGGGATGCTTCAGCGCGCGGAGGGCGCGAAACAGCAGTGCCGAGGATGTGACACCATCGGCATCATAGTCGCCATAGACGGTAATATGTTCGCGTTGCTGGATGGCACGTTGGATGCGTGCAAGCGCCTTATCCATACCGATCATCGTGAGGGGATCAAGCGTTTTGTTATAGTCGGCGTCGATGAACGCACGCATGTCCTCCGGTGTTTTGATGCCCCGGTTGTGGAGTAATTGGGCCCGCATCGGCTCTATGCCCAGGCGCGAACAAGCCTGAAATTGCTCAGGGGAAAGTTCTGGATAGATATCCCACTCAATGGTAGATGATGGTGCAAACTCCACGGACGTATCCTTCTACCCTATTCAGGCAATAATCGTCGGAAAACTTCGTTGCCCAGCAAACGCCCACGCTTGCTCAAGCGGAGCCACTCAGGTTCATATTCCAGCAGACCCGCCTCGTCTACCCTGTGCAGCCGATCTCCGGCAAACTGAGAAAATGGTTGCCCAAAGCGTTGCTCAAACGAGGGAAGATGCAGACCTTGCGCGGTGCGCAACGCCAGGAAAGCCGTTTCTGACATGGCTTGTTCTCGCCCCACAATTTCGCTTTCTTCCCTGGCTTCGGGCCATTGGTTCTCCCTCAACAGGCGAATGTATGCGAGCGGTTCGCGCACATCCGAAAATCGTCTCCCACCAAAGCTGGAATAGGCACCCGCACCCATGCCGAGGTAGGGCAGGTTTTGCCAGTAGGTCAGGTTATGGCGCGATTGGTGCCCTGGGAGCGACCAGTTAGAGATTTCATAATTCTCGTATCCGGCAGCGAGCAAACGTTCATCGGCATATTCGTACATATCGGCACAGAGGTCTTCGTCGCCAGGAGTTATGCGCCCTTCGTGTACCCATGTATGAAACGGTGTTCCTTCCTCAATGATTAACGAATACAGGGAGAAGTGTTCTGGGTGCAGTTCCAGAGCGCGGTCCAGCGTCTCTTGCCAGTGGCGCATAGTCTGCCCCGGCAAACCAAACATGAAATCCAGGTTAATAGATGTGAAGCCCGCGGCGCGTGCAAAGTGTACCGCTTGCGTAATTTCTTCGCTGGTATGGATGCGTCCAAGGGTTTGCAGAAGTCCATCGTCAAAACTTTGGGCGCCCATACTGAGGCGATTGAGGCCAGCAGCACGTAGCCCTATCAAATGCTCCTGTGAGAGTGTCCCAGGGTTCGCTTCTAGCGTGATCTCGGCCTCTGCATCAAGGGCAAAGTGGCGGCGACAGGCGGCGAGTATACGTGTTATTTGCGCTACGCTCAAAAGGCTGGGTGTGCCGCCACCAAAAAAGATGGTGCGTGAGCGGCGTGGCTGGCCATCTGACAACTGCGCAAGTTCCCCTGCCAAGGCAATCTCTTTGAGCAGAGCGCGTACATACGGCTCTCGCAGCGGCAGAATACCGGCGTACGTGTTGAAATCGCAGTAGTGACAGCGCGTATGGCAGAAAGGGATATGCAGGTAGAGCGAGACGGTCTCCAGGAGCTGCTGAATGGGTTCTCTATTGGCCTGAGATTGTGCGGGTGCGATGATGGTCATGAAAAGTATTTGTCCCTCATAGGCATTAAGTCAAGCGATGTAGCTCAGTTTCTAGGGCGACCGCAAGGGATCGCCCCTACTATATACGATTAGCATTTTCCTCTTCAAAGCGGATTGCAGAGCCGCCTCGTGCATAGTAGGGGCGATCCCTTGCGGTCGCCCTGGTGGGGATTGAACCGCTTGCCAATCCTTAACTTGGTGTGTAGAGGGCGCAATGATTTGCGCCCTCTACAATGGTTATGGTGTGCTAGTGGCCGGTACAGTAACAGGAGG
>JBBQXY010000261.1:0-5297 GCA_038209195.1 Ktedonobacterales bacterium | reverse complement strand
ATCGATATCAACGAGTGGTCCAATGACCCTGAGTGGCAAGCTCGTATTAGCGAGGGTGAGCGTTCGCTCTCTACCAACCATTTGATGGGGCCTGGCTACTGGGTCTGGCTCATTCGCCTCGCATCTGGCTCAACCAGTGTTGGAATCGTCACTGATGCGAACATGCACCCTTTTGACAACATAAACCGCTTTGAACGCGCACTGGATTGGTTACATAAGCACGAGCCGCAATGTGCAGCAGTGATTGAGCAGCATCAGGCTGAAGTGCAAGACTTTCGTGTCCTCAAGAACTACGCCTATACCTCGCAGCAGGTCTACTCCAGTGAGCGCTGGTGCCTGACAGGTGAGGCAGGCGTCGCTCTTGATCCACTCTATTCCTCTGGTGGTGATCTCATTGCTATTGGTAACGGTTTTATCAATGACCTTATCACGAGAGATATCAATGGTGAAGATATTATGGACCGAGCCTTGATTCATGACAAGCTCTTTCTCACCTTAGTCGATGTCTGGCTCGGCATCTATGAGCAGCAATATACCTTGATGGGCAATGCTCAGGTAACGGTCACCAAGATCATCTGGGATACAGCCATTTACTGGGCGGTCCCCGGCCTGCTCTACTTCCATGACAAATATCCCAGTATCGCAGATAGCATGGGCATTGCCATGAATTTATTACGCTTCTCGCTTTTGAGCAATCGGGTGCAAGTGTTCTTTCGTGAATGGCATGCACTTGATCAACCTGTTCTATCGGATACATTTATCAGCTTTTATTACTTCGATTTCATGAAGAAAGTTCATATTGGCATGACCGCTGGATTGGCTAATGCTGAACTAGAGGAGCAGTTTGCAGCGAATGTTCATTTGTTTGAGCGATTAGCGGGCCAGATGGTTAGTACGGTCATCGACGCATACACTCAGCGCACAGAGAATGAGGCTATGCAAAGCCAAATCCAACTGTGGCAAACAGACCCCTTCCTTGCAGAACTCATCGCCCTCTACCAACAAGAGAACACATCCAACCCAAGTAATAACAACTGGATCATCCTGTCCCCCCAGAGCCTGTCCAGGCAGGAAGTCGTCATGTGACGATTGGCAGACTAGTAGTCACCACAACTAGGGCGGCACGCCATTCATAGACACACATAAAAGGAGAAGCTCACAATGAGTGATGTAATAGAGACCAACGTAGGGACACAATTCGTTACGCCCTCTGCTTCGACAATGCCCAACCAATATGATGTCGTTATTGTAGGGGGCGGCATGGCTGGCTTGACACTGGCTTTACAACTCAAACAAACGCGTCCAACTATCAAGATAGTGGTGGTCGAAAAACAAAAACATCCCGTGCCGGAGGCGGCGCACAAAGTGGGCGAGTCCACCGTCGAGATCGCGGCACACTACCTGCGCGATATCCTGGGACTAGAAGAGCATCTGCAAACGCAGGAACTGAGAAAGTTTGGCTTGCGTATGTTCTTTAGTGCCAATGGCAATCACGATATTACACGACGCGTGGAATACGGACAAGCTCAAGCGGCACCGCTACCCACGTATCAGTTGGACCGGGGGCGCTTGGAGAATGCGCTGGGCTGCGAAATCCAACGGCGAGGGATTGTCTTTCTGGACGACTGCAAAGTCAAGCAGGTTTCCTTGCAGCGTGAGCAGGACTTTCACAGCCTGCACCTGCTCCATGAAGGAAACCCATTGACAATTCAGGCTCGTTGGGTGGTCGATGCCAGTGGTCGCCAAGCATTATTGAAACGGCAACTCGGACTCAGTAAAAAGGTAGCTCACAATGCCAACGCGGTCTGGTTCCGTGTAGGACAAACTATCGATATCAACGAGTGGTCCAATGACCCTGAGTGGCAGGCTCGCATTAGCGAGGGCGAACGCTCACTCTCTACCAACCATTTGATGGGGCCTGGTTATTGGGTGTGGCTCATTCGTTTGGCGTCTGGCTCGACGAGTATTGGCATCGTCACTGATGCCGCTACACATCCCTTTGAAGGCATGAACCGTTTTGAACGCGCACTGGACTGGTTGCACGAGCACGAGCCGCAATGCGCTGCGGCAATTGAGCAACATCTTTCCGATGTGCAAGACTTTCGAGTTATGAAGGACTACGCCTATAGTGCTCAACAGGTTTACTCCGGTGAACGCTGGTGCCTAACGGGTGAAGCGGGGATTTCTATCGACCCACTCTACTCTTCTGGCGGGGATTTGATAGCTATTAGTAATGGCCTAATCTGCGATTTGATCGACCGTGACCTCAACGGTGAGGATATTACGGAGCGAGCTGCTATTCATGACAAGCTCTTTTTCATCTTCGCCGACGTTTGGCTTGATGCCTATCAACAGCAATATAGTCTGATGGGTAATGTCCAGGTGATGGTTGTGAAGATTGTCTGGGATACAGCCATTTACTGGGCGGCACCTGGTCTGCTTTACTTCCATGATAAATTGAGCACTGTCACTGAGAGCCACCTCATGGTCCCCCATCTCATTCGCTTCTCTCTACTAAACAATCGTATACAAGCGTTCTTCCGTGAATGGAATGCGCTTGATCAACCGCCTCTCTCCGATAGGTATGTTGAGCCGTATGCACTGCTCGATTTCTTGTTCACACTGCATAATGGCATGGCAGCTGGGTTAGGCGATGCAGAGTTAGAGGTACAGTTCGCTGCCAATGTGCGCTTCATTGAACTGCTGGCGGGCCAGATCGTGAGTACCGTTATCGATGTGTATGCCGAGTATACCGAGAATGAGACGATGCGGAGCCAGATACAGCAGTGGCAAGCAGAACCCTTCTTGGCCGAGCTGATCGCCCTTTATCAGCAGGACGAAGAAGCGCACAAGATCGATAGTAGCTGGATTGCCCTAGCACACCAACAGCACCATCAGCAGGAGGTGGTCCTATGAAAGATAGCGCAGAACGGATTGCAGCACTGCCTCCAGATAAACAGGCACTACTGCTGCAACGACTCAAACACAAGACGAGGCAGCAAGCGAACGGTTCTTTACTTCCACATTCGGTTTCTGACGCGTGGATTATACGCTATAAGCGCAATACCCAGGCCCGTCTGCGTTTATTCTGTTTCCCGTATGCGGGCGGAGGAGCATCTCTTTTCCGTCCGTGGGCAGAGACACTGCCGCCAGAGGTAGAGGTCTGTTCCATCCAACCCCCTGGGCGTGAACACCGACTCACTGAAGCAGCATATACGCGCGTGGATGCTTTGGTTCTTGCCCTGGCAGAGGCTATTCACCCGTACTTAGATCTGCCTTTTGCCTTCTTTGGTCATAGTATGGGCGCTTTGACCAGTTTCGAGCTAGCGCGTCAACTGCGCAGGATGTATAATCAGCAGCCCGTTCGTCTCTGTGTTGCTGCCCACCGTGCCCCTCACCTGCCTAATCCGACCGTAACGAGTACGTTGATCTATCAACAATCGGCAGAGATGTTCAAGAAGGTTTTGCGTTTTGAGGGCACGCCAGAACAAATTTTGCAGAACGATGAATTGATGGCAGCACTCTTGCCAACCCTGAGAGCAGACTTTGAGTTATGTGATACCTACGAATATAGAGACGAGCCACCTCTTGCGTGTCCTATCTCGGTATTCGGAGGTTTGGAGGATAGCAGAATCAGCACAACTAGCCTCGAAGCTTGGCGTGAGCAAACGAGTAAGACCTATAGCTTGCGCATGCTGCCGGGGTCTCATTTCTTTCTGCATACCGCGCAAGACCTTTTGCTCTCTGCCATTGCCCAGGATATAGGCGTGCAACTGCATGTACCACATAGCGAAAATGAGCTTGTATTCAGGACAGCATAACCGTACCGACACGAATGATGTAAAACAAAGGGATACTACAATGCTTTATGAAAATACACCTATACAGGACGCTGTAGAAAATGGCCGTATGCGAGAACCACTTGCTATCATTGGGATTGGGTGTCACTTCCCTGGTGGTGCCACAAGCCCACAAGCCTTCTGGGAACTCCTCAGTGCCGGAGGTGATGCTACCAGGGATGTGCCAGATGATCGCTGGGATGTACGTAAATTCTATGACCCCGATACCAGGAAGACTGGTAAAACGCATACTGCTAGAGGTGGCTACTTAGAGCGCATTGATCAATTTGATGCTCACTTTTTTGGCATGTCCCCACGAGAGGCGATGTGGCTCGATCCACAACAGCGGCTCTTGCTGCAAGCGACTTGGGAAGCGTTGGAAGATGCTGGTCAGGCACCTGACCAACTCGTGGGGAGTAACACCGGTGTGTTTATAGGCGGGTTTACACTGGACTACCAACTTATACAGAATTTCGGCTCGTTTAGCCGCTATCATCTACAAACACATGCAGCCACTGGCTTCATGATGACCATGTTAGCCAATCGTATCTCGTATGTGTTTGGATTTCATGGGCCAAGTATGACAGTGGATACCGCTTGTTCCGGCTCTCTGGTGGCTGTGCATCTTGCGTGTCAGAGTCTATGGAATGGTGAGGTTCCCCTAGCAATTGCCGGAGGCGTCAATGTCATGATCTCACCTTCCATGAGTATCGCGGAGTCGAAGGGCGGTTTTCTCTCACCCGACGGGCACTGTAAAGCCTTTGACGCATCGGCTAATGGCTATGCACGGGGAGAAGGTGCAGGCGTTGTGGTCATTAAACCTTTAGCCCGTGCTCTGGCCGACGGCGACCCCATCTACGGCTTGATTCGCGGCACAGCAGTGAATCAGGATGGACACACCAACGGTATCACTGTCCCTAATGGAGCGGCGCAGGAAGCTGTCATGCGTACAGCTTACCGACATGCTGGCATCTCGCCTGAACAGGTTCAGTATGTTGAAGCGCATGGAACGGGCACGCCTGTGGGGGATCCTATCGAAGCCCGTGCCATCGGGACTGTGCTATCAGCCAATCGTGTTGCGTCCAGTCAGTGCATTATTAGTTCGGTGAAAACCAATATTGGGCATTTAGAGGCAGCGGCGGGTATAGCGGGCCTGATAAAAACCGTGCTGGCATTGAAACATCAGCAGATTCCACCACATCTGCTGTTTCATAAAGCAAACCCCGATATTCCGTTTGAAGAACTACAATTACGCATTCCTACAACGCTGGAACCGTGGCCCGCCAAAGATGGACCAGCCCTAGCAGGAGTGAACTCGTTCGGCTTTGGTGGCACGAATGCTCATATTGTACTCCAAGAAGCTCCAGCTATAGCAAAGATTGAGACCGATGAAGCAGAGCGCCCGTATCTCCTGCCTCTGTCTGCTCGCAGTACTGAAGCATTGCAGGCAGTAGCCGA
>JBBQXY010000260.1:0-5314 GCA_038209195.1 Ktedonobacterales bacterium | reverse complement strand
GCGACGAGAATGATGACCACAACCGAAATCGCGTTGGATACCAGCGAGGTCAGGACGTGTCCCCACAGCATGGTGGAAGGGGCAATCGGCATGGAGCGAAATCGCTCAACTATCCCCCGTTGCACATCGGTAAACAAGCGGTAAGCCGTATAGGATATCCCACTCGCAATAGCAATCAGTAAGATTCCAGGTAACACGTAATTGACATAATTACCTGTCCCGGTTTGGATGGCACCGCCGAACACATACACGAACAGCAACATAAACCCAATAGGCATGATCGTGACCGTGATGATGGTGTCCATACTGCGGAAAATATGGCGCATGGAACGACCAAGCATCACGCTCATATCGCTGAAAAAGTGTTTCTGTATGGTTTCCATTTATTGTTCCTCCTTTTTGCCAATGATGGCAAGAAATATCTCCTCCAATGTCAGTTGTTTTTCCACATACTCCGCCTGAGCAGGTGGAAACCGCTTTTTTAGCTCCATGAGCGTGCCGCTGGCGATAATCTTTCCCTCATGGAGAATGGCAATGTGATCAGCAAGCTGTTCAGCCTCTTCCAGGTTCTGCGTGGTCAAGAAGACGGTTCTACCACCATCAGCAAGCTCCTTCACAACTTTCCACATCTCGAGGCGTGCCTCGGGGTCAAGCCCAGTGGTCGGCTCGTCAAGGAAAATGATCTGCGGTTTTCCCACAAGGCTCATGGCGAGGTCAAGCCTGCGGCGCATACCGCCTGAATACGTAGACACCCTGCGGTTTGCGGCATCTGTTAAACCGAATCGTGTCAGCAAATCGTCCGCAACCTGGCGTGGGTTTTTGAGGTGTCGGAGCCTGGCGATCATGATCAGATTTTCTTGCCCGGTTAAAATCTCATCCACGGCGGCAAATTGCCCGGTCAGACTGAGTGATTGCCGCACGTTGTCTGGCTTTGACACAACATCAAATCCGTTGACAGTGGCAGTTCCGCCGTCCTGTTTGAGCAGCGTGGTGAGGATTTTGACAATCGTTGTCTTGCCCGCGCCGTTGGAGCCAAGCAGGGCAAAAATGCTGCCAGCTTCCACTGTGAAATGAACGCCTTTTAAGACAGTGAGCTTCTTGTATGATTTTTGTAAATCTTTTACCTGAATTGAAATGTTTTGCACAGTCTTTTCCTCATAATAGAACAGTAGCCTTCGACAGATTAGCCTCCATGCCTTTGAGCGCAGCATACGTTAACTTATCCATCTTCGAGCCGTCAAAGGTAATGGATTTCATGGCACGGTAATATTTCTTAGACCAGGTATACGCCGAACGATTTGCACAAGCCCCGTGTTTCAATCATCATCATGGTACTTTCCTATGCTCCCCTACAATTCGCTGATCTGCTCAGCGAAAGACTACAAGTTACCTTGATGCCTAAGTCGTTTCATCCACATTCTCTTCGTGTTTTTTTTATTTCTCGCTCTTTCTTAATCACAGAGATTATGTTATAATCAACTCACTAACCTATTAAAATGAAAATCCGTAAAATTAACTCGTTTACTAAGGTAAATATATCTTATCAGGAGAAACAAAAATTGTCAAGTGGTTCTCAGAAAAAATCTCTGGATGTTCTAGGAGAGCTGACGCGGGAGATCCGGCAATTCACTGGACTTGGAGCATCCTTCTACCGGGCGGCAGCGGCGCGGATCGGAATGACTGTCACCGACATGCAGGTGATTGATATCCTGGAGAGCATCGGTCCTTCGACCGCTGGTCAGCTTGCCGATCTCACAGGACTCACCACCGGAGCAGTAACTGGAATGCTTAATCGACTGGAGGAGGCTGGGTTTGTGCATCGGGAGCGCGACCCCAACGACGGGCGCCGGGTCATTGTCCGGCTCGCTTCAGGCAAGGATGAAATGCAAGCGATCAACTCCATCTTCGATGCTTTCGGGAAGGCGTGGAATGAACTGGCGTCGGACTACGACAATGAGCAGCTCGCCTTCCTTCTGGATTTTCTCAAACGCAGCAATGCGCTGTCCAGACAAGAAATTATCCGCTTGCAAGAAGCACCAGAGGCTGAAGGGGAAATCTCCTCCGCTCCACTGGGAAAAGTGAAGAGTGGTCGGCTCGTCGTTTCCGCCGGAATCTACCGACTGACCTTGCACGCGGACGAGCGAATAACCGAACTCTACCAGGCTCGCTTCGAGGGACCGATGCCGAGCGTCGCGGCCAAAGATGGGGTCGTCACCATCCGCTATCTACGACGTCTGTTGGGTATGGCCGGGAAGCAGGGCGCATCGGAAGTCGCACTCAACGTTACCATCCCGTGGCAGATCGTGGTCCAGGGTGGAGCGGCGGATATCACCGCCAAACTGGGCAATCTCAATCTCGTGGGGCTGGAAGTCAAGGGGGGACTCAGCATGATCCGCTTAGAGCTTCCCGCACCCTCCGGCGTGGTTCCCATACGGATCAGTGGGGGAGCATCAGATGTCACTGTGCGACGCCCGGCAGGCACTGCCGCACGAGTCCACCTCAAGGGCTGGGCCTCTGCCTTTGTTTTCGATGATCAAACCTTCAACTATGTGGGCAACGACGTGCGGATGCAAAGCTCTGGCTTTGAGCCGACCGCTTCGTACTACGACATCGAAGTTGTCGGTTCCGCCAGCATGGTCACAATTACCTCTGGGTGACACGAGATGAACTGGACCGAAAAGTAAAGTTATCGGCTTGATTCTCTCGCTCAGGTGGTATATTATCGGCAGAGTTGCAGACGCGATCTCGTGAAAAACTGCGCCGATAATCCAACTCTGCCGATAACGAGGCATTACTGATGAGCGGGCATTTCCTGCAATGCCCACGTGTTGCCATCAGGATCACTAAAGTGGACATACTTTATGCCCCCCAGATCGTCAACCTCACCCACTTCAACACCCCGGCTCGCGAGTGCTTCGCGAGCCTTTTGGATGTCCGCTACGACCAAGTGCAGCCCCTTGATCGTTCCAGGCTGCACTTCAGAAATTTCGCCCATACCGGTCCCAATGACGATTGAACAAGCCGATCCGGGAGGTGTGAGTTGGACCACTCTCATTCCGTTCCCTGGCTGGACATCATGATCTGCGTGAAATCCGACCTTTTCAACGTAAAATACCTTGGCGCGGTCAACATCAGAGACCGGAATCGGCACTAATTCAAGTTTCATATTCATCTGTATTCTTGCTCCTTTGTGCTCATCTCATGGCACATTCATAATAAGTAATCAGGTTTTTGCGAGAACATCCCTATACTACCGCAAGCACAAGGAGGCTGTCTTGTATCAAATGGCAAATCACTCAGGCTGCCTCAAGCGAATGATTTGAGCAGGCGTATACCCAATAAAGTGCTTCAGCGATCTGGTCAGATGCGGCTGATCGAAATAGCCAGCCTCATCAACGGTGTCGAGGATCGAAACCCCTTGCTGTAAGAGGGACTGTGCATGCTGGGCACGTTTCATTTGCCGAATGTGGGTGGCACTCAAGCCTGTCGCTCGTAAGAAACGATGCCGCACTGTGCGGGATGGCATCTCTTGCGGGTGGCCTTGTAACACAGCGTTCACTATAGGATCACATACCAGCACATCATCATGCACAAGCCTGTCTACAAACGTGTCCACATTTTCATAGTCAGGAAATTGCCACGCCGACCCATTCAGCCAGAAGGATTGACCCGTTGCTGTAGGCAGGATCGTCTCTCCATTTAAGAAGTCCCTTGTGGGCATATGGGGCATAAATGTGCCAAGTTTCAACTTGATCCAAAGAATCTCAGCACCTTCACTGTAAGAGATCACGCCAGCACTGGTCCATGGTCCGACGACTAAGAGCTGGATGTTGCCATGGTGTTTCACTAAGACCATGTGCCAATGAATCTCAGCGGGGCGGATAGGAGAACCATTGCTCGCCGTTCGACCATGCGTAATAGTTTCTACATAAGGCGAGTCTGATAGTCTTTCCTCGGCGAGAATGCTCATGCTTCTGCTCCTCATACCTCTGACTTGACGCACATGTGTGAACATCTCGCCGGTTATCTTCCCAGCACTGATGGATTCTCTCCTGCACGGGAGCATCAACGCACGCGTCTGCTGCCTCAGTATAGCACGCGCGATCAGAAAAAACTTCTCTTCTCTTGTTCTTCTCACAGCAGTTGGCGAGATAAAGAGAGAGATGTTCCTTGTCCGTAAAACGATGTTCTTTGCACTCATCAATGTGTACTCCACGTTCTGTAGGGTGGGAAATAAGAAGAAGAGCGAACAATCGGCACGGAACATAAGCATAGGTTGAGAGGCACCTGGAAAGGCCGCACCACATCCAGTAGGTAGGAATAGAAAGTGGCCTTAGGCATGAACCGACCAGGAAGCAACGCTAGCGTTGCTTCCTGGTCGGTTCATGCCTAAGGCCGTAATCAGCTACTGCCAGCGATCAAGCGCGGCAAGCTGGATCAGATTGCCGCAAGTGTCGTTCACCATGGCGATGGTCGAGCCAGTCACTTTGGTTGGCGGCATGGTGAACTCTGCGCCTGCGGCCTTCATGCGGTCGTACTCGCGCTGTACGTCATCTACGTAGAACATGACAGCCGACTGGCTCTGCTCGAACATCGCCTGCTGGTAGGTCTGAGCCGCCGGGTTGTCATTGGGGGCGAGCTGCAGCTCGACGCCGTCCGGCTCCTCGGGTGAGGCGACGGTGAGCCATCGATACGGACCCTGAGTGACGTCCGCTTTCTTCACGAAGCCTAGGATGTTGGTGTAGAAGCGCAGTGCTTTCTCCTGGTCGTCCACATAGATGCTGGTCATTTTGATTTTCATGGGGCTTTCCTCCTGTTACATTCGTTTGTAAATGTTGAGATTCGCTCACGGTCATTTTTGACCATGATGTGAAGCAGTGCTCCTGCTCTTCTTCTGTCACCAAGTCGCTTCAGAAGCTGTACGAACCGCTCTTTCCACGCGTGGACATACCTCAGATAAAGAGCAAAAATGTACCTCATTGAATCTGAGCATTTACAGGTAAAGACAGTACAAATTTCTTGACTTTCAGGTTTCATCTTGACGGGGTCGCCCATCCGGCACTTCAATGCGAATTCGTTTCCTGTCACATCGGCTGGATTTCCCTCGTCACTACTATGACGGAACGCAACGAAAGAATGTGACCGATGGACGCGCGTTCACTCTCGCTCGTCACTCCAATGAGAGAAGAACATGAGGGAAGAGAATTGATGAACAAACACGAATGGCTGGCGGAACAATTCGAGGCTAACCGGACTCACCTGCAAGCGGTGGCCTACCGGATGCTCGGCTCGCTCTCCGAGGCAGACGACGCCG
>JBBQXY010000259.1:0-5350 GCA_038209195.1 Ktedonobacterales bacterium | reverse complement strand
CCATTGCCCGGCGATGAGATCGTCGGCTTTATCAGCCGTGGCAAAGGCGCGATTGTGCATCGGGCCGATTGCCAGAATATCGGTCGCTACCGTGAGCGTGATCGCGAACGTCTGGTCTCCGTCAGTTGGGTCAGCATGACTCAGCAACGCTATCAGGCTCCTATCCTCATCTCGGCCCGTGACCGCGCCGGCCTCATTCGCGATATCGCCGCGGCTGTCACCGAGGTCGGTGTCAACATGACCGCCGTCAGTTCCACCGTGAGCAACGGCAAAGAGGTCGCGCTGATCAGTGCCACCCTGGAAATCGATGGCCTCGAACAACTACAACGCCTCTTCACGCGCCTCGAAAAAGTAAAAGACGTCCGCTTCGTCGAGCGCGACCTCGGCAAGCACAAGAAAAAATAGAGGTATACATGAGTCATCCCAGCAACTGGGATGACTCATGTATAGGCTATACGTTCGGTGCCAGAATTAACGTGGCCATTAACTGCCCTTGCTGGTAGGCAGTCAAGGCTCCAGCTTCCCCTGCCACTGGGTCGATTTGCCCATCGCCGTTAATATCCACCCCGTGATAGGCATTGTCCGCCAGCGTCGTGAACTTCTGCACTGATGACAGGTCGGTGGGATGGGCTTGTAGCTGTAGTAGGTCTTGCTCAATGGTTGTCACCCAGCCAGTGACATTCGTGAGGGACATATTCATCATGGCACCATGCTGTCGCATCAGGTTTGTGGCATCTTTCTGGCTGAGTGCTAGCGAAGCATGTTCTTCCGCGCCAGCCACGTACCCTTTGCCCAGCAAGCCGAAACCATCGCCAGACGTCGTACCATACTGTTGGGCACATGCTCCCGTCAACGGCTGGTAATGTGAACCATGTTCACCTTCGATAATATCGAGCATACTTTGCGACACGCATCCAATCGCGTCAGCGTTCCGACCGGATGACACGCTTAGCAATGCCGCAGCCTGGATATCCAACAAATGGGCTTGCTGCAACAGGCCGATCAACATGCCCACCTTGCCGGGCGTCTCGGGATAATTGACCAGCAGATGCTGGATATGCTGAAAGGAATTCACTGGGAAGCTGCCAGTCAGCATTACCTGCCCCACAGGGCTAGTGACTTTTCCCTGTTCCCGCGTGATCTCCAGCTTATCGCCAATGGTGAGCAAGTTGGTGATCGTTCCGCTATACGTGAGAGACCAGGCTTGACCATGCTCTTTGAGGATGCCTGTACTTTCATCTTATCAGAACTGTAAGGAGTCATTGAAAGTAGGACTTTCATTTATCATTGCATAAGTTGAAAAAAAGATCATAAATGTAGTGCATGGAATAGCTGTGTTTATGAGTAATTTCTCATACCTATGTGTGAAACCCCTGCGCAATTTGCCACCTCCCTCAAAAAAGTGCTACAATGAAATCGTTCCATTCAACGGAATTGCCGATTGATAGCTGCAACTTACCCAGGAAAAGAGAACGTGACAGTATTTCACATAGAGATACGGGCAAAAGCGGAGCCGCATGACGTACAGGCACACCGCCTCGCCCGTGAAATAGTATTCTTACCACAGGCTAGCCTTCCTTCACTGAACGCTATCGTTGCCAGTCCCCACCCGCTTACCATCCATACCGCGCAACTCTACCTCCTCACCGGAAACCTTTCCCCCCACGAAATTGATCAGCTCATCACTCAGTTGCTGACTGATCCCGTGGTGCAGGAGGCACAAAGTACTATGACGCCCACAAGGGGCGTCACTACATCTCTGAGCACTGCTGACACCACTAACACAGCGACAGCGTTTAAGGAAGAGATTCTTCGGCTGCGGCCTCAGAATGACAATTTAGCAGCGCAGCTTTACAGCGTCGATGTCTTTTTACTACCCGGCGTAACCGACACCCTCGCCGAGAGCGTCATCGCCGGAGCGCAGTTACTGGGAATTACAGCACTGGAGCAGGTAACGACAGGCCGTCGCTACTTGCTGGACAGCCGCTTGAGCGAGGCAGATGTGAACGCCATTGCCGAGGCCCTTCTCTATAATCCGGTCATTCAGCACTATACGTTGCACACTGCTGTAGCAAAAGAACAAATAACCCTAGGCCATCGCGACGCAAACACTGACCCGTTCCCCTCTTCTGTCAAGGTGCAACCCATTGAGTCCAAGGAAGAGATTCTTCGCCTGCGGGCTCAGAATGACATTGCGTCGTCCATTCCCTTATCAAACATGTCCGACCAGCAACTGCTAGTGATAAGCAAGCAGGGTTTGTTATCGCTGAATTTGGAGGAGATGGAAGCCATTCAGCGACACTATCGCGACTTGGGCCGCGAGCCAACCGATGTCGAGCTGGAGACCATCGCCCAGACTTGGTCTGAGCATTGTTCGCACAAGACCTTCAAGGCTACTATTCGCTTCCGTGAACTAGACGAAGAGCGCAACGTCCTCGCGGAAGAAACCATTCATGGTCTACTCAAGCACTATTTAATGCGCGCCACCGCGTCAATGAATAAGCCATGGCTCGTCTCAGCCTTCAGCGATAACGCGGGTATCATTCGTTTCACTGAAACGCAGGATATCGCCTTTAAGGTGGAGACACACAACCATCCCTCCGCCATTGAACCTTTTGGAGGGGCCAATACAGGCGTGGGTGGCGTCATTCGCGACGTTTTAGGTGTCTCCGCCCAACCCATCGCTTGTACCGATATCCTCTGCTTTGGGCCATTAGCGACGCCGCCCACCGACTTGCCCAAAGGTATTCTCTCGCCGCGCCGCATTGCCAGTGGCGTCGTCAATGGTGTGCGTGACTACGGCAATAAGATGGGCATTCCCACGGTAAACGGAGCCATCCTCTATAACGAGGGCTATCTTTATAACCCGCTCGTCTTCTGTGGCTGCCTCGGCATCTTGCCGCATGGTAGTCATCCGCACCAGGTGCAGCCAGGAGACCGCATCGTCGTGCTGGGTGGACGAACTGGGCGCGACGGTATTCATGGCGCCACCTTTTCCTCTGGCGAGATGAGCAGCGAGATCAATGCCCAGGCGGGTACCGCCGTGCAGATTGGCGCACCCATCACTGAAAAAAAAGTGGCTGATGTCATTGTCCAGGCCCGTGACCGCCAGCTCTACTCGGCCATTACCGATTGTGGCGCGGGTGGTTTCTCCTCCGCCATTGGCGAGATGGGCGCGCAGAGCGGTGCCTACGTCGAACTGGAAAAAGCTCCTCTCAAATACCAGGGGCTGGCCCCTTGGGAAATCTGGCTCTCTGAAGCCCAGGAGCGCATGGTACTGGCTGTCCCACCGCAAAACCTGCCTGAACTTCTGGCTCTCTGCTCCGTTGAGGAGGTCGAGGCCAGCATTATTGGCACCTTCACCGACGATGCTCGCCTGGTCGTGACGTATGCCAATTCCATTGTTGCCGACATCGCCATGGCCTTTCTCCACGATGGCATGCCGCAACGCACCCTTGAGGCAACATCGGTACGACCTCGCCAGGGCAGGCAGCAAACTATTGTCTCTAAAAATCCTGACGCACCCAGGATTCATATTGGCAACCAATTTCTTTTTTCGCACTATGGCTACGACGAGCAGAGTTCATTGTTTCCGGCGCATTATGCCCAGGCACTGTTGTCGTTACTGAGCCATCCCAACATTGCCTCGAAAGAGGAGGTCGTGCGCCGTTACGACCACGAAGTGCAGGGCGCTACCGTGCTCAAACCCCTGGTGGGTAGAGCAGGGAACGGGCCCGGAGACGCCGCCGTCCTCCAACCAATTCTCGACGAGCCAAACACTATGGGTATTGTCCTTTCCAACGGCATCAATCCCCTGTATGGCACCATCAGTCCCTTTGCCATGGCGGCCAGTGCTGTTGACGAGGCCTTACGCAACCTTGTCGCCGTGGGTGGAGACGTTGAACGGGCTGCTATCCTGGATAATTTCTGCTGGGGCAATCCCAATGATCCCGTGCAACTGGGCATGCTGGTAGAAGCTGTCAAGGGCTGCTCGTATGCCGCCACCATCTTTGGTGTGCCGTTTATCTCCGGCAAAGATAGCCTCAATAACGAGTACCGTGCAGATGGTCAGCGACTACCCGTCATTCCCACCTTGCTCATCTCAGCAGTAGGTGTGATTGACGATGCCAGCAAGACCATCGATATGTCCCTGAAACAGTCAGGCAATCTGCTTTACGTAATAGGCACCACGAATAATGAACTGTTAGGGTCCCACTACGCGGAAATCAGTCACATTAAGCTGGAGACCCACGTACCGATGCCCTCTTTGACCCATGCTCTGTCTATTCTTAAGGCTGTCGGCGGGGCTATACGCGAGGGACTGGTGCAGTCCTGCCATGATCTTTCAGAAGGTGGATTGGCTGTGGCAGCCGCCGAAATGTCGCTCGCTGGCCTGCTTGGCATGACCATTGACATGCAAAATGTCAACCGGCAAGTGGATCTCATGTGGCCCGATGAGAATGTCAGCAGCTTGATAGCCTTATTTAGCGAATCCCCTTCGCGCTTCCTCGTGGAGGTCGCGCCGCAACAGAAGAAGGCGTTCGAGAAATATATGCGCAGACATCGTGTCTATGAACAAGAAGCCGTCAATATCGGCAGCGTCAATGACAACGGGCGGTTCGTCGTGAGCAACGGAGGCAATATTTTGATTGATCTGCCTATCGCAGACTTGCAACAGGCATGGAAGGGAGAGCCGGCATGACACCCGTAATTCGTGCGCTTGTTTTACGCGCCCCCGGCATTAACTGTGATCGCGAAACGGCCCAGGCCTGTCGTCTCGCTGGTTTCACCACCGATCTGGTGCATATCAATGAGTTGCTCAAGACGCCTGCACGTCTCCTCGACTATTCCTTTCTCGTTATTCCTGGTGGCTTCTCCTATGGAGATGACCTGGGGGCAGGTACCTTGCTGGCGAAAAATCTGACCGTTCACCTAGGTTCCCAATTGCGCCAATTTGTCGACGAAGGGCGTCCAGTGCTGGGTATTTGCAACGGTTTCCAGGTACTTGTGCGCGCAGGACTCTTGCCGGGCGAGACGCCCGCCCCCCACCCACGGGCGACCACAAGGGTTGTCCCTACATCTTTTGCTAGCTTAACCGACAACATGTCCGCACAATTCGAGTGTCGCTGGATCACCCTCTCCATCGAGCCCAGCAACTGTATTTTCACACAAGGCATCGACCATCCCATTGAGCTCCCTGTCGCCCATGGAGAAGGGCAATTCGTCCTGACCGACACCGCGCTCCTACCACAATTACACGCCAACGGACAAGTGCCTATAGTGTATATTGCGCCAATCCTGTCCGCCCCCGCCCCCAGGGTACCCGCGAGGGGTACCCCTACCATGGACG
>JBBQXY010000258.1:0-5368 GCA_038209195.1 Ktedonobacterales bacterium | reverse complement strand
CTTTCATCACGCTGCGCCAGTTGGTCACGCAGGGACTGGTTCTCTTCTCGCAGATGAATACGTTCTTCTTCGATCGTCATACTCTTACTTTACTGGGTTTGTCGACGTTTGGCAAGCCTCTACTGACCTGAGTTGTTACGTCTGATAATTGATTGCATTATGATAGATGCGCGCCAAAATATGTCTGTAATTTTATTTAACATTCCTTGCTAATTTATCATGTTAAATTTTAAAGAACATTCTAGAAATAAAATAGCTCAATTGCTTGACAACGACTAATTTCTATGTTACTCTTATCGTGGGATGCCAGCCTTTTATTATCTTCACATATTGATTACCAATGATCGCTCTTAGCCAGCTATTTACTGATTGAATAGTTTGAATAAGGGCTTGTAGAGATTCTAAAGGAGAAAACACAAGAAATGGCATCAAAAATCTGTGTGCTGTTTCCGTTTGTTCATTAAAATTAGGAGTCGATAGCGAATATCCTTGGATACTTGCAGGTATTCCTATGGTATGGTTCTGAAAAGAGAACTCTGGAAGGAGAACTCTGGAAGGAGAAATACTGAAAAAAGTAAAACACCAATTTTGAAAGGAAGCATTCTATGCCCCCATCAGTTGAAACTGCCAATGTTGGCAAAGCCGTTGCCGCTCGAGTCGGAACAAATATTAGGGAAGTTCGCACCAAACTTGGTATGACACAAGCTCAATTAGCTGCGCCCGAATTTTCAATTTCCTATATATCTGCGATAGAACGCGGAAAAATTCGACCTTCCCTCAAGGCCCTCTCGATTCTTGCTAAACGCCTCGATGTCCCCCTGACCTTCCTTTTAGAAGGATCTCCATCAGGCGCCGCGGAAGCGCGAGCAGTAGGTTACTCCCCTGCCGACTCTGGCCCAGACCAAAAGATCGACATCGACTTACTCCAGGGAAGTGTTCTTGTACAACAAGGTGCTTTTGCACAGGCTGAACAGTTGCTTGCCCCTATTCTGGCAGAGCGCATTACCACCGATCAAGTGTATCGCTTATTCCTCCTCAAAGGCCAAATTCACCTGGGTGCCAATGAATTCCAGGAAGCCGTAGTTGATTTACGCGCAGCCGTCACCCAGGGTGAAGGTTTTAACGATATAGAATATATTGAACGCGCCCGCAATCTACTCGGTAAAGCCTACTTTGAGTTGTACAATTATACTTTGGCTATGGAGAACCATTATCGTTGTAGTACCGCAGTCGAAAACGGTCAAATCAATGATCCTGTGTTTTCTCTCTCTGTCTTCAGTAACCTTGCGAATGATTACTTCAGGTTGGGCGATATCGACAATGCGGTGAAATATTATCATCGTTCGCTCGAAATATTCGACTCACTGGGACGTGATAGCAAGAGTTACGCCCAGAAGTACATGGAGATCAGCCTGAACTATAAGGCCGCTGGCAAGCTGACCATTTCGCGTGAGTACGCGTTACGGAGTCTGGCCTTGTACGAGATGCGTGATGAGCAACGCCTTGTTGGCTTAACCCACCAACGGCTTGGAAAAACACTCGAAAAGCAGAATAGCCTCGACGAGGCTGAGAGCGAATATCGCCGTGCTATTGCCATTGAGCACGAACTCAATGACGCCTTCTCTGCTTCTACTTGCCATACATCTCTGGCAGAATTGCTGTTAAAGCGCGACAAGACAGCCGCTGCAGAAGAAGAGGCCCAGGAGGCTCTCAAATTTGCTCGCATGAGCGATGATGCACAAGCTCAAGGTCAGGCCCTGATTGCGTTGGCCCAGATCAAACACAAGACGGGTGACTATGCGGCTGCCGATGAACTCTTCACCCAGGCCCTCACTATGCTTGATTCTTCACACGCCCACGAAATCACCGCTGGTGCATACTTCCGCTACGCTAATCTCTTGGAAGAGCGTGGAGAAGTCCAGCGCAGCTTGAATGCTATCAAAAAGGCCTACGACCACCAAAGAAAAGGGAAACGAGGAGACCTGGAGTAGCACTGTAATACTGTTTTGCACATCTATTCTGCCTGGTGTGCGCTAGCACAATGAAAGGCGTCCCTACATGAAGCAATATTCTATGTAGGGACGCCTTTTAGTTGCGTATAACGCTATTCTTAGGTACAATTCACTAAGCACGTAAAGTCCCTTTTATTAGAGAGATTAGTATAGAAACGAAGGCTCATCCATCTGCACGGTTTATTGGTTGTATTGTACTAGCACTCTGTTGATCTTTAATTGAAAAGCGGGATGCAAGGGGTGCAACCCCTTGACTGGGTTCTAGGGCTGCGCCCTAGCTCCCCTCTCTCTCCCCTGCCGCCGTAGGCGGCAAGTCAAATGAAGAGAAACAAAGCACTGGCACTGCGGGCAACTACCGAGGCGGGATGTGGGCAGTTCGGAGGTTCTCGTATGCCTTTTTCGGCACACGATCTGAGATATAAGGCGGAAGAAACCTATCCCGCCCTCTATACACATCTCAGTCGGCACGCCCAACGCTTTTTAGGATCGCTCAAATACGATAGTAACGAATTGGACATCGTCGTTGGACACGTCGTTGAACAATTGGTGCGTTTAGGCCTGTTAGGCGGGGAAGATAAAACGCCACTGACTACCCTCGACCACCTGACCGATGCCCAATTCTACGCCTTTCTGAATCGCAGCATTAAGAATAAAGTGATTGATCGACTGAGAAAACGCCGTGTACTCGTCAGTTCAATGGCTGAACTCCAGTCTGCGGCTACTTCAGCAGGAGAAGAGGATCCGTTCAATGACGTGGTAGAGACGGTTTGGGGACCTCCACCATTTGCCACCCCTGAAGAGGCAACCTTGCAGTTAGCCTCGCAACAAGATTTGCGCCATATCCTGAAACATTGCCTCAAGACTCTCAGTGCCGCCCCTCGACAATTACAGGCTATGTTCCAAGAACTGGAAGAGTTCGGCGCGACCGAATTGCTGGAAACTGTTATCGAGGAAGTGAAAGTTGAGGACCCCCACGCACTGGAAAACCTCTCCCTTGCCCATGCCAGTCAGCACAAAGACCATGCCCATAAAAAGCTCAGGCATTGTTTGCAACAACACAGTAGCCATTTGATAGTTATCGTTGCTTTGCGTTTAACAGAATATGGAGTGCGTTCGACGAACGCACAAGAATATAGCGTAAACATTCAGGCCTTGGTGCAGGAGCATCTTGTAGAAGGCGAAGTACGCACAGCCCTGAATGAACTGGTTGTTGAAGGCTATCTCAATTGGTATGGTACCGATGTCGTCCATGTCACTGCGGACCAGATGAAACGTTTACAACGTTTCTATAAGGATGAGGAAGCGTAGCCCAACATGCTCAGGAAGGTCAAGTCATGAACGAGAACAGTCAATTTGAACACAATATTCAGGAGAATAGCAAGGTGAAAAACCTGGCGCGCTGGTTGCAGCATGTCTTTGCCTCACCTGAACACGCATCTGAAATAACAGGAGCGGAGGACGACACCAACGCGTTGGAACTCGTCTCGCTCGGCGACTATCATCCTCATTTCTATCAGCAATTACCTGATTTTATTCTGGCCCTTTTACAGAAGAAGGCTCAAGCCACAACGCAGTATGCTCCGCTGCTCTATCATTTAGCCATGTGCGATCCTTGTCGCGCAGCGTATTGTGAACTATATGATGCGCTAGGTTATGCCCTTTTTACCACTGAAGTTGCCACTATCAACCAGGGAACACGCTCGTTGACTTCTCTACCCGTGGCGGCACTGGTACATCTTTGTCAGTTGTGGATTACCCAGGCCGAGGCGGTGTTGCGCCTGGCTCGTCACGAACACACCGATGGGCAAGCAGAGGCTCGCTCGCTTTTGCAAATGGCGATGCGCGTAAGTGCGCAGATTACCCAGAGTAGTTTACGTGTTAAAGCACTACAGGACCTCGTAAAGGTAGCCACCCTCACCGAAAAGGTAGCCGATACCGCTCCCCCAACACCTGCGACCCGCTCTTATGCACCATTGCTTGGTGCCAGCGGAACACGGCACGGCGTTGTAATGCGCAAAGCTGATACCGTAACACGCTCTGCTGGTGCGTCAAATCTACCGTCCGAGCCACCAGCAATCCAACTGCAATCTCATCAATTGGAGGGTAGTATTACCCAAAAAGAAGATAATATTGAATTACACCTGCACGATCTGGATGAGGCGTTGCGCGGTCACTATATCACCATCTCCGTCCCCTTAGGTTCCCTCATTGAGCCGGTCCATTGGAGCGGAGGCAACCCGAGGGCCATTCGTTCAGCACTACCCGTGGGCCAGGATGGTACGCTGGTGACGCCACTGGGCACAACAGATTTACGGCTCGCTAACACAGACGAGCGCAACCTGCTAGAGGTGATGTTTCTCCTGCTCGAGGTACGACCAGCCAGCTAACATGTGGTACACCCTAGCGTTGCTCAGGCTCAAACGTGACTGTACCACTTTTCCCCCCACTTTTGGATGCGATATAGGCTTGTTCGAGTGTAATAGTTGTATCAACTCCTTTACACATGTCGTAAATCGTTAATGCTGCCACTGTGACGGCAGTTAAAGCCTCGACATCTACCCCAGTTTTGTAGTGGGTGCGCGTTTTTGCCTCAATATAAATCAACCCTGCCGTGCTCTCTAACCTAAATTGTAGATCGATATGCGTCATCGGGAGGGGGTGGCACAGTGGAATAAGCTGAGGCGTCTGTTTCGCCGCCATAATCCCTGCTATTTTCGCTACCTCCAAAACGCTCCCCTTGGAAACCTGGTTCGTTTCGATGAGACGTAGCGTTGCTGGTGCCATGCGCACACGTGCATGCGCAATAGCCTCGCGCCCCGTTTCTGGTCGCTCGGTAACATCAACCATATGGATATTGCCACTTTCGTCCAGGTGGGTTAAGTGGCTTGCTTGTGTGTTCGTTTCTTCGCTCGAAGGTAATGCCATATTTCTCACGCGCTTTCGTTTTTCCTGATCGCTCTTTACCACAGGATAAACGAAAATAAACAGAATGTCTAGATGGGCCAGCAGGGCAACAGTACTGTAGGGCGCGATTTATCGGCCTGTAGCGGACACGGACACGAGCCAATAAATCGCAATACCATTCAAATAAGGATGAACGGCGACACCGTGTGTGTAGGGACAGGGGGACGAGGGGATGCGGACGCGGGGGCCTTATTACCTGCCCCCCAGGCAGGGTGTTGTTCCTACACACGCCACTCCCAGGCTTATTTGAATGGCATTGCGATAAATCGGCTGGTGGCGGCGATAAATCGCGCCCCATACGCATTAAGTTAAGCCAAAGATCGCAGTTTCCAGGGCGACCGCAAGGGTCGCCCCTACTATATACCATTGGCCTTTCTCTTTGCAAAGCGGCT
>JBBQXY010000257.1:0-5372 GCA_038209195.1 Ktedonobacterales bacterium | reverse complement strand
CTTAGCTGGTGCTAGATGACAACCGCCTCCACTGGAACGATAGCAAAAATAACACGTACATTCCATACATTACGTAGATAAGGAAGTATACTTGTGAATCTGTGGCAAATCACTGAGAATAGCTTTAATCCCCAGACGATGCACGCGCAGGAAACTGTCTATACTATCGGTAATGGCTATTTCGGAACACGAGGAACGTTTGGAGAGGGCTATCCTAGCGCAACACCAGCCACCTTGCTGTATGGTGTATTCGATAAGATTCCTATCGGCAAGGAGGAGTTAGCCAATGCTCCTGACTGGACGCTAGTAAAACTCTTCGTGAACGGCGAACGATTTCGCCTGGATCGAGGGAAAATCTTGGCTTACGAACGTTCGCTGGATATACAACACGGCATGCTGAGCCGTATTGTACGCTGGGAAAGTCCCAGTGGTATTCGTGTCAAAATCGTTACCGAACGCTTCGCCAGTTTAGCCGATGAGCACGTTGGAGCTATTCACTATAGCGTTACTGCGGAAGATACTAGTGAAGACGTGAATGTTGTGTTATTGGCATCACTGAATACGGCGGTTGGTAACTATGAGCTGATGCACTGGGAAGCGGTTGATGAAGGCGATGATGGTGAGATAGTGTGGTTGCAGACACAGACGCTCCGCTCTCACGTACAACTGGCGCAAACGATGAGCTTTATTGCTGATTTACCAGCATTCGAACAAACTCTATTTGACTCGGATATAGCTCCCAGCATTCGTCTGCGCGGGAAGCTTGCAGCAGGGGCTACCTTGACGGTGGAAAAGATTGTCGTGATGTATACCTCTCGTGATAGCGAAACGCCGGTGTTGAGTGCCATTGAGCACCATAAGACTTTCGTCCAAAGTACTGAAAATGACTATGAAGCGGCGGTAGCGGAAGAGAACGCCCAAACGCAAAAACGTATGAGCCGGGCCTATGCAACGCTGCTGACGCAACACAAGCAAGCCTGGTTGGAGTATTGGCAAACGTCGGATATTCTTATCGAAGGAGATGATAAAGCCCAAATTGCCATACGCTACAATGTCTACCAACTGCGTATCAGTACGTCGCCACATGATAGCCGGTACAGTATCGCGGCTAAAGGGCTGACAGGCTTTGGCTATCGGGGCCATATCTTTCATGATACCGAAATTTTTATGCTGCCTTTCTTCACGTATGTTCACCCCTCGATTGCGCGTAACTTGGTACTCTACCGCTATAACTTACTGCCTGGTGCGCGCAAAAAAGCAAAACAAGGTGGGTATAAAGGAGCGCAATATCCCTGGGAAAGTACGCTGGATGGCGATGAGGCTACGCCAGCATCGATCATTCACCCAGAAAGTGGAGAGATTATTCCCGTACTGAATGGCAGTATTGAGCTACACATTACCGCTAGTATCGCCCATGGTGCCTGGCAATATTGGAATATTAGCGGTGATGACGACTTTATGCGCGATTATGGGGCAGAAATCTTGCTCAGCACGGCCCAATTCTGGGCCAGTCGGGCCGAACAGCACCCAGAGCACAAAGACTATGAAATTAGTGATGTTATTGGTCCCGATGAATGGCATGAGCACGTCAATAACAATGCATTTACCAACTATATGGCACGTTGGAATATCCTGACTGCCCTTGATGTACTGGATTGGCTCAATGAAACGGCTCCTGCTAAGGCCACAGCATTGCTCCAAGAGAGCGATGTGAATAAGCAGGACCTCGAGCACTGGCGCGAGGTGGCGGCTTTGATACGCATACCGCAAAACAAAGCAACGGGTCTCATCGAGCAATTTGACAGTTTCTTCAACCTTGAGCCGCTGAACCAGAAGTTATACGAGGGTCGCACAGCGTCTTACCAAGCGCTGCTGGGGATGGAAGGAGTACAAAAACATCAAATTATCAAACAGGCCGATGTGTTGATGCTACTCACTGTGTTGGATGATGAGTTTGATCTAGCAACAAAAAAGGTGAATTGGGATTATTATTATCCCATTACCGACCACGACTATGGTTCCTCACTGACGCCCGCGCTCCACGTCATTCTGGCTTGCGAACTGGGGCAAGTTGAGACGGCGTATAAGCAGTATATGCTAGGGGGCTTGGTTGATCTAGAGAACTTGCGCGGCAATACACCTGAAGGTATTCACGATGCCTGCTCTGGTGCTGTCTGGCAAGCTACGATCCTGGGTTTCGCAGGTTTACGCTTGACAAAAGACGGCTATACAACGGCACCAAGCTGGCCCGATGGCTGGACACGCCTGGCCTTTACGTTCATGCATAAAGGCCAACTGATCAAAGTCGATCTGCACAAGGAGTAAGTTGTGCTGTGGTGGGTCGAGGCGAGATGGCAGGCTGCAACTTGTCCTCTTGCCTCGACCTCGGCTTGTGCTCCAAAAACGCTATTGACAAATTGTAGAAGTCGGGGTATGATAAAGCCCTGTTAAGGCGCATTCGTCTAGTGGTCTTGGACGCCGCCCTCTCAAGGCGGAGATCACGGGTTCGAATCCCGTATGCGCTACCAAATACCATTTTTACCTTGCCTCAAGCCAGTCTACAAGTAGCTTGAGGCATTTTGTTACTACTCAACTTTTCCCCAATGTAGCAACGCGCTTCGTTATCTCTTTGTTGGTATCTTAGCTCCTGTACCCCCTCATTATCCTCATCATCTTTTCGTTTTAGAGCATCGTGTAGCTTGCTCATCGCATCTTGTTGCATACTAGGAAGCACATCGGAATAGATGTCCATCGTCATGCTAATTTGCGTTTTTCTAGCCACCTTTGCAATGATGTAGGAGACACCCATACAGCGCGACCAATGTCCCCATTCAAACGAGCACATTCCATTCTTGAGTTGACAAGGATATAACAATATGCTATTATTGCATATAGCAGATTGTTATATGCAACTGAATTCTAATAGAAAGGAAGGGAGTATGAACAAGAAACTCATACTTATCGTCGGTGGAATACTGCTTGTTGGAACTTTGCTTGTCGGAGCGATATGGGGGTGGGTGACTGCTCTATCATACCTCTTTGGATTATTCCTGGTTACACTTATTGTTCTTGGGAGATACGCATTGCTCAAGTTTTACCTAAAAACCTACTCATTACGTACCATACTTTATACCAATCCCATCTCAGCAATGCTTTACAGTGCAATTGACCCTCATAGGAGCAACCAATCAAGCGACTTGGATGATCTCTTCCCGACTCAAAAAAAACAGGGGCCAAATGAGTCGGATGAACTACCTCCATTCCGTTTCACAGAAGGAACTGAAGAACAGAGGGAACCTAAGATAGAGGAATAAAAAAACTAAGAGCATGTATATGAAAAGGCTCGGTTTAGTTGTTCTGCGCCATTCGTTTGTTCTCGGCGTGTCACGAAAACCCAATAGAATACGTGTAAACCCTAGAGCTACAGTGGCTCTGCCTATGACTAACTCTGGAGGGTTACATGTTCCAACGAACGTCCTCATCGTGGACAGCAAACCGCATTTTGGCACTAGTGGCTCTCGCCGTAGCGTACTTCGTGACTGACTCCAATAAGATGGCACGAGGCGCACTCCGCTAACGCAACCCGGTCGTTTCAGCGTGATGGCACGTCTTGAGGGCTTGTCTTGACTCGACGGGGTCTGTCTTCCACGCCAAAGCGACCGAGAGGTATACTGAGCACCATTGTTGTTCCCTACTATTTTTTTGCTAACACAATCCCTTTGACCTCGGCACGCTTCTTCGAGACGTTACTTCCTCTTACGGGCATAACACCCACTGTAGGGCATCAATCTTCGTATGGCCCATAGTGTTCTGTCAAGGTTCAAATGAAGGGTAGAGACGTTGCCCCGCCACCCCGGACAGGCACAAGGCCCCCGCCTCAACCCCACGTCCACCCACTGTCCCTACATATTGTGTGGCCCCTTCAATTGAAGGTTGACAGAGCAATAGGCGTCAAGTTAAGGATAAATGGTACGGGCACCGAATTGGCATTGGAAACACAGCCACGCCCCTCCCCACGGGCGACCACAAGGGTCCCCATTACCTGTCCCCCAGACAGGGTGCCGCTCCACACCACTCCCGTCCCTACGAGAGATGAGAGGTCACCTCTCCCTTCCTTACCTTGACGATTGGGCATCAATCTTCGTATGGCCTTGCACAGCTTGTGGTGCTGTGCTATATTTGTTAGACAAATTCTCTGGAATGACAGAGAAGTCTCTCAACAATCGCTTCTTCATTCGGAACAACGGGGGTGTCAAAACTATGCTTCTTTTCACCTCATACAAGGAACAAAAGTTACTCAGCGGGTTTCAAAGCAGGCGTACTAGGAAGCCACACAATTGCAAATAGTACTGTTTGAGTGAAAGGACTGTGCTCTTATGTCCCGAAATAACGGTGCCCTACCTGAAGATCAGCAGACCAGAGTGGTCGCGATGTTGAACCGCTGCTTAGCTGATGCTATTGATTTGCAGTTACAAAGCAGGCAGGCGTCTTGGAATGTCAATGGGACTACATTCCTGTCTCTGCGCAAGCTGTTTGACCAGGTGGCCGAGGAAGTGGCGGCGTCTGCGAACCTGATCGCCGAGCGCATTGTCCATCTAGGTGGCAAAGCTGAGGGAACAGTACACGTGGTCGCGAGAAGGTCTGCACTCGACGGGCATTTGCCTGCGAGTGCAAGCTACAGAGATGTTCTTGCTACGAAACTCACCAATTTTGCGAGATATATCCGCTACGCCAGTGCGCAGGCGACCGAACTTTCAGACAGCGAGACGGCTGCTCTCCTCAACCAGATCGCGCGAGGCATTGACACATGGCTCAGGTTCGTTGAGACGAGCCCACATGGTTGAGCCAGTTCTCCGATTTCAGGGTACTTGACATACGTTTAGCCAAAGTCCAGTATCTTTTCTTAAATTACAGTTCCCCACTGTCCCAATTGTACGCAAGCCTTTTTACGTGCAAGATTTATTTACCTTGGTTGATGCTGTCAATAGGACAAAGAGATAATACGTGCTGAATAAGCTCATCGAACGTTAGAAATTGTTACCAGCGTGTGAGAATACAGCAGATATTTGTGACGGCATAGTGAGTTCGCTCCTCTATACTTAGTCTGGGAGGCGTCAGTCTCAACAGTTGGTTGAGGCTCAGCCAAACTGGAGGGTATTCTCTCAATCTGTTCACTCAAGTGAGAGGAAGGAGCAAGCTATGTATGCCTCAATACGCAAGTACTACATTATCCCCGGGACAGCGGAGGAGTTTATGCGGCGCGTTCGGAAGGGCTTTGTCCCTTTGATCAGCCAGGTGGGAGGATTTCGAGCTTACTATGTGCTAGAAGTCCGAGACGACGAGGTGATCTCCGTCAGCATCTTTGACTCGCA
>JBBQXY010000256.1:0-5383 GCA_038209195.1 Ktedonobacterales bacterium | reverse complement strand
GCTCCCTTGCGGTCGCCCTGGTAGTTCCCATCGCAGGATCAGCAATAATTCACATATCCTGGTTTTTACCCTTTGGGGGTTGACAGTCGTTCCACTCTGTCTTATAGTTAGGCAGAGATAATTACTAAGTTGATACACTATATCAACTTTATGGTATAAAAAGCAAGGACAAAATTACCAGCGCGTACAATCAGCAATGGCTAAAGTTCCCATCGCCTAACTCGCACGGGTGATGGCAGGTATGGTTTTGCCTCTGTTCCAACGGAGCGAAACGTAAGAAAAGGAATTACTGCATGACAACTGATGGAACACAAGCAAACCTGTTACACCTCGGCGTTGGAGAAGGTAGCAAGGTTGAACACATCAAAGTCAATAGTGATTATTTACGGGGGCAGATTGCCGAAGAGCTACAGGAAGACACCTCGCATTTCTCTGAGGAACAGGCAAACCTCATGAAATTTCATGGCGTGTACCAGCAGGAGGATCGCGACGCTCGTCAGGCCCGTAAAGCAGCCCATACAGAGAAAGCGTATCAATTTATGGTACGTTCTCGCATCCCTGGCGGTGCCTTGACTGCTGACCAATACCTGCTTCATGATAAACTGGCCAGTCTTTATGGCAACGAGACCATGCGCATTACCACGCGGCAAGGCATCCAATTACACGGCATCCTGAAAGGCGATCTGCATTCCACCATTCATGGCATCAATGAAACGCTGCTCTCCACGCTTGCCGCTTGTGGAGACGTCAATCGTAACGTCATGGCCTGTCCCGCTCCTATCCATGACGCGGCCCACCAAGAGGTGCAGGAGGTTGCTCAGCAGATAGCCCTGCGTCTCGCGCCAAAGAGTGAAGCCTATCACGAAATCTGGATTGATGGCGAGAAAACTCATACCGTAGAAGCACCCGACGTCGTCGAACCCCTCTACGGGCCATCCTATCTGCCACGCAAGTTCAAGATTGGCATTGCCTTCCCCGACGATAACTGCATCGATGTCTACACGCAGGATATTGGTCTCGTCGCCCTTGTCAAAGACGAAGCGTTAGTGGGCTTCACCATCAACATTGGCGGGGGCATGGGCATGACCCATGGCAAGACCGAAACTTATCCCCGCCTGGCGACGCCGCTCTGTGATGTGACACTTGAGCAGGTGTTACCCGTGGTCGAAACGATTGTCACTGTGCAGCGTGACTATGGAGACCGCCAGAACCGCAAACATGCGCGTATGAAATATGTCGTCGAGGAGCGTGGGGTTGATTGGTTCCGTAACGAGGTAGAGCAACGCCTGGGCTACACTCTGCAAACCCCCAGTCCGACTCCTGTACACGATGTACAGGATCACCTAGGTTGGCATCGACAGGGCAATGGGCAGTGGTATCTCGGTCTCCATATCGAGAACGGACGGGTGAAAGATACAGCCACGATCCAGATGCGTTCAGGTCTGCATGCCATCATCGCACAATTCCACCCCGGCATTCGCCTGACGGCGCAACAAAATATTCTTCTGACGGATATCGCGGATGCCCAGCGGGCCGAGTTAGAGCAAATGCTCAGCAACTATGGCATCTCTTCTGCGCCAACAGCGGCGGGAGCATACCGCTTCGCGATGGCCTGTCCCTCCCTACCCACCTGTAGTCTGGCCCTGGCCGAGGCCGAACGTGCCTTGCCCGCGCTCATGCAACAGATAGATAACGCACTGCACGATATTGGGCTCGGTGGCGAACCGCTCAGCGTGCGTATGACTGGCTGCCCCAACGGCTGCGCGCGTCCCCACATGGGCGACATTGGACTCGTCGGACGCACCAAGGATATCTACAACATCTACCTCGGTGGCGACTGGGCTAATACACGCATGAGTACCATCTACCAGGCATCCGTTCACGCGACAAACATCGCGACAACCCTGCTTCCGCTCTTTGTTCTCTGGCGCGACGAACGCCTGCCGCACGAAACCTTCGGCGACTTCTGCTATCGCAGTGGCAACGCGCAGTTACTGGCAAGAGTGAAAGAACAACAAGAGGCAGTGAGCAGTGTGAAAGTAGCGCAAAATGCCTAAATACTATCCCATCATGCTGGACGTGCGTCAGCGTCCGGCATTGGTCATCGGCGGTGATCGCATTGCCGCCGAAAAAGCTGCTGCCCTGCAAGCCAGTGGTGCCAATGTGACTATTATGCATCCAACCTTTGGGCCTGAAGTGCTGGCATTGCACGAGCAATATAACGTTACCCTGCGACAGAAAGCCTACGAGGCCGGAGACCTCGCAGGTGCGTTCGTCGTCATCGCCGCCACCAACGACAAAGACTTAATCGAGGCACTGTGGACAGAAGCTAACGAACACAACCAGCTTCTCAATATCGTTGACGTTCCTTCGCATTGCGACTTTATCATTCCCTCGATACTGCGTCGTGACCAGTTGACGATTGCTGTTTCGACAGAGGGGGCCAGTCCCAGCCTCGCGAAACGCATTCGCCACCGCTTAGAGGCATTATTCCCACCAGCGTACGGTACCTATCTGCGTTTAGCATCGGTTGTGCGTTCGCATATGCGCAAGCAGGGGCTTTCTTATGATCGACGCGACGACTTCTTTGGCGATTATTACAGCTCAGACGTGCTTTCCCAACTCGAACAGGGCAACCACGCGGAAGCGGTAGCCATCACCGCCAGGCTCCTCGAACGCTATAACGTCACCGTTCCCACCGCGACCATCACCACAGACATGAAAGAAGCAGGCTGAGATGATCGAAGCAATGAAGATACCAAACGCCGACTGGTTTGATAGCGCGTTCACAGAGCAGCCGGAGCAAGCGCACTCCGGCATCGTCTATCTCATTGGTGCTGGTCCCGGAGACGCGGATCTGATAACTGTCAAAGGCTTGCGCTACTTGCGGCGAGCCGATGTCGTGCTCTACGACCGCCTAGCCAGTCCCGAACTGCTCGACGAGCTTGCGCAAGGCACCGAAAAAGTCTTTGTCGGCAAAGGGCCAGCATGCCATACCATGAAGCAGGAAGAGATCAACCGGCTGCTCATTTCCTATGCGCAACAAGGTCGTACCGTGGTTCGTCTCAAGGGCGGCGATCCTTTTGTTTTTGGACGTGGCGGAGAGGAGGCATTGGCACTCGCGCAAGCTGGCATCCGCTTTGAAATCGTCCCCGGCGTTAGCTCTGCTATTTCCGTGCCAGCCTATGCTGGTATCCCCGTCACCCACCGCGATTATGTCTCGTCCGTCACCATCGTTACCGGACATGAAGGCCACGGTCACGATTCATCGCCTATTAACTGGGAAGCCCTGGCCAAAACTGGTGGTACCCTCGTGATCCTGATGGGTGTCAAAGGTCTGGCCCAGATCACACCGCGCCTGATTGCTGGTGGGTTAGCAGAAAACATACCAGCAGCCGTGATCCAGGAAGGCACCACCCCCCGGCAACGGCTGGTGACAGGAACACTCGCAGACATCGCGCAACGTGCCACAGTAGCCAAAATATCTTCACCCGCCATCACCGTTATTGGCACAGTGGTTAGCCTCAGCAATGCACTTGAATGGTATGAAATGGCACGAGAAGCTTAGCAACGCAATTATAAGAAAGCAAAAGCTCCCCAGTTTTTTCAGGGCGTCCTGAAAAAACTGGGGAGCTTTTTTGCTTATTTCCCCCTTGACAAATATATCGTTCCGATATATTATTCTCTTGTGCAGTATATCGTTCCGATATAAAAACATAAGTATGGAAAGAGACAAACACCAACATGTTCAACGAGGAAGTAGAGGCCGATTTATCGCGCCCATCGCCGCACCCTGTCTGGGAGACAGGTAATAATCAGCCTGCGATTGATACAAACACTACAATCGCTACATCCAAAGACTCCCAACACGAGCAGGAAGGCAGTAGCCCACGAAAAGGTACGATCTACGAGTTGTTTGTGCTGGGGGAGTTAATAGAAGTACCACATCATGGCTACCTCCTGCGGGACATCCTCAGCAGGCTACTAGGGCCATTTCGCCATATCAGTTGGGGCGTCCTCTACCCGCTCATCCGCCAATTGGAACAAGACCAACTTATCGAGCCAAATGAAGCTGAAGATACAAGACTACCTGACAAACAGGGTGATAGCAAGCTAGAAAGTAAGCCAAGCAGCAAACCGATTAGTAAACCGAGCAGCAAACAGCGCAAATCCTATCGCATCACAGAGCGAGGAAAAAAACGCTTCCACCAGCTTATGCACGAGGAAGCTGAATATACCTCCGACTATCCCGAACTCTTTATCGTCAAACTCAACAACTTTGACAATATATCGCTTGAGCAGCAACCTGCTGTTCTCTGGCACTACCACGGCTACCTGCAAGATGCACATTTTTATATCCAAAGGGGTCAAGAGCACGCAACTCACAGTTCCGACATTCCAGATAACCAGCGAGCACATATTTTGCGCACGATTAGCTACCGCGCAAGTGGTATCCAGGGTGAACTTACCTGGCTTGACCAAGAAATCGCTCGTCTAGAAGACGAATTGGAACGTATTGAAACAAACTGAAACAAACAAGGTAGATTAAACCCGTTGCGCAAAATGCATTACAAGACAGCACATAGTCTAAAGGGAAGATTCTTAAAGAAGATTCTCACAGAAAGGTTTTTTTACTATGAGCGTAGAAACAAAGCCCGTGCATGCATTGACACGTCGGCCTTTAGCAACCATTGGGAAACTTAGCGCGCTCGCGCTTTTTGGCTCTAGCATCGCGTTTCTCGTTATGGTTATACTGATTGGTGAGCCAATCCTGGCACTACTCATCATTGTCGCGTGCCTGCTGGTAGTATCCGGTATCATTGTCACGGGCATTCGTTGGGCACCTTTACTAGGTAGTCTCGTTAGCGTCATACTCCTGATCGTCGTGTCCTTCCAGTCATATGCTGTATATCACCTGACCCATCCTGCCGATCTGGGCTTCTTCGCGGTAATGATTCTCAATCTCGCGTTCCTGGTTATGGCCCTCATTGCTGGCATTGGTGCCACAGGGCAAAACTATCGCAAAGGAGAGCGGCACACACCTCGTTGGCTCACCCCTACGCTGACTGCCCTGGCTGGGATAGTCGTGGGAGCACTGCTTGTCGCCAGTGTTGTTGCTGGAACAGCGCAAGCCAGTCCCACGGCGACTAGCACCAATGGAGAAGCTACAGTGCATATGGGGCCAGGAAACTTTACCCAATCTTCGGTAACAGTCTCCAAAGGCGCAAAACTGCTGCTGGTCGACGACGGCTCGTTTCCCCACATTATCGCCAATGGTACCTGGGACAACGGCACCCCTCATCCCGCAACAGAGCCTGGCGCACCCACCGTCAATAACGTGACGGTCAACGGCAACTCCTTCGAAGTAGGACCATTCAGCACC
>JBBQXY010000255.1:0-5409 GCA_038209195.1 Ktedonobacterales bacterium | reverse complement strand
ACCCGTCCGCCACTCGCTCTCCTCTTGCGAAAAAAGCGCGTTCGACTTGCATGTGTTAGGCACGCCGCCAGCGTTTATCCTGAGCCAGGATCAAACTCGCCATCCAATTTTATTGCTCTTCTCTTTCAGCAAGAGAAGCATATGCATTGGTTTGTGTGTCTCAGCTTAGACACGTGGAACAAGTTTGTCTCTGAATCGACAGGTCTACTATTGTTACTTTTAGTTCCTTACCACTCTTCAGTTGTTCAAGTACCATTCTTCTGCTTTCGCATCCGCGCGCCTTTCCATTAACTGTTGGGCGCAAGTGAGATATTACCACTGAGTGTAAGCGGTGTCAAGTACTTTGTTTACCAGTTTTATAAAATTATAAAAATTCATTCCAAGAAAGGAGACCCTCTTATTCCTCAGGTAAATGCTCTTCTAGCGCGTCCTTTACCCTGGGCATGCGGTGTGAATTCACAGTGTCGGGCGGCATGGCATCTCGTTCCAGGTAATAGCTGGAGATGAGTGCTATGCCTACTCCCAGTGGTATCAGACCGGGGAGGAGCCACGGGCCGAGATGAAAGGGGATGGTAGCGAACATGGGTGGCAGAATATAGCCAATGGGATAGAGGCCAATGGTCAGCGTCAGCCCCACCATGGCGATGATAAGGCCAGCCCGCAATATTCCTCGGCTGCGCCGTTGCTGTTGTAAGCTAGCTGGATGCATGCCAGTACTGATCATCGCCATGTGCTCGCGGTGTTGCAGGTAGCGTATTAACACAATAAATGCGAAGAAGATAGCCAACGCTATCAACCAACCAGCCAAAATTCCTAGTACATTTTCAGACATAGTACCCTCTTGATGCTTTCATTCGTATCTATAGTATGATATGGCTAGCAGCTAAGAAGTTTCGTTGTGAAAAATGAAACATTTCTTCATTGCGAACTCTCTAATAGAAAGTATGAGTGAGCTATTGTTACAGCCACCCCGTAGTCTGGGTATATCCATTCCGAATACCGTCTCTTCAGTTGCTGAAGGTGACGAAACGGCCCTCGTTGCTGCCAGCAAGCGAGGTGATCAGGATGCCTTTGCCCAGTTAGTTCAGCAGCATCAACGGCGTGTCTTCAATCTTGTCTTTCGTATGCTGCAAGATTACGAAGAGACCAATGAAGTAACACAAGAGACTTTCTTAGCTGCCTGGCAAGGCTTACACTCTTTCCGTGGAGATGCTCGTTTTTCGACCTGGTTGTATCGTATTGCTTACAACTGTGCTTTGAAACAGCTTGAGCAGCGGAAACGTGATAAAGCACTACAGGCGGTGGTAGCGTCTGAGCAGAGCATTGCCCAGGCCAACAACACGAATCAGATTGACGCTGAACTAGAGGCCCACACACACTTGGAGCTCGTTCGTGAGCAGCTTTCCCATTTACCAGCCAAATATCGTATAGTATTGGTACTGCGCCATCTCCAGGATATGACCTACGAAGAAATGGCTGAAATTCTCACTATGCCTATAGGTACTATTAAAACACATTTATTTCGTGCTCGCAATTTATTAAAAGAGCGCTTGGAAATGTTTGACCGTGAGCGCCAAACTGCCCTTGAAAGAACGAGAGGCCAATAATGCGTTGTGCAGATGCTACGCGGCAACTACAACTTTATATTGATCACCGACTCACCAGCGAGCAATTCCGCACATTGGAAGCGCACATGAGCCAGTGCCTTACCTGCCATTATCAGTTGGTACTGCTCGAAGAAGTGTCTACCTCTTTACGCGGAATGCAACCTGTTGTCGAACCGGCGGATTTGACTATGCGTATCATGCAACGCGTTGCTGAAAGCCCACGCAGACAGCGCGATGGGCAGTACTCACTGCTGCGCCCTTCATTGGCAGAGATTCTGGCTATCTTTTTCCTGGCGACGATTACCACATTTGGTATTATCTGGAACCAGCCTACGCTACGCGCGGTGCTGCCATTCGCGAACGGTCATGATTTCCTCTCGCCATCCTTCTTCGGCATGCTCAATATGCTGGTAGCGAGCAATTCCGGCCCCCTGATGCTGGCTCTCTGGGTGGGCGGCGCGCTGCTAGGCATCTGCATCACACTAATACTAGCCGGCGATGAAATGCGCACAGAATGGTTCAAAGCCATGGTAGAGCGGCTCCCTGTCCGCTAAAAAAGCAGGGATGCAACCCCTTGACTGAGGTCTGGGGCTGGGCCCCAGCCTTCACTCTCTTCCGCCGCCGAAGGCGGCATGTCATCTGAAAAAAACATCTTGGTAAGCCATGAAGATCACACGTAAACGCCGCTTGCGGGACATCGCGCTAGGCTACTACCTGCTCAGCCATCCCGCCCCAGTCCTCATACATATCATTGCCGTAACACTGTTCGCCCTGCTGGCAGCCTGGCCTCACCCAATCTGGCATGTCCTCGTCCTGGTGATCGCCGCACACGGCGCGATGCAAATCTCAATCGCAATGATCAATGATTATTGTGATCGCCGCCTGGATGCCGCTGGCAAGCCCAGTAAGCCTATTGTGCGTGGGCTGGTGACTTCAACTGAGGCACTGATTGGTGGCCTCGTTATGATGGGTATCATGTTGCTCTTGCTACTTCCACTCAATCCCTTGGCGTTAGGTATTTCGCTGCTCTACCTTCTCCTGGCGCAGGGCTATAACTTGGGGCTTAAGTCAACTCCGCTCAGTGGCATCGTCTTCGCGCTGGCTATGCCACTGATCCCGCTCTACGCATTTGCCGGTGTCGGTCGCACACTGCCCGTGCTGCTCTGGTTAGTACCGGTTGGATTATTCTTGGGCGTGTCCTTGAATCTGGCAAACTCGATTCCCGACATCGAGGAAGACGCGGCTACGGGCGCACGAACGCTAGCCGTGGTACTCGGTGTGAAATATTCATACCTTGTCTGCCGTCTCCTCATACTCGCGGGTGCCATATTGATAGCAATGCTCATGGTGACACGCCTTGTGCCGGCGCAATTCTGGGTTGTGGTACCCACATTGATTTTCACCTTCCTCGCTGTCGGAGGAATGTTGCTCTTCTTTGGGCCAATGCAGCCGCTAGTGGCACGTAAGGTCCATTTTTATGTCGCGGCTGTTACCTGTCTTGTACTGGCAGGCGGATGGTTGATAGGAGTCATTGTTTAATGCCGTTACGTCTTACACCCCTGGAGCACCTGCTTGCTCGTTTGAATCTGCTCCCAGTTCCCTTGTTTGATACACCCCTCGCACCGGGTATTGCGAAAGTCCTCACCACCGCGTGCGAACTGGGCATTTTTGATAAGCTGAGTACAGCACCTTTGTCCCTGGAGTGCCTGGCAGAGCAGGCCGCGTGTCATCCCGAAGGGCTGCTTTTGCTCTTGCGTTTGCTCGTGTCGGTAGGTTACCTTCGCCATCGTCGGGGCAAGTACGCCAACACTCGAATGGCGCAACGCTGGCTCACGAGTAGCTCGCCTGTCAGCATCGCTCCCTACGTGTTGCATAGCCCTGATATCGTTGCTATCTGGGATAATCTCCCAGAGGTAGTGCGCACCAATCAGCAAGCCATGCGTATGCCCTATGAAGAGGATGCCGCTAATCCTGCTACGAAAGAGGCATTAGCACGTCATTATGCCGGATTGGCTGCATTGGCGATGGCCCTCGGCGGAGAAGTGGTGCAGCGTATCCTTATCCCGCGTGGGGCGGCCCACCTGCTCGATGTTGGTGGTTCGCACGCGGCCTATAGTGTGCTGTTTTGTCGCCAATATCCGCATCTGCTGGCAACGATTCTGGACATCCATCCGGGGATCGAGGCAGGTCAACGCACGGCTACGCAAGCGCGGATGGAAGATCGCCTGAGCTTTGTCTGCGGCGATATTGTGCGTGATGATTTTACTGATCTCCTCGCGGAGTATCCTGCCTTTGATGTGGCCCTATATTTCCATATCGCCCATCTCTTGCCAGCCGAACTCAATGCCGCCGTCTTAAAGAAAGTGGTACAGACACTCAAACCAGGGGGCATGCTGATTTTCCTCGACCAGGTGACGGATCAGACGCATGGTTCGCGCTTGGCCTCGTTGATGGTGCAGTTCATGGCCCTGACCATGACCACGGTGGGCGGGACGTGCTATCCCTTCCCAACGGTGAAAAGCTGGTTAGAGGATGCCGGTATGAGCCATGTGCGTCACCACCGCTTGCTGACCCCAGGGGCAACGCTGATTACCGCCCGGAAGGTATCATAAAGAATCAGCTTTTGTCTAACCATTTATCCTACTGTTGTGCTTCTCTCTTGTACTCAAGCAATGGGTCTGTTATCTTGTATGGCAAGATGTGCTGCAATTCTCCGTTTTTCAGTACTGTCCCTTTTCTCACTACAGCTAAAAGGATAAGCCCTTGCGCTCCTGCTCTATCGGGCAGCCCTCGCGGCAGCATCGAGGCCAGCAATGGGCTACGTGCGCTAGTTATGAAGAAGAACACCATCACACTTCTGGCCTTGACCGTAGCCGTGTTTGGGCTTTTTGTTGCGTTTCCGCTGCTTTTCCCCAATCCGGCGGTTACAAGCGTTGCCGTTTTTGTCTTGATTTTCGCGGGGGCGGCAATGGGTTATCATATCTTTTCTGGCTACACTGGCTACATTTCCCTGGGGCATGCCGCCTTTTATGGCCTCGGCGCATACTTCCTGGCGCTGATGTGCCAACTATGGAATATTCAAGGTGGGATTATGCCCTTCCTCCTGCTACCAGTTGTAGGTTTACTCACAGGTGTCTGCTCCCTGCTTCTTGGGTGGATCGCCCTGAAAACCAAACGCTACACGTTTCTGGTGATTACTATTGCTATCTTCGGCCTGGTTGCGCAACTGCCCAACTTTTTGACGGGGATCATTTCAGGGATGGGTGGACTTAGCCTACCTATCCCACCATGGAGCGGGGATGTCTACAATTTCCCATTCTACTACGTGGCCCTTCTTCTGCTTCTCGTTGTCTCCGGTACTTCATGGTGGATACGTCACTCGCACTATGGGCTAAGCCTCCTCGCCATACGCGACGATGAGGCACGCGCCGAAGGCTTGGGCTTAAAAGTCGGCCCACTGAAACTGCTCGCCTTTATGGTCTCTGGCAGTTTCGTCGGTATGGCCGGAGCTATGACCGTCTATTTTATTGGCTTTATCACACCCTCCTCGGCCTTCGATCGCTCGCTCAATATCGCTCTTCCGCTGATGGTCTTTTTGGGCGGCGCAGGTACCGTGTGGGGACCGATTATTGGGGCCATCGTCGTCGTGGCGCTGCAGCAATAGGGTGTATGAAAAAGTTGTAGGCAATCAAGCAGCATATTCGAGTTTCCAGAATGAGTTGTAGGACTGGTTGAGAACGGAAGTGCGCAAAGCGAGGACCGCATCCAAGCCATCAGGAGTCCAGCGCATGCCAGATTTTTT
>JBBQXY010000254.1:0-5493 GCA_038209195.1 Ktedonobacterales bacterium | reverse complement strand
CTGGGCGTTTGAGGGCATAGCTGATGGAGGCCGTCAATAGGCCCAGCGGATTACCTGTATCATAACGCACGCCTGTAAAACGTAGCCCAAAGCACTTACCTGCCTGGGCTTGCATCTCGATAGCATCGGTTACTTGTATTTCGCCGCCTTTGCCTGGCGACGTTTTCTCTAGCAAGGCGAAGATATCCGGCGTCAGGATGTAACGACCCGCCACCGCGAGGTCTGAAGGTGCCTCTTCCACTGACGGCTTCTCTACCATATAGGTCACCTTCACCACATCGGCTCCCAGCTCTTCCACCGCAACAATACCAAAAGAGGAAATTTGTTCCCGTGGCGATTGAAAGAGCGAGAGTACCGAGCCGCCATATTGCTCATAGATTTCCATCATGCGCGGCAGACAGGGCGTCTCTGGAGCGACCAGATCATCGCCCAACATGACGATAAAGGGCTCATCGCCCACCAGTTCTTTCGCGCATAAAATAGCATGGCCCAGTCCGCGTGGTTCAGGTTGACGCACAGAAGTGTAAGTTGCCATGCGCTGCGTGTGGCGCAATTCTGCCAACTCTTTCTCTTTGCCCTTTTTTTCCAAAGCTTGCTCCAACTCTGGAAACGCGTCAAAATGATCTTCAATGCTCCGTTTGCTGCGACTGGTCACAAAAATAATCTCTTCAACTCCGGCAGCAACCGCCTCTTCGACAATATATTGCAGCGTTGGTTTATCCACAAGCGGCAGCAGCTCTTTGGGAATAACCTTACTGGCCGGCAGGACACGCGTCCCCAGACCAGCCACGGGTAATACAGCTTTACGAATACGTGTACTCATACTCTTCGCTTCCTCCTCAAAAACACAGCGCAATTTGCTGCGCTTGTTGTTATGTATTGTATGGGAAAGTCCAAAGGAGGTCAATCAGAAAGGGCATATATAGCCTTCCTCATCATTGGGATGAGGACGTTCCGTCGTCGTGTGGTAAGCTAGATAGGCTGTAGGGCGCAATGAATTTTACCCCGACACTGGTGCTGGCTCCCCATATGATATGTGCCCCTATCATGAGCAGAATACGTCGCCAGGGTTCTTTATCGCCTGATTGTGAGATGTTTAAAGCGGGAAGTAGGCCGAGATAGCTGCCAACCCACACCCCAACTCCAAAAAGGATCCCTTTCAGTATAGCGGGAAGTGGGAGCCGTTGCGCGGTCACGCTGTATATCATGCCCATCACTGTCCCATAAGCGAAGTGCGAGACAACCGTTGCACCGAGAAGCAGTGGTTTGTCCATGTGTTTAGCCAAGTCAACGCGCTCGGACAATTCGTGGGTAATCGCTTCCGGTGGTAAGGCATATTTTTGCCACTTTGGTAAGAGCCGATGCATTAATAACATGAAGAGTGTCATAGGTATCGTAGCGACAAAGCCGACTACTGCTCCTTGCACGAGGGAAAGGCTTTTCGTTGCTGTTGCCTGTGTGCTCATTTGCTGCATCATACGTTTATTGCCCCCTATAATAGGTTTTTCTATCCTATTGGAAACGAGACAGGAATTCGCACTGTCTATTAATTACTGCACGTACTACGTTGTGGAAAAGAGCATTCGGAGACACATGAGAGCAGCGGAAGTTAGGAAAAGCGTCAGGCCACCACTCGTTCGATGGCATCGAGCAATTTGTCCAGGTCAAACGGTTTTGCCAGACCGACAATATGACGCTTTTCTAGCTCTTTCACCGGTAGATTGGCACTGATAATAATTGTCGGAACAGCCGCGAACTCCTGCTGAGAATGGAGTTGATCATAGAGCTGGAGACCTGTCATACTTGGTAAGTAGTAATCAAAGAGAAAAAGGACAGGTTTAACTTCTTGCACAATCCATACAGCTTCTTTAGCACTGTGGACAAGGCAAGGCTGGTAGGGTGTTTCTTGCAAGATTAGTAGCATAAGCAACCTACCAATCTCATCATCATCTTCTACAATCAAAACCGTTTTCTGCATACAATACATCCTCATAGTATTGCACGCTCTCAAACAGAAAATCGTTTCTCATCAATCCACTTTGACAGCCACAAGAATGCACCAAACCAGCGGCCCCTACTTGACCTCTATGGTATAGTGTCACTGAGCCTGTGTAGCTCAGTGGATAGAGCAAGCGTTTCCTAAATGCTAGGCCGAAGGTTCGAGTCCTTTCACAGGCACTATATCTCATCAGTGGGAACCGCCGCAGGCAGTTCCGTCAACGCTAGCAGCCCGTCTGAGAAGCCGCCCCGCCAACTGATATACTCGTGACCACCACCCAGTTCAGCATAGTCTACCGTGTACCCTTTGGCTAGTAAGACATCGCGGAGGTGGCGATTAACCATCAACAGATCATAGCCAGCAATGCGTTCGAGTCTTCCCACGTCGATATAGAAGTGGAGTGGTTGTTTTGGGCTGATGGCAAACTCGTGCGTCAGCCATTGCTGGGCTATCTTTTCTTCAGTATCCCAGTCCCACCAGAACGAGCCAGATTGGGAAAGCACCTTCCCGAAAATAGCGGAAGCGTGTAGCCCGACATAGGCTGCCGCCAGACCACCAGCGCTTGAACCGCCCACGATCGTTTTCTGAGGATCAGTCGTGACGTTGTAATGCTTGTGTAGCCACGGCACCAGTTCCTGCACCAGAAAATCGACAAAAGGTGGGTGGCACGCCAGTTCATGGTTACGCGAATGGGGTGGCGAATCGAGCAGCACCGCCACCATTGGTGGGAGCATCCCCTCGGCAAGCAAGTTGTCCAAGATAGTGGGCGTAGGAATGAACTCACGGTAGGCTCCTCCATCAAAGAGCAGCAGCAGTCCATATGGCTCCGCGTCTGAGCGGTAGCCAGGAGGAGTATAAACCCAGGCGCGTCGCTCGTTGCGCAAAATGGCACTGTGGATATGGTGCGGCTCTATCACCCCCTTTGTAACCCCCGGTCGTTCCGTAATCCAAGGTTGCGGAGGCGCATCCGGCAGTTCCAGCACCGAGAGCAGCGTATCGGTACCGGCGGGATCATCCTGATACTTGGGGAAGATGAAGATGCGATGATTGAGCGGGTCACGATGGCTAGCCGCCAATCGCCCCTCCATATTATCGAGATTCCACGGGACCAGCGTATCGTTAAGCGAGAAACGATAGATCGCACGCGTATCAGAGCGCATTTTGTAGGTTTTGTACCACAGGTCTGTCTTCAACAGGCGGCTCATCTGGTTCTCTGCCACATCCCAACCCACCACTGCGCCAGCGATGAGTATATTCTGAAGCTTTTCCGTCTCTTGCCAGAGAAATGTGACTAGGACATGAGTGTCATCGCCGGAGATCGCTTCGATCAGAGGAGTGCCTATAGTTACCACGAATTGCCAGAATTCAGGAAGCGCGGAAGTATTGCCCGCCACCAACTCTCTCTCCAACGTCGCCAGGCATGGACTTATCAGAGGTGCCTTGGATGTCATGAAATTCCTTTTCTATCCGTGACGACCAGGGCGACCTGTTACCTGTCCCCCAGACAGGGTTGGGTCGCCCTGGCAATCATTCACAAGTCCTGATTTTTATTATGATGCCAGCATCAATTTCTTCGCATTATCCCATAATTGTCAACCACCATTATAGCAAGCCTCTTCTCTCTACCATTATTGCTCCCGTTTCATCCTTCCAAGTAGTTCAGTCGTTCAGTATAATTTGTCGTCACCCCTTAAAATCTGATATAGTGAAACAGATATTTGTATTCCCCGACATCACATTGGAGTGATTTGATTATGACAGCACACGAAAGCACGAACACGACGTCCTCGACGCTGAAACGCACCCCGCTCTATGAGCAACATCGGGCTCTGGGGGCCAGGCTTGTGGAGTTTAGCGGCTGGGAAATGCCCGTTCAATATAGTGGTATTTTGGCGGAGCACGAGGCGGTACGCACACGTGCAGGCCTCTTTGACGTGAGCCACATGGGTGAATTTAAGGTCGAAGGGTCGGACGCGCTCGCCTTTCTGCAATATCTTGTACCCAACGATGTCTCGCGTCTTTCCATCGGTCAGGCACTTTACACCCAACTCTGCCTACCCAATGGCAATACTATCGACGACATGCTTATCTACCACCTGGCGGATACTCACTATATGCTAGTGGTCAACGCTGGCAACATCGACAAAGATTTCGCCTGGGTGGCGGAACAGGCAAAAAAATATACCACTGTCCAGGTCGAGAATCAATCGGATACCACCGCGCTGATCGCTCTTCAAGGGCCAGCGGCACAAGCAATTCTACAGCCACTGACGGAAACCGACCTCGCCAGCATTCGCTACTACCACTTTGCAGCGGGGATGGTAGATGGGATACACTGTCTTATCTCGCGCACAGGCTACACTGGAGAGGATGGCTTTGAACTGTATTGTGCGCCCGTCGATGTCGTCAAGCTCTGGAACGATCTGCTGGCAGCAGGGAAAGCGCAGGGACTTGTACCGACTGGCCTAGGCGCACGCGACACCCTGCGTCTGGAAGCGGGCATGTGTCTCTATGACCACGAGCTGACTGAGCAGACCAACCCGTTGGAGGCCAACCTGGCTTGGACGGTAAAACTCGATAAGGGGGATTTCATTGGACATGATGCCTTGCTCAACGCCAAGCAGCAGGGTTTGAAGCGCAAACTGGTGGGCGTTGAGCTCCTTGAACGCGGTATCCCACGCGGTGGCTACACCATCTACGAGCATGACGCACCCATCGGGATATTGACCAGTGGCGCCCCTGGCCCCACAGTCCATAAAAATATCGGCATGGGCTACGTAGACACCGCCCACGCTACCGTGGGACTGCCTGTCCAGGTGGACATTCGCGGACGACGCATCGCCGCGCAAATCGTTGCCCTACCATTTTACAAACGTAAAAAATGATAGGCTGTCCGCAATAGGTAATCGGTAATCGACGAGTCAAGAAGGGAGTTATTTTATTATGGCTAATCTCAATCATCCAGCGAACCTCAAATACACAAAATCCGATGAGTGGGTACGCGTCGAGGGCGACCAGGCAGTGATCGGCATCAGTGACTATGCCCAGGATCAGCTTGGCGATATTGTCTACATCGAACTACCCTGGGACGCGGCCCAGGAAGTATCGCACGAGGCCAAATTTGGCGACATCGAATCGGTCAAAGCCACCTCAGAGCTTATGTCCCCTCTAAGCGGCGAAGTCGTCAAGGTCAATGCTGCATTAAAAGATACCCCCGAACTGATCAACGACGACCCCTACGGCGAGGGCTGGATGATCGTCATCAATTTGAGCAACCCGGCAGAACTCGATAGCTTGCTAAGTGCCGAGCAATACGAAGCCCATTTGCAGGGACGTTAGGAAAATTTCCAAGCAGGATAGGCGGTAATGCGCGCTGACCCGCCTATCCTGCTTGGAAAATCTTTTGACACTCTCTTAAACGTTTGGTGTGAATTAGAAAAGAGAGGAAGAGTTTGAAAAGAAAGGTAAAAGGAACCTATAGTTAGCATATCCAG
>JBBQXY010000253.1:0-5502 GCA_038209195.1 Ktedonobacterales bacterium | reverse complement strand
ATATGACTTGTAGGACTGATCATATCCAAGAACTGACAGAACAGTTCAGTAGATGCATATACGAGGTGCAAACTGACTACAGACAAGACCAAACGGTACAAGAGTCGTTTGTTTCTTAGCTTAGACTACTAGAGGACGTTTTAGTTACCAGCTTGACAATAGATTTAGTGATATATTTATAATTATGAATTCCAGGAGATGGCTGTTGTGCATATGAACAGAAATGAGATTACAAAAAACGCTTTGAACCCCGCACTATTAGCTGACGAAGGGTTACAGCAGTTCTCAGTATTGAATGATACATACAAAGAATATTCCCGAAATAGATGTGTGCAGGATTTGGTGGCTATGCAGGCAAAGGCAACCCCTGATGCAACCGCACTTGTGGCAGGAGAGCAAACATTGAGTTACAGAGAACTTAATTGCCGCGCCAATCAACTCGCTCACAAGCTGCAAGCTCTTGGTGTACATTCCGGTACATTGGTGGCAATCTGTGTGGAGCGATGTCCAGACCTGGTCGTTGGGCTGCTCGGCATTCTCAAGGCCGGGGGTGCCTATGTGCCACTCGACCCGACCTATCCATCTGATCGTCTCTCCTTCATGCTGAAGGATGCTCGTCCCCTTGTACTATTAACACCACAACACATGGTCACTCGTCTTCCTGTAGAAGGAACGCATGTCATCTGCCTGGATAGTGATGCAATGCTACTGTCCCAACAGAGCGAAAGCGATCCTGCACCTTCATCGGCATCTACAGACCTTGCTTATGTTATTTACACATCCGGCTCTACTGGTCAACCTAAGGGGGCACAGGTTACACACAGCAATTTGCTCAATCTCGTGTTCTGGCATCAGCATGCCTTCTCAGTGACAGCCTCCGACCGTGCTACGCAAGGAACAAGTCCGGCCTTTGATGCTACCGGCTGGGAAATTTGGCCCTATCTCACGGCAGGAGCGAGTGTGTATTTCATCGAGCAAGAAACACGTATTTCTCCTGCATTGTTACGCGATTGGCTGGTAAGCCACCGTATCAACATCACATTCCTACCAACCGCGCTGGCTGAAAGTGTTATGGCCTTGACATGGCCGTCAACGACCTCACTACGTTTCTTATTGACGGGAGCAGATACCCTTCACCATTATCCTTCGTCCACGTTGCCTTTTGCACTGATCAATAACTACGGCTTAACTGAGACAACCGTTGTGTCTACGTTCGGCGAAGTGCATTCAACGGAGTACACCAATCTACTTCCATCTATTGGTCGCCCTATTGCCAATACACAGATTTACATTCTGGATGAGCAGTTGCGTCCAGTCCTCATTGGTGTGCCAGGAGAGTTGTGCATTGCAGGTGAAGGGGTAGGTCGGGGGTATCTCAATCGCCCCGAACTAACTGCTCAAAAATTCATTTCTGATCCATTTAGCGATAAGCCTGATGCACTTCTGTACAGAACAGGGGATATGGCTTGTATTCGACCAGATGGTCAGGTTGAGTTTATGGGGCGCATTGACCAGCAAATAAAAATTCGTGGATATCGCATCGAGCCAGATGAAATTGTATCCGTGCTAAATGAACATCCATCCATTGCCACCAGCCTCGTTATAGCGCGTGAAGATACCCCTGGGGATAAGCACTTAGTGGCTTATATAGTGCTTCATCCAGAAGCAGAAACGACTGCCGATGCCCTACGTGGGGCACTCGCGGCATCTCTACCAGACTATATGATACCGACCACCTTTGTTTGCTTGCCAGCCTTACCGATCACTCCGAACGGCAAGATAGATCGCGCTGCACTGCCAGTACCACAGATGACGAATACGCTACGAGAAAGTAGCTTCACAGCACCTGGCACGCCTATCGAAGAGCGTGTCGCTGCCATCGTCGTCACGCTACTCGCTATGCAACAGATCAGCGTTGATGATAACTTCTTTCTGCTTGGTGGACATTCTCTGCTAGGTACGCAGGTTATCATTCGTCTTCAGGAAGCATTTGGAGTCGAAATTCCCTTGCGCACCATCTTCAATGCGCCCACAGTAAGGCTTCTCTCTGCTGAGATCGAACAATTGCTTTTGATAAAACTGGAGTCTATGAGCGATGAAGAGGCTCTGAGCCTGTTATAGTGAGGGGACTTTGGAAAACTCACGCAAGACATGGGCTAGAGCATGTAAATCTTGCCTTTTGGATGAACGTGGCATACAGACGCAAGTGCATAAACTACGCCTTGTATAGTTGGAGGGATATTTATGAGCATACAAACAGGAACTTCATCGCGGGGGAATCAGGCGGAGCAACCCTTGAGTCTGTATCACTTACTGGACCCGGAGGTGCTAGCCAATCCCTATCCTTTGTATCATAGACTACGCAGCGAAGACCCGGTACACTGGGATCCTTACTTGCACGCCTGGGTCGTTACGCGCTATACCGATGTGCAAACGGTCTTTCACAGGTTCTTAGCCAATCGCACTCCTACACCAGAACAGCTAACTGCGCTGGGTTTGTCAACGTTGACTCCATTAGCAAAGGTGATGGTGAAGCAAATGCTCTTCCTGGATTCACCTGCTCATGGTCGAGTCCGTGGACTGGCTTCAAAAGCATTTACGGCTCGGCGGATGGAAGGACTGCGTACACATATCCAACAAATCACCTCTAGCCTGCTGGATGCGGTACAGGATAAAGGCGAAATGGATGTAATCGCTGATCTGGCCTATCCCTTGCCTGCTATCGTGACGGCTGAGTTGCTGGGTGTACCTACTTCCGACTGGCGGCAACTGACAGCCTGGTCAGCCGATTTCGCCCAGGTGTTGGGCAATTTCCAGCATAATCCTGATCACGCCACCAAAGCCATTCGTAGCCTGGAGGAAATGACCGACTACTTCCGGGCTGCCATTGTGGAACAACGCAGGAATCCTCGTGATGGCTTGATTCACGCCTATCTCACAGCTGAGGTTGATGGCGACCGTTTTAGTGAGGAGGAGGTAGTGGCTAATACGATTGTGACGATGGTAGGTGGGCAGGAGACAACCACTAATCTGATCGGTAACGGTCTCTTTTCGCTCTTGCGCCATCCCGACCAGTTGGAGCGGTTACGCCAGGACCCCTCACTCATTCCTCTTGCAGTAGAGGAACTCCTACGCTTCGAGAGTCCAAGCCAGCATACGGCACGGCTGGCACCCGAAGATGTAGAATTGGGAGGCAAGCATATTCGCAAGCGACAGGCAGTCATTGCAGTAATGGGAGCCGCCAACCGCGACCCGGAACGTTTTCCTGATCCCGACGTGTTAGACATCGCCCGACAGGACAATAGGCATGTCGCATTCGCATGGGCCAGTCATTTCTGCTTTGGAGCACCACTTGCACGCATCGAGGGACAAGTGGCCTTCGCCAGTGTGTTGCAACGCATGCAGAATTTGCAACTCAAGCCTACCCCTATTCGCTGGCGTGAAAATCTTGGACTGCGTGGCCTGATGGCCTTACCCGTAACCTTTTTACCCTAAAAATGAATGGAAACGAAGTGATGCACAATACGCCGAAGCTCTCGGATGCTAAACGTGCTTTGTTAGAAAAATATATACAAGGGAATCTCGCCCAGTCCACTGCAATAACTCCTTCCCTTCCCCGTCGTACAACGGAAGGCAACGCGCCATTATCCTATGGTCAGCAACAGTTGTGGCTCCTGGATCAACTCGTACCAGATACGCCTGTTTATAACGAATGTGTCACTATTCACCTACCTGGTACGATCAATGTAGTTGCACTTGAGCAAAGTTTGAACGAGTTCATTAGGCGTCACGAAATCTGGCGCACCAGCTTTCAAGTAGTGGACGGAGTGCCGGTTCAGGTGGTTCACCCTCCCTTCTCACTGCAGCTTCACACGGTAGACCTGCGACACCTACCCAGAGTGGAACGCGAGGCAGAGGCGGTACGCATTGTGCTGGAGAAAGCGAGTGTGCCTTTTGACCTTAGCAACATCCCTTTGTTGCGTCCCACGCTCATATGCTACGGCGATGAAGAGTATCGTTTATTTTTAACTCTGCATCACATCATCTTTGACGGAGTGGCGATCTATCAGGTGTTCCCACCAGAACTACGAACACTCTATGAGGCATTCGTAGCTGGAAGACCTTCACCACTTCCAGAGTTGCCCATTCAATACTCTGACTATGCCCAGTGGCAGCGTGAATACATACAAGGGGACGCCATTGCGAAACAACTTGCCTACTGGAAGCAACAACTTGCCGAAGCTCCCACATCCCTGGAATTGCCCATCGACCATCCACGACCACCACTAGATACACATCGGGGGTCGATGCGTCCCTTCGCACTCTCTCGACAACTAACCGACGCTTTGAAAACCCTGAGTAACAAGGAAAGTGTCACGCTTTACATGACTATGGTGGCCGCGTTTCAAACACTGCTCTATCGCTATACAGGACAGGAAGATATGCTGCTTGGCACAGTTACAGCCGGGCGCAAGCATGCAGAAGTACAGAAATTGATGGGGTTTTTCCTGAATACGCTCGTCCTGCGTACCGACCTTTCTGGCAAGCCTACTTTTCGAGCATTACTGCCACGAGTACGCGAAGTGGTACTCGAAGCCCTGGCGAATCCAGATGTGCCTTTCGAGTATCTGGTGAAAGAATTGCAGCCGGAACGCAATCTCGGTCAAAATCCGCTCTTTCAGGCATTAATTACCCTTGAGCCACCACTACCTATTCTACCATCAGGCTGGACCTTGACACAGATGGATGTGCGCGTTGGTACAGCCAAATTCGACTTGTACCTTGAACTTGATGACCGACCAGAGGGTCTCATCGGTCGCTTCATGTACAATACCGACCTGTTTGATGAAGCCACTATTGAGCGTATGTCAGGACACTGGCAAGTCTTGCTCGAAGCTATTGTAGATGATCCAGGACAGCCTATCTCTGATCTGCCCATCCTGACACCGCAGGAACAACGGCAGATTCTGGTGGAATGGAATGCCACACAGACAGCGTATCCTGACAATAAGTACGTGCATTCCCTGTTTGAAGAGCAAGTGCAGCAGCAACCAGAGGCGATAGCACTCATCTTCAACAATCAGCGTATGACCTATGCGGAACTTAATCAGCGAGCGAATCAACTGGCGCACCATCTAAGGCGTCTAGGTGTTGGTCCTGAGACATTGGTCGGACTGTGTATGGAGCGCTCGTTCGAGCTTGTGATTGCGTTGCTGGGTATCATGAAGGCTGGTGGGGCGTATATTCCCCTTGATCCCAAATTTCCCAAAGATCGTTTGGCCTTTATGCTCGAAGATATGCAAGCTCCGCTCATCCTTACCCAACAAGCTTTGGTAACGTTCTTGCCCTCCACACCTATTGCTACGAAGGTGCTCTGCCTGGATACAGTGTGGGAGCAGGTTGCTGATGAGGAGAGTACCAATCCAGTCTGTAATGTGTCGCCCGACAACATGATTTATACAATTTATACCTCTGGCTCAACCGGTAGACCAAAGGGAGTGA
>JBBQXY010000252.1:0-5502 GCA_038209195.1 Ktedonobacterales bacterium | reverse complement strand
CAGCTCGACATCAATATCGACGTAGAGGTCATCGCCTTTGCGCTCAAAGAGGGGATCGGGCTTGACGCTGATTACCAGGTAGAGGTCGCCGCGTGGGCCACCGCCCATACCGGGCTGTCCCTCTCCTGCCACTCGTATCTTGGAGCCATTATCCACACCCGCGTTGATCTTGACCTGTATGCGTTTATTGCGCGGTAGAAAGCCCTGACCAGCGCAGTTCGTACAGGCTTTTCCCGCTATTTCGCCAGTGCCTTTGCAAATGGGACAGACCTCCGTGGACTGGATATTGAAGGTACGCGTGCCACCGATATACGCCTCTTGTAGCGTTACCTCGACAGGTTGCTCAATGTTATCACCCGTACGTTTGCGCAAATCCTCTCGAAAGCCACTTTGTGGGCCAGTTTGTGAACCACGCGTACCCGTAGCACCTGTAGCACCTGTAGCACTGCCCGTGCGACCAAACAATGCCTCAAAGAAGTCGGAAAAGGCTGGTCCACTGGCATCAAAATCGTAGGCCGAGGACGAGGGGCGACCGCCAAAGCCAGAGGGACGCCGTGTCGCTCCCCCAAAGCCCGAAGGGCCAAACTGCTCTTGCCAATTTGGACCCAGCGTGTCATATTTATGGCGCTTGTCACTATCCGAGAGCACCTCGTAAGCTTCATTGATCTCTTTAAATTTCGCTTCTGACTTCTTGTCACCGGGATTCACATCAGGGTGATACTTGCGCGCCAGTTTGCGAAACGCCTTTTTGATGTCGTCCGCACTGGCCGTTCGTGCGACGCCGAGTATCTTATAATAATCTTTATAATCCATAGCGCAGCCCTCTGCTTGTTATGCCAAAGCAGGCATATCCATTCTGTAAAAGACCCACATTACTGCTTATTACTGCTTGTTCCCATACTGACCTTCACACGGGCTGGACGCAGTGTCTCATCACCAAGAGTATAGCCTTTGAGTACTTCTTCGACGATGGTTCCTTCGGGCTGGTCACTACCTTCGACAGCCTCAATCGCTTCGTGAAGATAGGGATTGAAGGCTTCGCCCACGGTTGGTACCGGATTCAAGCCCTCGCCCCGCATAACTTCATTCATTTGCCACTGCACCATGCGCAGAGCCTGCTGTAAATCCTGCCGACTCAACGTATCTTGATACACTAATGCGCGCTCAACGTTATCCAGCACGCCCAGCATTTTGTGCAGCATTGCCTTCTTTTGCTGTTGTACGCGGTCGGTCAACACGCGCTCCTGGCGTTTGCGGAAGTTCTCCATATCGGCACGTTCGCGCAAAAATCTATTCCAATTGTCACTCGCCTCCGCGCGTGCCTGCGCCAACTGCGCCTCTAGTTCCGCGATTTTAGTCCCCTCAGCCGAAACGGCCCCCTCAGTTTGAGGTAACTCCTGAGCCTCTTCCATGAACGTTCTATCTCCTTACAAGTGGTATATACGATACTGTTTGCTATAATCAGTGCGGTCCGAACACTTCTGCTCACCCACCGCAAGCAACTTGACCACAAAAATAGGCCATAACAGAAACTTTATTGTTCTTTCATTATAAAATGTGAGTCAATGGCTGTCAAGTTTTTTGTTGCCGCCCATGCATTTTTACCAGGGCGACCGCGAGGGTCGCCCCTACTATACACACATCTCGTGCAAAACAGGCATCGTCGTATAGTAGGGGCGACCCTCGCGGTCGCCCTGGTAGCCACCCTCGCATCATTCGCAATAATTCACAAACCCTATTTTTGGGAAGCCTCTTAGGTATGATCCCTATTCCTCTATCTGCAAATCCTCATCCCAGCGTTCGCCGCGTTCCAGCAGGATAGGGCCGAGCAGGTCCTCTTGTTTCACGGCGATACGGGCGTGCTTCCACATCTCCAACACGGCGAGAAAGGTCACAATGATAACCAAGCGGGAATGTTCGTTTTCAATAACCTCGCTCAGCAGCACGGTGGGCTTTAGACGCAAAAAACTGGCGATTTCGGCGATGCGCTCGCTCACACGCACACGTGCCAGAGGGAGCAAGTCTGCCCCATTGGCCTCGTCCTTTGAGCGTAATACTAACAGGCGTTGAAAGGCCTGGGCCAGTGCTTGCGCTTCCAAACCGACAAGAGTGGGCGGTGTCCACGTCAGTTGTGTCTCGATACCGGCAAGCAACCCCGAACGCCCATAAGTCTGTAAACCAGCCTCTTCACGCTGGCGCAGGTGATAGGCAATCTCCTTCGCAGCCTTATATTCCAGCAAGTGACGCCGCAATTCGTCCGCCATCACCGCCGCGCTCTCACCATCGTCACCCAACTCTTCTTTGGCAGTACGTGGCAAAAGACTCTGCGATTTGATAAAGAGCAGGCGAGCAGCAATAGAAACAAAGGCCGCCATATTCGCCAGGGGCAACTGTTCCACCTCCCATTGCCGCAAATAGGCCATATATTGATCGGTCACTGTCACCAATGAGATGGTGGTAATCTCCATCTGCCGCTTTTCAATCAAATGCAAAAGCAAGTCAAGTGGCCCTTCAAAAATAGGAAGATGCACAACATAGCGTGTCTGTTCCGTTGCCTCTACTGGATCATCAATCTTCATGTGATGGGGTGGGGCCATACCATCATGTAGGGACGCCCCTTGTGGGCGTCCGGCTTCGGGGCGTTCCGTTGTCTCTACTGGATCATCAATCTTCATGTGATGGGGTGGGGCCATACCATCATGTAGGGACGCCCCTTGTGGGCGTCCGGCTTCGGGGCGTCCCGTTGCCATGTCTGAGGGGGTCGCGACTTGCTCTAGCATTCTTTATGATACCTCGTCTACTGCATGTAATTCCCGCGCAGGCCCTTGTGGCTGGTGATGGGTGCGAATATACAGCACGGCTCGCTCTGATAGCCCAGCCTGAGCCGCCAGTGCAGCACCCACCTCGGCATGGTACCAGGCATAACTGAGCGCACGTCGCCAGCGCGACAGTGGACGCCCCTCGTGAGGATACACGGTTACGCGTAGCAGGAGTCGCGGGAACAGCAATTTTCCCACCACAATCACCGGGCGTGTCCAGAAAGGCACGCGTCCCTGGGCTTTCCCCACATCGTGTAATAATGCCGCCGCCAGCATATCCATCTCAGCGCAACCTCGCGCCTGTAGCCCCTGGCAGACCCGCAGCGAGTGCCGTTGATCGGCAGGGGACATGCTGTGAAAAAGCGGCAACGCGGCGTCTGGCAGGAATCGCGCCACTATCTCATACTCCGCTGCCGATAGCGGGGCAACAAAGCCAAGTTGTTGACGCACCTGCCCCAGGCGATAGCTTATCGTAGACAATCTCTTCCTTATCATCAAGCCCTAAAAAAGGTAGATGTTCTGCACCGGAATGGGCAGCGGCCCCGTCACCGCATTAATGATATTCAACGTCCACAACAAGAAATAGGTGGGAAGCTGGAACAATGGGAAATTGCCCAGGCCGGATAACTGCGCCAGGAACGGCAATAGGAAGAAGAGAGCCAGGATGAGCAGTGGCCCATACGCCGCGGATTTGGCAAACTGCACGGCCTGTCGGCTGGGCAAGAGCGTATACAGAATCTGATAACCATCGAGCGGATAGAGCGGAATTATGTTGAGTAGCGTCAAACCAATATTCACGCTGGCAAAGACGACCATAAATTGCAGAATACGAAAGGTAAAAGGAGTGGCAAACAAGACCAACGGTAGGAAGCGTATCAGCAGCGCGACCAGCAGGCCAATCAGCAAACTAAAGATGGGACCCGCCACCGCGACAATCAACAAACCAATATTTGGCCCTACGCGCAACTTCCACGGATCGGGCTTGACGGGTTTGCCCCAACCTAAACCAACGGCAAGGCCGGGCTGGAAGGCCATTACCACACACATAATGGTTCCCAGCGGGTCAAGATGGGTGCGCCAACTGAGGCTCATGCGCCCTTCGCTGCGCGGCGTTTTATCGCCCAGCCAGGAGGCCATCAACGCGTGACCAAACTCGTGCAGTGGGATCGCGATGAGAAAGGATAGGATCACCATTAAAGCCAATAGAACATTTATTGCCATGAAAGCCCTCTCTTTAGTTCTCTTTTGATGCCGCCTACGGCGGCGGTGAAGGGAGGGAATCTAGGGCACAGCCCTAGAACCCAGTCAAGGGGCTACCGCCCCTTGCAACCCCGCTTTCCATATGAAGTCTGACAGAACACTAGTAATTAGATGCTAGAAGATCAATCTCCATCCCTTCGCAGGCGGAATAGGTACAGGCAAAGTCTTTGCGCGCCTCCACCTCCATGGCATCCAGTTTCGCGTCATCATATTTTGGTTCGTGATGAAATAACATCAATTTTTGCACATGGGCCGCCTTGGCGACCTTAGTAGCCATAGCAACTGTGCTATGACCAAAGCCATGTTTCGTTTGCTGATAATCCTCGGTCGTATATTGTGCATCGTGGATGAGCAAATCCGCGCCCTCCGCGAAAGCTAAAAATTCAGCATCAATTTCATCGTGCCACTCCACATCTGTCGCATATACCACACAACGACCAGCATAGTCGATACGATACAAAATAGCCCCATTCAGGGGGTGACTCTGCGTAAACTTGATCGAGACACACAGTTCCGCGTCCTGCGCTGCCTGTGAATCGGCAACAATACTGGGCTTGCCCTCGTCGCTATGCGGCCAGAGAATATATTGGTCGCTATGTATAGTATGAAACGTGCGCCGCGAGGGCAACTTGCGCATCTCTACAGGGAAATACGGCGGAGACATAACGGGGGTTACAATTTGCTCGATATCGCGTCCAGCCAGTGCTGGGCCAAAGAAATCAATATCGGCGCGACTATCGAACATGGGAGCGAAGAAAGGGAGGCCAATCAGGTGGTCGGTATGAGCATGGGTAATCAAAACGGAAACGTGCAGCGTTGGCCCCTCCAAGTGCTCCAACAAGTCCTCACCCAATTGCACCATGCCACTGCCAGCATCAAGGATGAGGAGATGATCACCCACCCGCACCTCAATACAAGAGGTATTGCCCCCATGGCGAACAGTATGCGCCCCCGGCGTGGGATAGCTACCACGCACCCCCCAGAAACGAACAAGAAAACGCTGTGAGTCCACCATAACAAAAAACTCCTGCACTCCCATAAATTGCATCCTACGGTTGCCCCTATTATATCTTGTTGTCTCTATCGGTGCCAACAATGGAAAGTAGGAGCAGACATTTGCAGAGAAGCCCTGTCATTCTGAGCCCAGCCTTGTCATTCTGAGCCGCAGCCTTGTCATTCTGAGCCCAGCCCTTGTCATTCTGAGCCGCAGCGAAGAATCTCCGTGCTCTGAGCCCAGCCCTTGTCATCCTCAGTGCCATCTTGTCATCCTCAGTGCCATCTTGTCATTCTGAGCCCAGCCTTGTCATTCTGAGCCGCAGCGAAGAATCTCCGTGCTCTGAGCCCAGCCCTTGTCATCCTCAGTGCCATCTTGTCATTCTGAGCCCAGCCTTGTCATTCTGAGCCGCAGCCTTGTCATTCTGAG
>JBBQXY010000251.1:0-5513 GCA_038209195.1 Ktedonobacterales bacterium | reverse complement strand
CGCCCAAAAAGCACGGCAATATCCCGTTGTAAGCATGAGAATACATTTCAAATAAGGATGTGAAGCAAGCAATCGTAGGGCGCGATTTATCGGCCCGTCCCGCCTGCCGATTTATCGGCCCCTACAGACCATTCATACGCCTTGAATTTGGCCTTATTTGAAATGTATTGCCTCTTGTGGGCATCAGGTCCTTGTCATACAATAGGTAGGTCTTAATGAACCTGAGCGGTTGCGCCCTGGCTCTCCATCCAATGCTCTAAAGCCTCGCCGCTCTCGAAGGAGACAATCAGAGCGTAGCGCGGCTCCGGCCCTGGATGCCATGTGGCATGCCAGAGACGCTGAGAGTCGATCACCATCTGGCGATTCCGTGGCAGAGCAGTCCGCGTCTCGGTCGCAGGATCATCCTTGTCCTCGCGCAGAATCATATATGAATTGGGGTTATCAGTCAGTTGCAGCCAAGCACGTACAACCCAGCCATCTCCATCAGGATTGAGTCGGTTGTTGTCGTCAAGGTGCAAATTATGGACAGCTTCCTCATACGTATTGGGATTGAGTTTGATGATGCGAACACGTCCATAGTTCGCGTTCACGTTCTTTGTCCACTCCACTAATGTGGGGCATACTTCAGCATTCTTCGTCCACATACCATCTTTGTCAGATTTCCCATGATCCCAAAATCCTCGGCATTCCATTTCGCCAAAGGCCGAGGCTATAGGGGCAAAGTTGGTATCGCCACCGCTCTTCCAGTCCATATATTCGAGGCCCGCCCATTCCTTTTCAGGAACTTGGGGACCCTCATAGTCGCGCAAAACGGCAAAACCTTTTTCTTTAAGAACATCAAGTTTAACGTGCATGCAATAACTCCTTTTAGTTGGGTAATATTTGGGCTTGTGGTAACGTAGGCATTTCACCCTGCCCCTTGTTCACGCTACCTTGCCCCATTGTATCATAGACATCCCTTCCGTTGAAATAAACTAGACCATCCTTCCCAATTGGTGTAGGAAAACTCCTCTCATTTCCGCCTCTGACACTCCTCGCACCGACCAAAAAACGTAATCGTATGCCCCTCAATTTCAAAATTGGTCTCATGGCTGAGGGCGGCAAACTGGGCTGGGGGCAGGCAAAAATCTACCTCCACGACTTTGTGGCAACTTGTACACGTCAAATGATGATGGTGGGTACCCCCACAGACACGATAGTGGTGCGTCCCATCGGCAAACTCGACACGATCTAATAAACCAGCATGCACCAGCATCTCCAGCGAGCGATACAGCGTAGCACGTCCTAAATGTGGTTCTACTAAGCGCAAGTCTTGCCACAGATCATCAGCCGTGAAATCGGCTCCACTGGCGGCAAGCTCTATCAGTCGCTCCGCGATAAGTCGCCGTGGACGTGTATTGCGCTGACATGATTCTTCAAAGGCAGCTAAAATTTTCTCCTCTATCACCTTTCCTCACCTCTTCCTTTCAGTATTCCTGTTACTAAGACCTGATTCGGAAACCTGAATGCCCACCGATTTCAAAATGTAGTGATGCCCCTTGTGGGCATCAGGGGGGTGGGGCATCAGGTCGGTTTCCGCATCAGTTTCTAGTATTAAGCGCATTCGCGACTGGGATGCGGCATATCTCGGTGGATGCGTGGGGTACGCAGTGAGCGCAGACGTGCAACACCAAACGAGCTGAGATACGAAAGCGCCGAGAGCGCCGCGATATAAAAGCTGACCGGCCAGGTGCTATTAAAAGCCAGTTCAAGGCCGCCCCAGGTGAAGGCCAGGCTCAATCCCACCGCGAGCGCAACCGTCGTGAGGGGGTGACGCGTCCATAGTTCAGCGGTGGCAGCAGGTGCAATCAGCAGAGCAAAGACCAGCAACACACCAACAACCTGTATCGCCTCAGCCACCGTTATCGCCAGCAAAAGCATAAAGATGATGGAGAGCAAGTCAACAGGTACTCCGCGTGCCCGTGCCACCTCTGGATCAATCGAGGCGAAGAGCAAGGGCCGGAACACAAAAGCCATCACGAGCAGCACGCCCAAGCCACAATAGAGCGTCACCAGCACATCTCTCCGTGACACGCTGAGAATCGAGCCGAAGAGCACACCCACCGTCTGGCTAGAATATTGCGTGTACAGACTGAGAAATAGGACACCGAGGCCGAGCGCAAAGGAGAGCACCATGCCGATCTCTACATCCCGTCCGCTCACCCGTTTGCCCAACGCTCCCATACCCAATGCCGCCAACAATGTCAAGGCAAACATACCCAGCAAGGAACTGACACCCAGCAAGGCCGCGCCCGTCGCACCCGCGAAGCCAATATGTGAGAGCGCGTGTCCCGCGAAGGCCTGAGCGCGCAGCACCACAAAGTAGCCGATGATGGCCGCTACAATGGCCACAATCGTACCCGCCAAAAAGGCATTTTGCCCAAAATCAAATCGAAACAGTGCTAACATAGCTCACCTCTCAATGGGAAGAACCCGGCAACTGTCCAGTCGTCTGCGTTTCAGCCTCTGGCTCCCGCATAAATCTGCTGCTGGTAGGCTCTTGTCTGCTAACGTGTTGCGCAGGCGTCCGGCGTCCGCGCCACAAAGGCGATAAGAAGCGCACCGGCAGATACACGCCAAAGGAAATGGTTGCAATGTAAAAGCTGACCGGCCAGGTGCCATTCGCCGCCAAGAATATGCCCAGCCAGGTGTAGGACAAGCCTAAGACGATTGCTAACAGAATGGCCCACATGGGTCGCTGCACAAGGCGCACCGCCGTAGCCGCTGGCCCGACAAGCAGTGTAAAAATGAGCAAAATTCCCACGATCTGCACCGACATCGAAACCGTAATGGCCACAAGCACCAGAAAGACAATCGCCAGCAAGCGCACAGGCACCCCCCGCGCTTCTGCCACTTCAGGGTCAAACGAACTGAATAGCAAGGGTCGGAAAAGTGCCAATAATGCTCCGATAACCAGAACGCTGAAAATGATTGTCACCAGCACATCGCTCTGGCTGATGCCCACGATCGTGCCAAACAAAATGCTATAAGCCCGTTCGGCATAACCACTGTAGAGGGAGAGAAAAAGCACACCCAGACCCAATGCCAGCGTCATGATGATGCCGATAGCGATATCGCGCTCACGAATTTCTTTACCTAGTACGCCAATGGCAATACCCGCGCCAATGGTGAAGACAAGCAGCCCAATCACTGGATCAATACCGAGCAGGACCGCGCCAGCCGCGCCAGCAAAACCAATGTGCGATAAGGCATGACCGGCAAAGGTGAGGCCGCGCACCAGCAAAAAATAGCCCGTGATCGCGGCTACCACCGCCACAAAAGCCCCCGCCAAGAAAGCATTCTGGATAAAAGGATATTGTAAAATGTCAAACATTCTCTCTATCGGCCTTCCTAATGAGGTGGCGAAATCCTGACCTGTAGGGACGCCCCTTGTGGGCGTCCGGCCCTACCCATCAATTGCATCTTGACAGCCTTCCTACGTCTCCGCGCCTACCACGAAGACGCGCCCCAGGGCTTGCACCACCTCAACAGGTGAGCCATACAGTTTCGTCAGCGTGCCACTGGTAATCACTTCATCAGGCGTGCCGATGGCACTATGACCATTGGCCATGTAGATCACACGATCCACCACGGGTAACAGAGGATTGACGTCGTGCGAAACCAGTATCACTGCCACATTACGCGCTCGCGCAATATTGGCGATCAGCGTTACAATCTCTTGCTCGTGGCTGATATCCAGGTTTGCCAGTGGCTCGTCCATTAGCAGCAAGCGCGGATTCGTCAGCAATGCTTGCGCAATTAACAATCGCTGTTGCTCTCCACCTGAGAGTTGCCCGACAGGAGCATCCGCGAAGTCACACGCGTCGACCTCCTGTAATGCCTTGGTTATCAAAGCACGTCGTTGCGCACTGGGGAAGCCAGTCCCCCAACGATGACCGTCGAGGCCAAAACCAACCACGTCACGCGCCCGTAAGGCCAGATCGGCCTCCAATGTTCGGTGCTGCGGCGCGTAACCAATCGCTTCGTTGCCCCGCCGTGGTGTTTTCCCCAGTACACGCACTATCCCTGTGGTTGGTTTGAGCAAACCCAACAGGAGCTTGAGTAAAGTGCTTTTGCCAGCCCCATTAGGACCCAGCATCACAATGAACTCTCCCTCGCGCACGGTCATATTCACGTCTTCTAAGATGGCACGCCCACCTAGACGAATAGAGACTTGCTCTAGTGTAATGACTGCTTCTTGCTCCATAATACTGCTCTTCTTGTCCTTCAAAATGTTACTGGCCCAATGCCTGCTCCAGGGCATTCAACTGGTCAAGCATCCATGTCTGATACGTCTTCGTGGCTGGCATTGTTTCCGTAACTGGCACAATCGGTATCTGCTGCTGCTGCGCATAGTGCTCCAATTTGGTCGTGGATGGCGTGACCGTTTGCTCATTATAAATCAAAACTTTGATCTGATGCTGATTGATCTGATTTTCCGCGCTGATGACGCTTGCGACAGGCGGGTCGTTACCCTCAGCCATGGCCTTCTGAAACGCAAAGGGTGTCAGCACATTGAGGCCGAGCGGCCCCGTCTGGTACAGATAAATACTCTCGGTTAGACCTACTGGCGTACCATGATACTTTGCTTTGATCGCGCTAATCTTCTGCCGGATCGGCGTCAACGACTGCTGAAACACGCTCAGATTATGGTCAAAAGTGGCAGCCGCCGCCGGGTCCAGCTTCTTCAAGTCGTTTGTTATCGCTTGCGCAATCACAGCAACATTGTCAACACTATACCAGACATGTTCATTCTCAGGCAATAGCGTCGGTGCTGTATTATACCCTTTCAAAACAATGCGATTGCTATTGGGTGAAGCGGCGATCAAGCGATCCATCCAACTATCATAGCCACCAGCATTCTCAATCACCAATTGCGCCTTGCTCACAGTAATGCCTGTCGCCACACTGGACTCGTACTCGTGCGGATCAACATTCGGATCAGAGATAATACTTGTGACGGAAACATGGCTACCCCCCAATTGCTTAACAATATCCCCATAAAAATTCTCAGCCGCCACCACGTTAATAACCGACGACGAAGAAGCTGTATTCCCACTGCCCGTAACACTACTGCCACAAGCACCAAGCATATTTAAAATCACAAGAGAAAAAATAAGCCATCCCACCGCTCTTCTTACCCTAAACATAACCATCCCTCCTAATAATGATACCATGTATCGATAGCAAAAGCATACCATAGAAATATGCCCATTGTCAATGATATACCGTCTCAATAACATGGCTGATTTAATATGAACAAAGAGTACATTTCTTTTTTTGCAGCGCGAGTTGAGGAGTGCGTAGGGACAAGGGGCGGACGTGGCGGTCGATGGGGGGCCTTGTGCTCAATACATTTCAAATAAGGTTGGGAGTGGCGTGTGTAGGGACAAGGGGCGGACGTGGCGGTCGATGGGGGGCCTTGTGCTCAATACATTTCAAATAAGGTTGGGAGTGGCGTGTGTAGGGACAAG
>JBBQXY010000250.1:0-5835 GCA_038209195.1 Ktedonobacterales bacterium | reverse complement strand
AGCGACGGGCGACATTGGCGAGCCAAAAGACGCTGGTGCGGCAAGGACTGGTACTTGCCGCATGCCAGATGTTATAGGCGGCGGAACTGCCGCTATCGCGGTAGGTGTTGTTACGGTAGACGGATGTATTGGCAATGATATTTTTGGAGCAAATGACGCTGGTGTCCTTGCAAATTGCCGCTTTGTTGGCGGTATACCTGCTGGTTTGATGGAATAGCTTGGCTCTGTAATCTGAAACATAGGACGCACAAATTGCCGTTTCGGTAGTGCTTGCTGCAAAGAAGGCATTTCATGGGACTGGCCTGGAGTATTTGGTGGCAGCGTGGCTTGATCGTAATACCGCGCCGCATTATTTTCAAATACGCTTTCTTTCAGGTCAGCCATCAACAAAAACTCCTTTAATCCATGCATCTACTTGCGTCGTATCAAAATGGCGCATGGTGTGTAATACAGTGTTTTAGCGTTCTTTTTCTCATCAACGTTCCAGCACAATGTGAGTAACCCATCGTAGCGGTGAATAGGTACGAAATCTATCTCCCTACTCAGTAAGTATGACGAAGTGGGTAAGCATTTGTACCTATGATGCGGAGGAGAAGAGACTTTTGTACCATGCCATTGGCTCTTAGAGGTAGTTATACCACAAATCACATCTTCACTCCCATAGTCCTATATTGATGAAAAAACACCATTGTCAGCAGACATATTCGGCGGTGCGATGTTATAATAAGATATGCTTGTGTGGAAAGAGTGGATAGGTTCATCGTGCAACTAGCCCGAACCTACCCTGATATTTGATTAGAAGATGAGATGGTATAATGGCAAAAAAAATCCTGATCATGGATGATGATCCAACGATTGCTGATCTGCTGACCGAGGCTCTAGCGGACGAGGGCTATGAAACATTTATGACGACGCAAAGCCTGCGTTTTTATGATGCTGTGCGCGAACACCAACCAGACCTCATCTTGCTTGACCTGATGATGCCCTATCTGGATGGGAAAGACGAACTGAAACTGTTGTCGATGGGCATCGACCGCCAAATACCGGTGATCGTGGTGACAGCATTTCTAGGGGCGGACAAAGAGGAAGTGGAGTTTCGCGAGGCGGGGGTTGTGCAAATTGTGTATAAGCCATTCGACCTGGACAAACTGGTAGATTTGGTGAAAGCGACCATTGGCGAGCCGGAAGGGAAAGTGCGATGAGCGCAACCGTTCGCGTGGCTCTGGATGTGATGGGTGGTGACAACGCCCCAGGCGAGATCGTATTAGGGGCCGTGCAAGCTGCTCGTGAATATACCATTGGCGTCTATCTGGTGGGGAACGAAGCAGCTATCCGCGCTGAATTGGCGAAGCACGACACCACAGGGCTTGACCTACCCATCATCCATACTGATGAAATTATCCCCATGGATGAACATAATCCTGCTAAGGCGGTGCGCCAGAAGAAAAACTCCTCAATGGTGCGAGCGGTTGAGTTGGTCAAGGATGGGTCGGCGCTGGGAGCGGTCTCGGCTGGCAACAGTGGCGCGATGATGGCGGCTTCTCTCTTCGTGCTGAAACGCTTGCACGGGGTTGAACGGCCCGCGTTAGGGGGAGTCTTGCCCACAAAAGATGGCATCTGTATGGTGATCGACATGGGGGCCAACACAGATTGCAAGCCGGAATATTTGCAACAATTTGCCCTGATGGGTTCTATCTATATGGAGCGCATCCAGCATATCTCGTCACCCAAGGTAGGGCTGCTGGCTAATGGCGAGGACGAGGGCAAGGGCAATCAGCAGGTGCAAGATGCCCACCAATTACTCAAGGCGAACGCCTCTACCATGGGTGTGCATTTTATCGGCAACGTCGAGGGGCGCGATATTTTTGCTGGCACAGTGGATGTGGTGGTGTGCGATGGCTTTGTGGGCAACGTGGTGCTCAAGGTCAGCGAGGGCCTTTCTGAAACATTGTTAGGACTGGTGCGCGCTGAAATGACCAGGTCACTGCCCAACAAAATCGCTGGTGCCGTGTTGCGTTCAGACTTGCGCACCATGGGTAAACGCTTGGATTATGCCGAGTACGGCGGTTTGCCGCTGCTAGGCGTCAATGGTGCGGCTATTATCGCCCATGGTCGCTCGAAGGCCAAGGCCATTAAGAATGCTCTGCGCGTTGCCCGCCAAACGGCGGAGACGGGGGTAGCAACGGCTATCGCCGATGGCTTAGCAAAGCTGAGTACGAGTACCGGCGGCGAAAAACAAGAGGCCACTACTAGAGAGTAAACATATTTAAGACGGAAGTGGAATACTCTGCTGAAAATGGAACAGATTAGTGGGATCGTAGATCGCTTTAACCTGTTGCAGTCGTGGTAGGTTGGTACCGTAATAGGCATGCTGCCAATCGGGCAGTTGCGGGTCGATGTAGTTTTGGTAGGCGGTGCCACTGGCGTAGGGACGCAAGGCCTGCCAGGTGCTGGCGAGCCAGGCGTCATTCGCGGCGACGATAGCACTGGGCGCACCCGCGCTCCAGTTTGCCGAGTACTGGGCGGAGAAGAGTTGGTCGCGATGAACAAAGGCCGTCGCATCAGCCGCTACGCGATTGATGGCACCGCCACAGGCATCGAGTAGGATACCGCCCTTCCCCAGCGTAGAGGACGCCTGACGCTGGGCAATCGCGTTTACCAGCACGCTAATACCCTGGCGCGATATGGCGCTGGCGTAGTAATCCGACCTGGCCTTATAGGTATCACGCTGCAACTGGCCCTGCGGATTCTGGCTAGGCAGGTGGCATTGGGCCACAGTCTTTCCATAACAGCCTGCCTCATCCATCATGGTATCAAGAATTCCCCCCGCTGACACGTAGCTGCTGGAAGGCGCGACGCCAATCCGACTGATCAATCGTTGCAACAACGCGTTCAGCGGTGCGACATCACCGACGTAGACGCCGTTCACACGGGCCACTGGTGCGGCAGATGTGTCGTTGCTGGATAGCAGCAGGCAGTTGGACCACAGCTCGTCTGGCGCAGGTGGTGCCCATTTTTGCCAGGCATCGACTACATCGATGGCATGGCTCCACGGCCAGTTCAAGGTAAAAACTGAGAGCGTGGCGACCGGGTACGTGCGAAAGGTGAACGAAGTGACCACACCAAAGTTGCCGCCACCGCCGCCGCGTAATGCCCAGAAGAGGTCAGCGTGGTGGGTTGCATCGCAGGTGAGGAGAGTACCATCGGCGAGGACAACCTGCGCCGAGAGCAGGCTATCACTGGTGAGACCAAACTTGCGACCGAGAACGCCTATCCCGCCTCCCAACGTCAGACCAGCGATGCCAACAGTGGGGCAGGAGCCACCGGGCAGCACCAGACCACTCTGCGCAAGCTCCGCGTAGAGATCGATCAGCCGTACACCCCCACCAATGGTAGCAGTGCCGGTTGCTGTATTGACGCTCATCGCGTTCATGCGGGTAACGTCGAGCACGAGACCAGTGGTCGTCGAATAGCCGGCATAGGAGTGACCGCCGGCCCGCGTGGTACAGGGAAGGTTGAACTTGCGCACGAAGGAGAGGCAGGTTGCAACATCCGTGGGTGAGGCACAATAGGCTACCGCCGCTGGTCGTATGCTGTCAAAGCTCGGCTGAAAGAGCTGGATGGCCGTCGGATACTGCGAGCTATTCGGTCGCACTAGTGTTCCCTGCATGCTGTTGGCAAGCATCTTCCAATCAGCATCGGTGGGCGTTAGTGGGCGTGTAGGAGTGGGACTTGGTGTCGCTGTGCTGGAGACTGGGGTCGTGCCCACCGTAGGTGTCCCACCCTGGCAAGCAAGCAGCATGCACGGTAGCACACCCAAAGCACTGAGTGCGAGAAACTCGCGGCGGTTCATCTTCTCCGTGAGAAGATCATTTTCTGTACTCATCCTCTATACCATCTTCCTATTGCGCTAAACGCGACAAAGCATACTTTACTCTTTATGTTACCACAGCCTGATAACAAACTGAATCTGGACAAATATCTCTTGAATAGCTATACTAGAAGCAGCAAATGTATCAATGTGTAACAAGGAGTATTTTTCTGTATGGGTGAAACAATCCCCCCTGAGCGCCCCCGCCAATTAACCTTTGTGCCTGTTCTGATTGAAAACGCCAATAAACGACCACCACTGCCACAACTCTCGTGGTGGACTGTCTGTGTACGTTGGTTTCAGTATCATAGTATTGAAGTGCGCTGGTATTTCGAACGGCGGATGGCACGGCTCTTGCACCGCCGCTGGAGTGGAAACTGATTCGTGGGCCGATTATTACTTGCCTCCCAGGCAAGGTGCGGCGGTGGACACGCTGAAGCGGCCCCTACACTGTGTCCATGGTATTGCGTTACAGTTTATTGCTGGCACCCTACTGTTCTTCGTTAGGGTGGGGGTCCAGGGTTAATTCACCTGTGCGGACGATGCGCGGGCGGCGCGTGGGGGGTGGAATGTAGCCTGGTCGTTTACGGGCCATACGCAGTTGTAGCTTGCGCTCTTTTGCCTCGACGAATTCGTTTGAGAGCCGCCAGTAGAGAGCTTCCCATTTATCAAGCACCTGGGTACGATCGTGGTGCCCGATAATCTCCAGACTCTTCTGCCCCATATCTTTGCGCAATGTCGGCTCGCCCAGCAGTTTATCGATATAACTCGCCATTTCGTCGCCATTCCCTGGCTGGAAGACGTAGCCATTTTCGCCGTGATGGACCAACTCAGGTAAAGCATAGGAGTTAGCGGCAATGACGGGCAAGCCACAGGCCATCGCCTCCATGGTGGCGAGGCTCTGTAAATCGGCTTCCGAGGGGATCACAAAAAGTTCTGACGAACGGCGCAGGGCCAATAAATCCGCGTCGCGTACAAAGCCCAGGAACGAGACGCGATCAGAGATGTTGAGTTGCTCCGCTTGCGCGCGCAAATCGGCCTCGGCAGGGCCAGTACCTACCAGGGCAATGTGACCATTGCTGGTCATTTTGGCGACGGCATCGAGCAGCACATCGACGCGTTTCTCGTAATTCAGGCGATTGACGTGCAGGACAAGCGGACGATCAAGCGGTAAAGCGAGGCGTTGTAGCACCTGTTCGCTGCGTTCACCGGGCGTAAATTTCTTCAAGTCGATGCCATTGGAGATCACACCTGCTGGTGCGCGCAAGCCGTGTTCGTAGAGCAGGTTGAGAGCGGTCAGGGTAGGGGCCGTGACGTACTCGAAGCGATTACAAAAATTCACCAGGTAGGAATAGGTGATGTTGTTGAACGATTTGCTCAAAAAGGGGTCTGCCGCGAGTGACCGACTCATATTAATGGGCAGGTAGTGGTTCGTGGCAATGACGGGTTTGCGCAGTCCACCAGCCAGTATCTGTGCGATATTGCCCAGCACAATGGGCGAGTGAATATGGATAATATGCGGGTCGCTCCTCTTCAAGAGGTTGCGAATGGGGACGAAAGGCAAAAAAGGAATGCGTAAGCCTTCGTAAGTGGGCCATTCAAACGATGAGAAGCGATAGACGCGTACCTTGTGTTCCAGGCGGCGTACATCTCGTGCGCCCTGGCTGGGCGCGACAACCCAGACCTGGTGTCCACGGTCGGCGAAGTCGTGAGCCAGCCCATGGGTCACGGTTGGCACGCCACCCACCATCGGTGGATATTGATCGGTGACGATCATTATACGCATAGTTATCGCTCACTACTCTTACGCCTCTCCGCACCTCCCCAGGGTAACCTTACGGGCAATACAACTCACTTAAGGATGAAATGGCGTGCGTGGCGTGTGTAGGGACAGGGGGACGAGGGGATGTGGATGTGGGGGCCTTGTGCCTGTCCTGGCGGGGAGTCGAGACTTCCCATCAGGA
>JBBQXY010000249.1:0-5861 GCA_038209195.1 Ktedonobacterales bacterium | reverse complement strand
TAATGACGCCGTGGTTCTATGCGTGGTTTGTACTATGGATAATTGCGCATGCCGCACTTCTGCTCAGGGAACACAATGATCGGAGAAAAAAACCGGTTATCAACTTAGCCTGTGTAATTTCAGGATCTGCATTTTTCACCTACATTATGCCTTACTACTTACAGCCCTTAGATAGCTGGCTGGGTATGCGCTATCTGCTCACAGCTGGACCGCCTGTATTCGTTTTGCGCTCGGGAGTGTTGGCTACATACAGGAAACGAAAATGCACTGCGTCAATCGGAGTCTCCGATTGACGCAGTGCTTTTTCGTTTCCTGTATTAACGTGTCTAGCCACGCAAGCGATCTAGCACGGGTGGTTGGCGTAATTTCGCCAATGCCCCAGCTTCGATTTGACGCACACGTTCGCGCGTAATGCCCAGTTCGCGTCCAACCTGTTCGAGCGGATGAGCTTGACCATTGCCGAGGCCAAAGCGCAACTGCAAGACAAGTTGTTCACGTGGTGTGAGGACTGATTCGAGGACGCGCTGTACCTCGTCTTTGAGTGTCTGAGTAGTTGCGATATCCTCTGGTGACGCTGATTCGGTGTCGGCTAAGACATCGCCCAGTTCTTGCTCTTCGTCCTCGCCGACGGGAAGTTCTAGCGAGACAGGAGCACCTGGGGCAGCCTGTAGTTCGACCATGCGAATAGGGTCAAGTCCGGTCGCTTCCGCCAGTTCAAGCTCGGTTGGTTCACGTCCCAGTTCTTGTAACAGACGTTGACGCTCACGACGAATGCGGTTCAATGCGGTATTGACATAGACAGGAAGGCGAATGGTACGGCCTTTGTCTGCGACTGCACGACTGATAGCCTGACGAATCCACCATGTTGCATGTGTAGAGAAACGATGACCTCGACGCCAATCATAACGCTGGACGGCACGGATAAGCCCGATGTTTCCTTCTTGAATGAGGTCCAGGAGCGAGAGGCCACGTCCAACATATCGCTTGGCGATGCTGACAACGAGACGCAGGTTTGCAAGGACAAACTGTTTGCGTGCGTCGCGATCACCATTCTCTATGCGTTTGGCAAGATCAATCTCTCGATCATGCGTAATCATAGGGACGCGTCCAATCTCACGTAGGTAGGTCATCACGGCATCGGATTCGCCAGCATCGGTAGAATTGGCTGCGTTTTCGTCTTGCTCTTCCGAGCGACGACGACGCATCATTGTGCGACGTGCGGGTGGTTCCGGTTCTGGTACGAGTGCGGCGGGAATGGCTGGGAGAGGTTCGGTGTCCAGTTCGCGCGTTTCCTGTGGCAGGTCTTCCTGTATATCAGGCAGGTCGTCCATCTCCAGGGAGGCGGGTTCTAAACTCGTCAAATCTTCTTCAAGTTCTGGCTCGTCTTTTTCCTCCTCTTCCACATCTTCTTGCGTATAATCCAGGTCTTTTGGAAAAAGCTGTTCAACAATGTCGAACGGCTTCTCAAGACCAGTCGCAGCTTCTGAATCGTTCAAGGTAAGCGTTGTTCCCGTCATGGCACGCTCTAGGTCAATCATTGTGCGCCCTCCATGAAAAGTAGTATCCTAAGCAGCAAGATACGTCGTTCGTCAGTCCGGTCAGTTCCCTACACCCAGAAAAAACAAGTCGTTACGAGCGAAGTGTTTTGACTAAGTGTCACTGGGAGGAAATCAAGGACATGCATTCTATTTCAGTGTGTTTGTAAATACACATATGAAAACAGCATGGGACCGGAAAATATTCCACGTCCTCATTATAACGCATCTTGGCCTATCATTCTAGTCCCGAAGAGGCCCATTTGTCCCAGTTTTTGAAAAAAGTATATTTCTTCTTCCTTCTTATACGTTTGAAACAACACGAAAGTGGCAATATCAGGGTATCGACTGTTCAGAAGGCGTGTTATCATGAGTGATGCGTCTGTGTCTTTCAACATAGCAAAGTTACTTTTCTGCACGGCAGAGCGTGTAAATTAGTGAGTAGAAAGATCAGGGAGACCCTTGCGGTCTCCCTCCTAACAGTGTTATTGCTGTGCAGACAGAAAGCAGAAAAAGATATGGCTGTATTTGCATCGTTATTTGGTAAACTGGCTCAGAGACTTTCTCCTGATGCTATTAGCGAAACTCTTTCCACACACGTGGGTGCCGTACCTAACCCTCTCAGTGAACGGAGCAAACATCTCGAACCGCGTATCCATGACGCTGAAGTGTTCAGGAGTGTGTGCCCCTATTGCGCGGTTGGCTGTGGGCAGCGTGTGTATGTCAAAGATGGGAAAGTCATTGATATTGAGGGCGATTATGATAGCCCAATCAGTGGTGGCTGCCTCTGCCCCAAGGGGAGTGCTAGCTATCAGCTTGATATCAATAAGAGACGTGTAACAACAGTAAAATACCGTGCGCCCTATGCGAAGGACTGGGAAGATAAGCCACTGGACTGGGCGATGAACCGCATTGCGCAGCTAACCTATGAGACACGTGAGGCAACGTTTACTGAGAAGGACTCGGATGGAAACCCCATCAATAACACGTTAGGCATCGGTTCATTGGGTGGAGCGACACTCGATAATGAAGAGAACTATCTTATTACCAAGTTCTTTCGTGCGTTAGGCATGATAGGAATCGAGAACCAGGCCCGTATTTGACACAGTGCTTCAGTGCCGGGTCTCGGTACAAGCTTTGGACGTGGTGCCGCCACTACATTCCTGCAAGATTTACAGAATAGTGACTGCATTTTAATACAGGGGAGCAACTTCGCTGAATGTCATCCAGTCGGCTTTCGTTGGGTGATGGCGGCGAAAGAACGCGGTGCGACGATCATTCACGTCGATCCTCACTTCTCGCGTACCTCACAGATGGCCGATATCTATTCTCCTATTCGCGTGGGGACAGATATTGCATTTCTTGGCGGGCTTATCAATTATGTACTTCAGAATGAACTCTACTTTAAGGAGTATGTACACGCATATACAAATGCTGCAGCCATCGTGAGCGACGATTTCCAGGATGCAGAAGACCTGGAGGGTGTCTTCTCTGGCCTGGACAAGGACAAACATACCTATAATATAAAGAGTTGGCAGTACAAGTTGACGGAGAAGGAGAAAGAGGCGCAGGAAAGAGCAGCACAGCAGCAGAAACAATCAGGAGCCTCGCCGGAAGCAGGTTCAAGCAAAGCGCAAGAAGCTGGACAAAGTAGTGAGCAACATATCCTGCCTGGTGCTAAGGAAGGGCAAGGTACGACGCCGAATGCTCATCCCAGGGAGATTCAACGTGATCCAACCTTGCAGCATCCGCGCTGTGTCTTTCAAATCCTGAAACGACACTATGCTCGTTACACACCAGAGATGGTTGAGCAGATTTGTGGTGTCCCCCAGGATCTCTTCTTGAAAATCGCTGATGCACTAGTCAAAAACTCTGGACGCGAACGTACCACGAATATTAGCTATTCTGTCGGTTGGACACATCATACTGTTGGTGTGCAGATAATCCGCACCGCAAGCATTTTGCAGCTCTTGCTAGGCAATATGGGGCGACCGGGTGGTGGCATCCTGGCGTTGCGCGGCCATGCTAATATACAAGGTTCCACTGATATCCCAACACTGTATAACATGTTACCAGGCTATCTCGCTATGCCCAGTGCGCAGCGTCAAGAGTTCGATCTTCAAACCTATTGGGTGAACAACAATCAGCCAACAGGCTGGTGGGTCCACTATCCTGAATACTTTATCAGTTTGATGAAGGCATGGTATGGGGATGCCGCCACGAAAGAGAATGATTGGGCTTTCAACTATCTCCCGAAAGTGGTTGATGACTACTCCGATCTCGCTATGTTTGTCTCCATGAAAGATGGAAATGTGAAAGGGTTCTTCCTCCTCGGTCAGAATCCTGCGGCTGGTGGTGTCAATGCTGGCTTTCATCGTGCCGCGATGGAGAAACTGGACTGGCTGGTAGTGCGCGATCTCTATGAGATTGAATCCGCAACGTATTGGAAGCGTCCTGGTGTTGATCCAACGAAGATAGGCACCGAAGTTTTCTACTTGCCGGCTGCGTCACATGTTGAAAAAGAGGGCAGTTTCACCAATACACAACGTCTCATCCAGTGGCACGAGAAGGCTGTGGAGCCACCCGATGATGCACGTTCAGAAAACTGGTTCATGGCGGAACTGTACGAACGTGTGAAAGAGCTGTATAAGAACAGCACGAAGGAACGCGACAAGCCTATTCTGAATCTGACCTGGAACTATCGTCGTGAAGGCAAATTGCAAGAACCCGTGGTTGACGATATTGTGAAGGAGATCAATGGTTATACACTTGCCGATGGGAAGGTAGTCAAGGGGTTCGCAGACCTGAAAGGTGATGGCAGTACCGCATGTGGTTGCTGGATCTTCAGTGGCATCATGCCGAAGGAGGGCGATAATCGCTCGAAACATCGCAATCCTGATGACTACGTGAGCCTTGATTGGGGCTTTGCCTGGCCTGCGAACCGTCGTATTCTCTATAATCGTGCCTCAGCTGATCCAGAGGGCAAGCCATGGTCGGAGCGCAAGAAATACATTTGGTGGGACCCGGAGCATGACAATGACGATGGTAGCAAGGGGCAATGGGGTGGTTATGATGTTCCTGACTTCCCTGTAACAAAGTCACCTGCTACGAAAGCTAATATGGATGGTACAGGACTCGACGCACACTCTGGTGCTGAACCATTCATTATGCTAGCAGAAGGAAGAGGCAGGCTCTTTGCTCCAACCGGGCTGACCGACGGTCCAATGCCCACACATTATGAGCCAGTTGAATCACCCGTCAACAACCTGCTCTACCCGCAAACGCCGAACAATCCAGTTGTGAAATACTGGGATCGACCAGATAATCCAAAGCATGGCATCGCGAATCCCAGGTATCCTTATGCCATTACCACGTATCGCCTGACTGAACATCATGTGGGCGGTGCCATGTCGCGCTGGCTCCCGTGGCTCTCTGAGCTACAGCCAGAGTTATTCGCTGAAATCAGCAAGGAACTGGCGGCTGAAAAAGGCGTCAACATGGGCGATTGGATTACCATCAACACCGCACGCGGTGAGGTCGAGGCAAAGGCAATGGTGACAGACCGCATGCAACCCTTAAAGATTGAGGGCAAGACCATTCACCAGATTGGTTTGCCTTACCACTGGGGGTATGCAGGCGTGGTAACGGGTGATGTCGCGAACGACCTGCTGCTCCTGGTTGCGGATCGCAATGTCAGCATGCACGATGCCAAATCATTCACCTGTAACATGCGTGCTGGTCGTCGTTCTCATCGCGGCGAGGATGGTAGTTATATTGCGCGTGAAATGCCGTAAGCAGGAGGAGCATATTCATGACCCCAAAAGGATTTTTCACTGATACCACGCTCTGTATCGGCTGTAAAGCCTGTGAGGTGGCGTGCAAGCAATGGAATCAGCTGCCTGCTGATGGTTATAAACTGACAGGCCACAGCTACGACAATACGACTGCCCTTTCGTCTACGTCGTGGCGGCACGTAGCGTTTGTTGAGCATACACGGCCAGCCGATAGTAATGGGAAGATGGTCAACTGGCTCATGATGAGTGATGTGTGTAAGCATTGTACGCATGCTGGCTGTATGGAGGCATGTCCAACGGGAGCGATTATTCGCAACGAGTTCGGCGATGTCTATGTACAGCCTGACATTTGTAATGGTTGTGGCTACTGTGTGCCTTCGTGTCCCTTTGGCGTAATAGGCCGTAACAAGGAGACGGGCAATGCCGCCAAATGTACGCTCTGCTATGACCGTCAAAAAGATGGCATTGAGCCAGCATGTGCCAAAGCTTGCCCTACCGACTCGATTCAATTTGGCGATCTAAACGAATTGAA
>JBBQXY010000248.1:0-5879 GCA_038209195.1 Ktedonobacterales bacterium | reverse complement strand
AGGGTCGCCCCTACTATACCCGAGGCGGCTCTGCGAGCCGCTTTGCAAAGAGAAAGGCCAATGGTATATAGTAGGGGCGACCCTTGCGGTCGCCCTGGAAACTGCGATCTTTGGCTTAACTTAATGCCTATGGGGCGCGATGTATCGCCGCCACCGCCGATACATCGCAATACCATTCATACGCCTTGGTTTTGGCTTAAGTGAGATGTATTGGGCCCCAAAGCTACTCTCTTTCTATGGCCTATCTTCTGCGAAAAACCTCTTCTGGTAGAGTTGAATATAGCGGAGACGTGTGATATGCTACTTTGTATGAAATTTTGTAGGAATTGCCCACCTTATTTAATTTAACGATATTCCCTGCGCTTCTCGTAGAAGCGAGGCTTGCCCGCCCGTTCTACCAATGAGGTGAGGAGAAGTACATATATGTCTACTGCAATTTGGGGAGAGCCAGATTTACAGCCGGAAGAGGTTCAGACGACGCAGTTGCTGAAGCGGCTTTTGACACAAATGTTAGCACAATTTGGCGCGACGGGGGCCTGCATTGCCTTGCACAACGAACACATTGACCAGATGGAGATACGCCTCCATCTGCGCCTACGTTCTAACCAGTCGCACAATGGTAATGGTACCAGTCCAAACGTAGAAAGTGCAACTGTACCCAACCGCACTATCACTGTCCCGTTAGTTGACGCCTCTGCTTCTGCTATCGGGCGTCTCAAACGCCCCAGCCCGGCAGTCGCACTGACTGAAGTTGAAGAGATCACGCCGCAACAATCTGAACTTTTCCCTCTGGGTGCCACCTATCGCATCGGTAAAGACCTTATTGGCTATGTCTGGCAAAAAAATGAGACGCATATCATGCGCCATGACGACTATCTCTCCTTCTTCTACTCTGGCGAGCCGTACACTGCGCTCAAGGTCGATGTGGTACCAACATGGTATCTCGTGGTACCCATTCAGGCACCAACGCTCCTTGACGAGGTGCGCACGAATAAAACAAGCGCGCCGCGCATCTGGGGCATCGTTATTCTTTATCAGACGGTACCTGGTGCGGTATTTCAACAAAAACATAGAGCGGAGGCACGCGATTTTACTGACCGGATCGCCCTCTACCTGCAAAATGATCAACTGCGCCGCCGACAACACCGCTCGAGCGAATACTTGCAACTGCTGCAAAAGATCAGTACCGCTTTTCCCACAACCGTACAGTTAGCCACGCTGGTTCAGACGATGCATCAATTTGTCTCTAACGTCGTCGATTTCTCGTCGATGCTGATTACCTTGTACGACCGCGATACGAAAAAGCTTTATGACGTCTTTGCGATCGAACACGACCAGCAGAGAGAGGATTTGGCATCACACCCACACATCATTGATCCTGCTGCCCGCCCGAAATGGTGGGAAGTGACCCAACAGGAAAGTCAGACGCTGATCCTATCTCCAGCCCAGCGTGAGACTGCTACGTACGACGAACTGCTCCAAGGGGCGTGGGGTGACCAGACACAAGCACAGTCCTTTATCCTTTTGCCAATGAAGATGTTTAAGCGCGTCGTTGGCTCGCTTTGCCTCACCAGTATGAACCCGAACGCGTACAGCCAGCCGGAAGAGATACAAGTTTTAGAAACCATGGTACAGCTTATCACGGTCAGCATTGAGAATGCCAATCTCTATGAACAGTCTCATAAGGCCCTGCGCGAGGCGAAGAAGCGCGAGCACCTCCTAGCAGCCATGAATAGCGCACTCCAAACAATTAGTATCAGCACCGAACTCAACGTAACAGAAATCATGCACAAGTTTGTCGAATCAGCGGCGCAACTGGCTCAGGCAGAGATGAGCATTTTCTTCCAACTCACGCTCGACCAGTCACAATTGATTGCGCAGGTAGCCTACGAACCAACCAAGCCGCGACGCAACGTGGACGAACCTGATACACAGGTCATCCTGACTGAAGAGAACCACGACGAACTCTTTAAACGCATACGGATTCCTTTCAAAGGCACAAGCCTGGAGAATCTGGTCAATACCAGTTTCTTCTACCTCGATCAAGCGATGGCTGAGGAACTGGCACAGTTGAGTGAAGAATGGGCGGCAATTTTTCTGTTAGAAACAGGCATTAAACGAATGCTGATGATGCCTGTCTTATACCAGTCGGAATTGATTGGCATCCTGGGAGTGCATACACCGGAGAAGATGCTCAACTTCCGCCCCCCCGAAATTGGCATGTTGCTGGCACTCAGTGCTCAAGCCGCCAGTGCGATTCGCAACGCACAGCTCTTTGAAGAAGTGCAGGAAGCTTACGCGGAGCAACAACAGCTTGACAAGCTCAAAGACGAATTCCTGGTGACAGCCTCTCACGAGCTACGCACCCCTCTCACCGCTATTGTTGGCTATTGTGCATTGCTCAAGCGACAGAGTAACCGCATCAATCCGCAGCAAATACTGCGACTGGCTACGACGATCAATAGGGCCGCGCAACAATTGACGGACCTGGTGTCGAGCATGACCGAGGCCGCGAAAATAGGGACGGTGGACAAGAAGCTGGACCTCCAGTTCGGGCCGGTACCGATGCAAGAGGTGATAGAAGTTGCGACCAATATGCTGAGCGTTAATATTGAGCAGAAGATTGTGACGCAGGTTTCGCCCGACCTATTGGTGCGGGGCGATGCTTTGCGTGTGCGCCAGGTGCTCTCCAATTTGCTCGATAATGCCGCGAAATACTCTCCTCCCGATGGACGCATTGAGGTTATCACGGTTGCCACGGTGCTCGCTAAAGTGAAACTGCCCGAAGAAATGGCCGATGCCGAAAGCGACCCCAACATGCCCGTCGCCGTCTGTTATATCTATGACGAGGGTGAGGGGGTCTCTCCGGAGGATCAGCAGAGAATCTTTGAAAAATTTGTGCGTGCGCCACGTTCATTGACAACCACCGTGCGTGGCTCGGGCCTGGGACTCTATATCTGTCGCCGTTATATCGAGGCAATGGGCGGCAGGCTCTGGCTAGAGTCGAGTATCCCCGGCGAAGGTTCCGTCTTTAGTTTTTACCTGCCACGGATAGAGGCACCTGAATCGAGAGCAGTAAGCCAACCCGTTGCGTTAGAAGAACCAGAAGAGCCCGATGAGCCCGATGAGTCAAGCAAGATTGCGTGAGGAATTGCGCAATAACGTGAAGATAACTGCTGTTGCCAGTAGAGAACCGAGAAGGATGGCAACCCAGCCGAGAAGGATGATATGCAAGATGTCATCTTCCCGAATTTCCACTTCGCGCAAGGATCTGCCTGCCAGAACAAAACCCGCGTTGGAGCCTTGAAATTGTGTTACCACGACTGCACTGCGTACACCCGTTTGCGGTTGCCAGGTAATTCTATCCTCACCATTCTGCTTAACAGAGTCAAACACGCCAGCCGGAAGCGTTGGAGTTTGCCCATTTAATTGGGCTGATGAGGCAATAACTTTCCCACTCGCATCAAATACGATGATATAGGTAGCCAGGCTTTTGGCGATATCAACCTTCTCGGCAGGCACAACATTTTGCGCCTGCTGCCCGTTTGTCAGTGCTGCCGCGGTATCTTCGGCTATTTGGATTTGGGGGTCATCGGCGGATTGTCGAAGAACCTGTTGAACGGTTGCTTCGAGCAGGCCAGCAAAGCCCGTGATGACGATAGCCACGAGAAGCCAGTGTTTTATGATTGTTTTCAATGTCTATGCTATGCTCCCTGCAATATGTATTCAAGAAGCCTTTGCAAGCTACTCGTGGCTAGTATAAAGGAAATCTCGGCTTTTCACCATGTTCTAAGTGCGCACAGGGAAGGGCTTGAGTGTCATGCTACGAGGTGATTTCACTACCCTTTCCGGCGCCCAAAAAACAGGTTGAGGATGGCAAGAAGCACAATCGCTCCAAGCACGGCTACAATAAACGCGGTCCAGTTCCAACCGACGACCAGCGCACGACCGGTAATCAACGAGTAAATCCAGCCACCGAGGAACGCGCCGATAATGCCAACAACAATATTGCCCAGGCACCCCATGCGGGAAGAGCTTTTGACGAACCAACTGGCAACCCAGCCCGCCAGTGCCCCGAAGACGATCCACGAGAGCCAACCTAAGTTCGAAACAACGATGACCATAATTACATTTCTCCTTCTGCTGTAAGTAGATGTTCACATGGTTGCCCAAAGAATGGCATACTGGGAAAACCATGTCCTATTAGGATAAACGAAAAGATCATCTATTCATCACATGACGTAAAAAGAAAAAGGTGTAAAGTTACTTCTCAAGCAGCTTTACACCTTTTTCAAAAATGAAGGGTGCCAAGGGACTATAGTGTCCCCAAAGTCAGGCTCACCCGCACATTCCGTGATAAGCTGTACAGTAAAGCAAACGTCAAAAAGTAATACCAAACTGTGAAGCCAAGGCAGTGAGACAGTTATCTCAGATATGTCTGAGCTTTCACTTAAAGTGCGGGAGAGCCCAAAGTCAAGACAATTTATTTCTCAAAATAAGATAAAAAGCTGTCCAAGACAAATGGTCAGTATCAACCATCCTATAGGCAAATCCCCTTCTTTCATTGCTCAGTATAAACGGCTGCCGGTGTTCGGTAATCCAGAGCTTGATGGAGCCGCTGCTGATTATAAAACGTAAAATAGTCTCGCAAATTGCCTCGAATTTGTGTATGGTTGTTGGTCATGTATCGCCAAAAGTTGTGGAGGTTGCTGTAGTCGTTGCTGTAGTTTCTGTACTCTGTTTTGTGAGTGAGAAGGACAATAATAAAGTCGTTAAGGTAGAACTGATGAGAGTATGAGTGGTTTTACTGATGAGTTTATCATATATGTTTTGACTGGCAGTTTGAATTAAAAATAAATACTTAACGGCTTTCATGTTTAGACCAAAATGCCCTTCAAATTGCGACACGGAACTACGGATAGGGCTGTTGCAAAGTCGGGAACAAAATGGGAAGAACGGGAATAAAAGAACCTTTCGTGCGATATGAATGGTTGAATCATCATCATTTCTATCCAAGAAAGGTTTCTGTATGAAAGATACAACACCCTCCCTCTCACTTGATCTTCCCAATGAAGCGCTGCTTTTGATCTAGATGCGCTCTATGCCTGCTTGCAAAGCATCGGCCCCCACCGTCATCAACGAGGGATACGCTTTCCATTGGCCAGCTTGCTCATGATTGGAGTGTTGGCAAAATAGTAGTCGTGCAATGGCTCACTGGGCCAAACTGCGCAGCCACGAATTGAGTTTCCTCTTCGACCTCAAACGAGAGTGCATGCCCCATTGCAGTACGTGGAGCCGAGTGCAAAGGTCATGGACGCTTAGACAAACGATCCATTATTGTCAGTAGTCTTCTGGCTGATTACAGTGAGTGTCCGGAACTGGCTTAGGTGTTTAAGCTGGAGCGGCAAAGGACCAATGCTCTAGGCATCACCAAAACGCAAGTCCGTTACGGGGTCAGCAGCCTGCCCGCTCATCTAGCGGATCCGCAACGGCTTCTCGCGTTAACACGAGGGCATTGGGGTGTGGAAAATGGCCAGCATTATCGGCGTGATGTGACCTTTCAGAAGGATCATTCTCAGCTTCGCATAGGTCATGTTCCCAAAATGCTCGCCGTCCTGAACACTATTGTGCTGGGACTATTTGCAAAGCAAGGAGAGGCCAATATGGCTCACGTTCGGCGTAACTTTGCCTATCATCTTGATAAAGCACTTGCTCGTTTCAGAGCGTAAACCCGGGTCGACTATAATGGACCCATAGAAAGAGACCAAAAAAAGAGGCCGGGTAAGATACACTGAACGTATGAAAAAACACTATACAGCAAGCTTTAAAGCTCAGGTAGTCCAAGAACTGCTCAAAGAAGAAAAAACGATAGCCCAGAT
>JBBQXY010000247.1:0-6094 GCA_038209195.1 Ktedonobacterales bacterium | reverse complement strand
TACAGTGTCGTCAGAAAGGTATCAAGATCTATCATGTTAGCTCCTTTTCTTCGAAAAGTTCTGGATATGCTAACTATAGGTTCCTTTTACCTTTCTTTTCAAACTCTTCCTCTCTTTTCTAATTCACACCAAACGTTTAATAAATTATCACATTTTGAATAATGGCGTATCCGGCTGTGCTGGCTAAAAGCTATGGTATAATAGTACGTACTTCTTTAGAAAGAAAACATACAGCCAGAAAAGAGGCATCCATGGCAGTACACAGTAATGCACGCGAGGAAAAAGTAAGTCTTGAAGAGTACTTTGCCATATTAGAGAAGGACCCTGAACACCGTTATGAATACCTCGACGGTGATGTTTATATGATGACAGGCGGCAGTCCCGACCATTCCATTATTGGTGGCAACATGGTGAGGATACTTGGGAACTTATTGGAGGGACGCCGATATATTGTCTATAACTCCGATCTGTATGTAGAACTTGCAGAAAACTACCGCGTTTGTCCTGATGTCACCGTCAGTTGCGACTCGCGAGATAGAGTAGCAAAAGATGCTATTCACTACCCATCGTTCGTAGCAGAGGTCCTTTCACCATCAACGGAGGCTAAGGATCGAGGAAGAAAGTCTCTTGAATATCGTTCGAGCCAAACTATTCAAGAATATCTGCTTATCAGTTCAGAAGTCCCGATCATTGAACTCTTTCGGCGTGAGAAAAACGGTTTTTGGACGCTTTATACGCTCAGACTCAATGATAGTATAGAGTTAACAAGCTTGAACGTGCGTTTTACGGTGGCAAAAGTTTACGAGAACACTTCTTTTCTGGAAGTACAGAGCAGTTGATGTCTGTCTTCATAAAAAGAACAGCAGATGCGGCATAGCGGATGAAGCAGACAGAAGCTGGCTAGAAAACGCTCTCGAGCCACTCATTGACAGCAGCTTTGAGCCGCTTATCTCTCCACTGATACCATGCTTGCAGCCATTGATCATCGACACGGTGTAGCGTATCTTTAAAACGGCGAAAGGCACCTTTGCCATTTAAGGCGATGGATAATTTTTCGGCGGCATGTTCGTCGGCTGGCGTTACCAATTCGTCCACGAAATCGACCATCCACTGGTAGGCATCATGGGAAGGGATGCGCTCAATGGCAACGTAGTCGTCGCTGCCATCGATTTCTTCCGACAGGCGTTCATCCTCATCGGACAGGCCGAGATCATCTGAAAAGAAGACCACTTCGCCTGTGACCAGATTCAAGAAATACCTGTTCCCCAGGTCTGAATCTTCCATCGCGGTTTCAAGCATGTCAAGGTCAATGGGTTTTCCATTGGGAAGTGTGTTCATGGTCAACCTTCTCTACCAAAAAGTTGGTTCAGAGCGTTTTCGATACTTACGGCATTTTCCATTTTTGCCTTCCGGGTTATCTGTTACAGAAAAAGATTAGCTTTACTATACCACAGCTTGGCATTTATTACCTTCTATTTAGCCGAGCAGCAGACGTTTGGAGATAAGACTGCCCATGAGCGGACGTACGTAGTGTCTTGGGTGTCATTCTGAGCGCGAGCTTTGGATCGCTCCGTGCCACGAGAGATTCTTCGCTGCGCTCAGAATGACAACCAGCGGAGAGATTCTTCGCTGCACTCAGAATGACAAGGCTGCGCTCAGAATGATAGGCCTCCTCTGCGCCCGGCGAGCGAGATTCTTCGCTTCGCTCAGAATGACAAGGCTGCACTCAGGATGACAGGCAATCTCGCCAAATGTCTGACCAAGCAGAAAGATTTGCCTCAATCTTTTTCATTCAACATGCTGTAATCTCCCCATAGCAGGTATTGGTTACGAGGAAGTTGTCACAAATCTACTATCTCTTTCGTCTCATTTGCGTTCATCACACAATTCGAAGGAGATAAAAATCATGAACGAGACATTTTCTCAACCTTTAGAAAATCCATTGTATGCAGATATCATCGTCGTGGGAGGAGGGCTCGCGGGGCTAGCAGCAGCGACGTATGCAGCGAAAAGTGGTCGCGCAGTCACGCTTTTCGAAAAAGCCTCGCAGGCTGGCGGTCGAGCTGTGACAAAGCAGCGCAACGGCTTCTCCTTTAATCTTGGCGCCCATGCACTCTATTATCAGAATGAGGCAGGTGAAGTTCTGCGCGAACTTGGTGTATCGTATAGTGGCAAGGAACCTCCAACACTATTCGGCCTTGCAGATGATACACTACAGTTGCTACCCCAGTCACCCCTGGCACTATTACGTACAACACTTTTAAGTGCCGCGGCGAAACTGGAACTTGCGCGTATACAGGCTATGGCAATGCACGTCAATACGCGTGCGCTTGAGAGGGTTAGTCTCTCGGAATGGCTGGAACAGCATGTGCGGCATGCGCAGCTCCGTGCATTGTTTCTGTTGTTGGCCCGTGTTGCAACTTATACCAATGCGCCGGAGATGCAGTCTGCTGCTTTGTTTGTAGAGATACTGCGCAATTCCCCGAAGGTCCTTTACCTCGATGGTGGCTGGCAGACCGTCGTAGATGGTTTGCGCCAGGCTGCTCTAGATGCAGGCGTTCATATTGTAACCAGCGCACGAGTTATGGACTTAGCGCATGAAGAGCATGTACAGGGTGTGCGCCTTGCCAATGGCGAGTTCTATCAGGCGCAGGCTGTTATCATGGCGACCGACCCCAGCGAGGCATCCGCCCTGGTGGATGGTGGTGAACATATTGTCATGCGTCGTTGGGCTCAGGAAGCAGTGCCATCCTACGTAGCCTGCCTCGACCTTGGGCTGAGGCGCTTGCCCGAACCACGAATCCTGGGTGCCTTGAGTACCGAGCGTCCGCTGTACATGGTGGTACATTCGGCCTCTGCCAAACTTGCACCAGAAGGAGGTGCGCTGATCCATACAATACGCTACCTTGAACCGGACGAGCACTCTGATCCCAAAGTTATCGAGCAAGAACTGGAAGCGCTACTTGACCGTGTTCAACCAGGCTGGCAAGGCGAAGTCGTCGAACGCCAATTCTTGCCGCACATGAACGCAACAAATGCTATTGTGCAGGCGCGGCTCGGCGGTCTAGCTGGTCGCCCCGGTCCCGAAGTACCCGGCATCCGCAATCTTTACGTAGTCGGCGACTGGGTAGGCCCAGTAGGGCAGCTAACCAATGCGGCCCTAGCAAGTGCTCGCCGGGCGGCACACCTCGCCAATGAACGGACCGTAGCACAGACAAGAGCCAGCGCGGCAGAATATAGCCAAGTTAGAGAGTAGGAGAACACAGCCTTTAGGCGTCAAGTTAAGGACAGAGGCATTGGCAACGAATCGGCGTTGAGAGCGGATGCATTGGCAGCGTGGCCCCGCCCACGGGCGACCACAAGGGTCCCCACGCCACTCTACACCACTACCGCCCCTACGAGTGGCCGCCTCTCCCTCCTTTATTGCTTGCGAGGGGAAAGATCAAGAGAGAGGAACAATGGACGAAGAAGCTATTTTTCAAGCCCACAGATATCTACTATTTTCAATAGCCTATCGCATGCTAGGAAGCGTCATGGACGCGGAAGACTGTGTGCAGGAAACCTACTTACGTTGGCATCACGCATGCGAAAACAGTGATACAGAAGCCATTCAATCTTCTCGTTCCTACCTTTGCGCCATTGTCACACGCTTATGTATCGATTTCTTGCGCTCTGCCCACGTACAACGTGAAGCCTATGTAGGCGTCTGGTTACCCGAACCGCTCGTCACGAGCTATCAGTCGGAAACTCCGAGTGATCCGGAGGCCAGTGTAGAACAAGCGGAATCGCTTTCGCTCGCCTTTTTGCGCCTGCTAGAATACCTTTCACCATTGGAGCGAGCAGTCTTTTTGCTGCGCCAGGTCTTCGACTTTGAATACGGTGAGATCGCGAAGATTGTACAGAAAAGCCCTGAGAATTGCCGCCAGATCATGCGCCGGGCGCGACACAACCTGGAGGAGCACCATCATCACTACCATGTTCCGCCCCAGCGGCGCGAGCTATTAACCTACCAGTTTATGCAGGCCTGTAGCACCGGCGACATGCAGGGTCTGCTGCATGTCCTGGCAGATGATGTGGTAATGCACTCTGATGGTGGCGGGAAAGTCCATGCCGCGCTCAACCCCATCTATGGAGCTGGCAAAGTGGCACGAGGTCTGCTTGGCCTGATGAGAAAGTTACCGCCCAACGTTACATCACAACTCGCACTGATTAACGGTCAACTCGGCATTATCAGTTACCTCAATGGAATCCCTTACGCTGTTATGGCGTTCTCGCTTGCTGATGGTCACATCCAGGAAATCGACCTCGTCGTCAATCCTGATAAGTTGCAAGGTATAACGCCTCTCGCTACACGATGAATTCTTTGGCGAAGCGGTAGAGGGCAGTCAGGTCGGTCGCGCTGGGTAGGTCCATGATGATCTGTTGTACGCCCAGGGCTTCAAGGGCGGAGATGCGTTGACGAATTGTCGCGGGACTACCAACTAGCGATGTCTCTCTGAGCTCTGATTTGTAGAGATCGGGAACCAGAGCGAGTGCCTCTTCGTCACTATCGGCAATGGAGCAGAATGCGCCCGTGGTGCGGTAAATGCTCTCGTAGTCGCGTCCTACTGACTGGCAGTGCTGCTTGAGCACCGCGAACTTGTGCTCCATCGTCTTCAAATCACCACTCACATTACAAGCATCACCATATTGGGCCACCAACTTTAATGTTACCTTTTCGCCGCCGCCACCGATCAGGATGGGAATGTGCGGTTTCTGCACGCCCTTTGGCTGATTAATCGCACCGCGCACCTGGTAATATTGCCCCTCGAAGGTTGCCTCTTCCTGCTCCCACATGGCGTGAATCACCTGAAGTGCTTCGCGCAATTGGCGTAGACGCTCAGGCCCATCGGGAAAGGGATAGCCATAAGCTCGATATTCATGCTCATACCAACCTGCGCCGATGCCGAAGTTCAAGCGACCGTGGCTCAACACATCGAGTGTGCTGGCCATCTTGGCGACTAGGGCTGGATTGCGATAGCTATTGCAGGTCACAATCTGCCCGATACGGACGCGTTTGGTATCGCGAGCCAGAGCCGCCAACGACATCCAGCACTCGAATGTCACCTCTTGCGTGGGGGTGGGAACAGTATGAAAGTGATCAACCAGCCAGACGGCCTCAAACCCTGTTTCATCAGAGGCCTTTGCCACGTTGGTCATTGTCTCGTACGCTTCAACGGGATCTTTAATATCTACGAGACTCATCTTCCAGCCATTGGGGAGAGCAATACCGTATTTCATGCGCAACCTCGTTTCTCAAAAAATAAAGTGAACGTTTGTGAAAAAACAGAACATATTCTCGTCAGCGATTCCTTACCTCTCCTTTACCATCACCTCGCATGATTTTACCACGTTCGGCGAGCACGAAACGACACAAAAAGGCGTTCCACTTGCTTGTAATAAGTGGTGAGAGGAATAAGGCAGTTTACACAAGTGTTTACGTTGAGAAAGGAAGGCGTTTCTCTTTGGCGTATCTTTTTATGGAGAGAAGGGAAGAGATGGCAGTGGGAAAAGCAGCGCATACATAGAGGAAAGCTGGATGGCTATTTGAAATATTTCAAAGGGAGTAGTTACAAGCAATGAGTGATAATGATCGGATGGAACATAATCGCCGAGTTGTTGCGGAGTTCCGTGCAAATGAGGGCAAAGTACAAGGGTGGGGACCGTTAATTCTTCTCACTGCCAAAGGGGCCAAATCGGGGCAACCGCGCATCTATCCATTAATGTCTGTTCCTGATGGCGATAATTATATCGCGGTGGCTTCTAAGGGTGGCGCACCAGAAAACCCGTTATGGTACAACAATCTGGTGGCGCATCCTGATGTCACGGTTGAGGTTGGGAACGAAGCCTTTGCGGCTACAGCGAGATTGCTGACGGGCGATGAGCGGGAACAGGCCTTTACCAAGGCAGTTAGTGTTTTTCCACCTTATGGACAGTATCAACAGAAAACGGCTCGCCAAATCCCTGTTTTTCTCCTTGAACGCAGTGCTAAGGCATAAATTGCCGCATGCGGCGGGAAAAGTGCGGATGCCAGGGGCTGCGCCCCTGGCATCCG
>JBBQXY010000246.1:0-6209 GCA_038209195.1 Ktedonobacterales bacterium | reverse complement strand
ATCTGGGCTATCGTTTTTTCTTCTTTGAGCAGTTCTTGGACTACCTGAGCTTTAAAGCTTGCTGTATAGTGTTTTTTCATACGTTCAGTGTATCTTACCCGGCCTCTTTTTTTGGTCTCTTTCTATGGGTCCATTATACTGCCTTAAAGAAGCTTTAGAGTACGTGCAAGAATCTGCAAGAATATTCGACAAATAGCTATCCAAACGTGTTCCTCTCTCAGATAAACTCTCACAAACGCCAATAGAATATATTTGGCACATTTTTGACATATTTCAGGCATATATTGCGAGTAAACTACAAATACTAAAGATAGATGTACAGCTACTATCGAACCAACTTGGTGAATTATGCTGTATTAATTTGTTCACTTGTATTGATAGAAGGATATATGAAAGAGATGCCAATAGTTTGGTTTATCAGGCATGGCGAAAGCCAGTCGAATGTAGGAGAACTGACATGTAACTCCAAAGAAACCCAGCTTACAGAAGCTGGTCACGCACAAGCGCAAGAAATCACCCAGGCGTTCCATTTACTTTCTTATTCCCGCGTCCTTTCTCTCATTGTTACCTCAAAGTACAGACGGTCTCAGCAAACAGCATATCCTACTGAAAGAGCATTTCCAGAAGCACAGAAGGTACAGTGGCCAGTTCATGAATTTACTTATCTCTCTGAGAAAAAAACGCAATGGACCACTCGGCGGGAGCGAAGCCAGTTCGTGCAGCAATTCTGGGACAACAGCGATCCATACTATTCAGACGGCGAGGAGGCGGAATCTTTTATACAATTCATCAGTCGCGTGTATAAGGTCATAGAACTCCTCAGGTATCGCACGGAAGACTTTATCACTATCTTTACTCATGGTCAATTCATCCAAGCTGTATTATGGATACTGGAAACTAGCCCTAAAGACATAGATTTCAATAGTAAGGCAGCTTTCAGACGCTTTTGCAGGGAAAATCCTCTACCAACCGGTGCGATTCAAGAGATTGAATTTTCTGGGCGAGAGGAATTTCACCTGGGAAAACTCATTACCGATCATCTCAGCATCACAAACATCTATGAGTCTTACAGCGATGCCATTGCTCCTTTATCAGATTTGAGCACTCCTCTTGGCTGATAAACTAACGGTCTCATCTTTGACATCTATAGTGTGCAATTTTTGCACACTATAGATGTCATCTTACTACTTTCCTAAGACAGCTTATCATTATCAATGCTGTTCATGAATTCAGAAGCACAACGAATATCCTTCTATCTTCGCCACTTACAAGCAGAAACACCTAAAATCGGCTTCTGTGCCGGCAATTCCTCTTTACTATTACTTACCTCACGCTTAATCTGCAGCGTATGTGGAATCGTGCCTACACCAAAGCAATCCCTTTGCGACCAATTCACCCCACCAGGATAACTGATGTGACAAAATAAAGAGAGAACGCATGATCACTTGCGCTCTCTCTTATTTGGATCATACAACTACATTCAACGTTAGATTGGGAAAAAGAAAACATGCTAGAGACACTGATACCGGCGGGGTTGGAACGTCGCACGGAAGATTATCGACTGATTACAGGTCAGGCCCATTATGTGGATGATGTGAGACTGGCAGATGGGCGACCCGCGATCCTGCATATGGCAGTGGTACGTAGCCCTTATGCTCATGCCGAGGTGAAAGCTATTCGGCTCGACGCGGCAAGGGCGCAAGCGGGTGTTATCGGAGCGTTTGCCAGTGCGGAACTGGTCAGTGCTATGCGCCCGATGGAATCTATTCCCTTGCCCGGACTGAAAAAGCCGGAGCGACGAGCAATGGCAATGGGAAGAGTGCGCTACGTGGGCGATCCTGTGGCGGTCATCCTTGCTGAAAGCCTCTCTGAGGCGGAGGATGCACGCGACCTGGTTGAAGTGGACTATGAACCATTGGCTGCGGTGACTGATCCAGAAGCAGCACTGGCCTCTGGCGCGCCACTGCTCTATGAAGACTTTGGCACGAATGTCGCATTTTTATCACAATCAGGCAAAGGCGATATCGAGGCGGCGTTTGCCAGGGCCGATCACACGGTCAAGCTGCGCTTAGTCAATCAACGCGTTGCGCCCAGTTCACTTGAGCCGCGTGCCTGTTTGTTTGACTTCGACACAGCCAGTGGCGAGTTTACGGCCTGGGTCTCTTCTCAAGCCATTTACCGGACACGAGAATTGCTGTCAGGAATACTCGGTATTGAGAGAGCGCACATTCGAGTTTACAACGCCGAGGTTGGTGGTGGTTTTGGCTCGAAAACGGGCTTCGTTGGGGAAGAGATTGTCGCCGCACTGTTGGCAGTTAAATTTGGGCGCGCGGTCAAGTGGATAGAAACACGCAGCGAGAATTTGCAGACACAAACACATGGGCGTGGTCAGATAAACTACGTCGAAGCTGCCTTCCAGAACGATGGGCAACTGCTGGGCCTCAAAGTACGCACGATTGGCGATCTCGGCGCGTTCCTGGCATTTTCTACAGCGATGGTGCCGAATGGAACACCGTCCATGCTCAACGGCCCGTACAGGATAGAGGCCGTGGATAGCCAGGTGGTAGGCGCGTTCACCAATAAAGTGCCAACGGGCGCGTATCGGGGAGCAGGCCGACCCGAAGCAACCTATATCCTGGAACGCACGATGAATCGCATCGCCGCCGAGCTTGGACTTGATCCCGCCGAGATACGCCGCCGGAACTTTATTGCGCCCGACGCTTTTCCCTATCAGACCCCTACTGGCGTCACGTATGACAGTGGGAATTATCAGGCGGCCCTTGACCGTGCGCTGGAATTGGTCGATTACTCAGGATGGCGTACGAAACAGCAAGCGGCGCGTGCTGCTGGCAATGCCTCACAGCTTGGTATAGGGATGGCTACCTTTGTCGAAATTTCTGGTGGTGCGCTGGGTCCAAACAGGCCAGGGGTGCCACAAGAGGCTGCCACCGTGCGTATTCGTCAAGATGGCACTATCCTTGTACAGAGTGGTGTTGCCACCAATGGTCAAGGACATTTCACCACCTTCGCCCATATTGTTGCCAGAACCTTCAACCTCCCTGGCACAAAGATCGAAGTACAGATGAACGATACCGCGCTGCCGGGTTTCGGCTACGGCACATTCGGCAGTCGCACCTTGCAAGTTTCCGGTAGTGCAGTTATGCTAGCTGCCGAAGCAGCGCGTGAGAAAGCGCTACAGGTCGCGGCACGGCAACTGGAAGCCGATCCAGCAGACTTGATCCTGGAGGATGGGAATGTCATGGTGCAGGGCGTGCCTGCGCGCAAAATTGCCCTGGGCGAACTGGCGCGATTGGTCGAAGAACAGCCTGATTTGATCGAGCACGAAGCGCCCAATCCCTCCAATGGCAAGCCCATCGAAGGGTTAGCGGCGTGGCGCGACTTCTTTCCACCGAGCGCAACCTTCTCTTCTGGTACACATATCGCAGTCGTCGAGGTGAATAGTGACACAGGCGAGGTGCATGTTCTGACCTACGTCGCGGTAGATGACTGTGGGCGCGTCCTGAACCAATACCTCGTTGATGCCCAGATACATGGTGCGCTTGCACAGGGCATTGGACAGGCTCTTTACGAGGAAATCATGTACGACGAGGAGAGTGGTCAGCCTCTTACCGGTACCATGATGGATTATGCCTTGCCCAATGCGCAACAGGTGCCGAGCATTGTGACTGCCGGGGTTGAGACGCCTTCACAGCACAATCCACTGGGAGCAAAGGGTGTAGGCGAAGCTGGTTGTATTGGTGCGCCACCCGCCGTTGTCAATGCCGTTCTGGATGCACTCTCACCGCTTGGCATCAAAACCATTGATATGCCGCTCAAGTCAGAAAAGGTGTGGGCACTGCTGCAAGCGGCGCAAGAGGGCAGGCTTGAGCAGGTAGAGCCAACGCCACCACCGGTATTCTCCAGCGGGGAAAAGCCGAGCGATGATAGCAGAGCAGCTTTCTTGTAGGGTACGGTTTTCTTTGATCGAGTAGAAATATGAGTCATCCCGCGCTTGCAGTGGTCACAGGCAAAAAATATATGGCATAATGCTGCTATGCACACGGCTCTCTATAAGATGACAACGCCGTTGCGCTGGTTACGAGACCGCAAAGGTTAGGCCTACAGATGGCTAAAACGTATACGTATGACGCAGTCGTGATTGGTGCCGGGCCAAATGGTCTGGCAGCCGCAATCACTATCGCACGCACAGTGCGGTCGGTCATCGTGTTCGAAGCGAAAGAGACGATCGGCGGTGGGTCGCGCTCAATGGAACTCACTCTGCCCGGCTTTGTACACGATGTCTGCTCAGCTATTCACCCGCTGGGAATTGGCTCGGCATTCTTTCGTATGTTGCCGCTCGAGCAGTATGGGTTGGAGTGGATTCACCCTACCGTTCCGCTGGCACACCCACTCAATGATGGCACCGTTGCCATACTTGAACGTTCCATCGAGGCGACAGGAGCTACGCTCGGTCGTGATGCGCGGGCATATACGAAACTGATGACTCCATTCGTTACGCACTGGGAGAGGATCGCCGATGCCTTTCTTGGCCCGCTCCGTCCACAACCGCTCTTTAGCCATCCATTCTCGCTGGCATCCTTCGGACTGAAAGCTCTCCGCACAGCAAGCAGCTTCGCCGAAAGCCAGTTTCAGGGAGAAGCTGCGCGCGCCATGTTCGCTGGTATGTGTGGACACTCCATGTTACCGTTTGATCGCGCAACGAGCGCGGCGGCAGGATTGGTGTTAGGAACGCTGGGGCACGCGATTGGCTGGCCTTTGCCACGCGGGGGCTCACAACAAATTGTAAATGCAATGGCCGACTATTTGCGCTCGCTTGGCGGAGAAATCGTCACCGGAGTAGAAATCAAGTCACTTGACATGCTGCCCTCCTCTCGCGTCGTCCTCTGTGACGTTACGCCCCGGCAATTGCTACGCATCACCGGTTCTCGACTGCCCACCGCTTACCAGCACAAACTACAACGCTTTCGCTATGGGCCTGGCGTCTTCAAGCTAGACCTGGCACTGGATGGTCCTATTCCATGGCAGGCGGAGGATTGTACACGCGCCGCGACGGTTCACGTTGGCGGAACGCTACCTGAAATCGCAGCGGCTGAAGCTGCTGTCTGGCGCGGCGAGCATCCAGAGAAGCCTTTCGTGCTGCTCGCACAGCAAAGTTTGTTTGACGCAACACGCGCACCTGCGGGGAAACATACCGTATGGGTCTATTGTCACGTTCCCAGTGGCTCGACTTTCGACATGACAGAGCGTATCGAAGCTCAGATCGAACGCTTCGCCCCCGGTTTTCGCGACCGTATCCTCGCACGACACACTTTTTCGCCAGTACAAATTGAAGAGTATAACGCCAACTACATTGGCGGCGATATCAATGGCGGCGTGCAAGACTTGTGGCAGATGTTCACTCGCCCCACCATCCAGGTCAATCCGTATGCCACACCCATCAAAGGTGTCTATCTCTGCTCATCCTCAACCCCACCTGGCGGCGGCGTGCATGGCTTATGCGGCTATTACGCTGCCCACACGGCACTGAAAGCTATAGAGAAATTCTCCCATCATCCCAGCACTAGCCGATAACAAGGCCGATCAGGTAAACTGTAATATGAATTTTGCATGGCAGAATATTCACAAACAGCATCACCTGTCTGGAAGAATTGCACACGTTTAGAGTGCAACAACTTCTTTCTCTTCGTTTAGCACGAGTGCAGCCGCCGCTTCCCTTTCACTGAGCCAACCCTCCAGTTCTTGAGCGGGTAGCGCACGCGAGAGGTAGTATCCTTGTGCGATATCACATTTGAGCAATGCGAGCAGGTCCCAAGTGGCCTGATCTTCCACGCCCTCAGCCACCACCTGCATGCCCAGGCTATGGGCCATATTCACGGTCGATCTTACAATGGCCTGGTCTGCCATATCGGTCGTCAGGTGCTGCACAAAGGAACGGTCGATTTTCAGTTCGTCGGCCGGCAGATTTTTGAGGTAGGAGAGCGAGGCATAGCCCGTTCCATAGTCGTCGATGGCAATGCGCACGCCCAGCGCAAAGAGACGATTCAATACGATACTGTTCAGAGTTGACCCAAGGAAGATGGGGAAGTGAGCAGGGCAAGGCACTGGCGAAAAGGATTGAGATGTTGAGCGATCCAGGTGCCGAAAAGAGAGGCGAGACCCATCCGAGTCTGACTGCCTTTGGGGCTGCG
>JBBQXY010000245.1:0-6248 GCA_038209195.1 Ktedonobacterales bacterium | reverse complement strand
GCTAAAGCGGCCCCTACATTTGTTATGCCTTATTTGAAAGGACCATTGATTTCATGGATGAAACAGAAGATGTTGAAATACATCCACATGAGCCGCCGGAATTACCGGGACCGAAGGGGGATACCTCGACGGCGATTCTCTATACGTTAAGGCTCAAGAACAGTCCTGCGCCTGGGCTGGGCCAGATTGTTGCAGTCGCCACGGCTACCGCGGTTTATACCATTCTTTCCTGGTTAGCTATTATTTCCCTCCCTTCGGGCATCTCCATCATCTCATCCGTCTTTCTCGCGATTGGTTTTGGTATTCCCTTCGCGCTCTGGTTTGGTGGCTGGGCCTTTGTCATTGCCTATATCGGCAATTTTGTGGGAGCTGGGCTGCTGGCTGGTCTGCCGCTATTGCTGGCGATACCCTTTGGGACGGTTGATCTGCTACAACTGGGCTTGCCGATGCTGCTCTATCGACTCTTCGCACGGCGTTTTGGCATCAGTCCTATCGGCAAAGATGTTTACAGTGTGAGGGGTTTTCTCTTTTTCCTGGTCGCGGCAGTGCTAGTGAATAATATCCTTGGTGGTCTGTATGGCAACCTTATTTTGATCTGGGGTGGCATCAATCCCGCCAATACCTTGCTGCCAGGCTGGTTCACCTGGTCACTCTCAAATGTAGTGGTCACGCTGGTGATCGGCTCTATTTTGCTGCGGACGTTGGGCCCTGCCGTTGAACGTTTTGGGCTGACGGTACGCAACTTTTTGAGTTAAGGTAACGCGGTGCTTTTGGAGGGATGCACAATACAATCAATGCACCTCGCCTTGCAACGCTGTTACCCATTGCTCGACTGTCAACAAGAAGGGATACTCTGGTCGATAGCTGCGAAAACGATTTGCCAGTGCTGCCGTAGCTGGTGGACGTAATCCTGTCCTAGTCAGTATTTCCTCGTTGGCAAATAAGGTCGCCGGTGTGCCGCTAAAGGCTACTTTCCCTTCACTAAATGTCACGGCGCGTTGGCAATACTCCGCCACCAGCGACATATCATGCGTGATGATGAGGATCGTCTTTCCCTGTCGTTGTAAAGTGCGCAATAGCGTCATAATTCCGCTGATCATACGATAATCCTGACCCGTGGTTGGTTCATCGACAATCAATAGCTCTGGCCCCATGGCGAGTACCGCCGCTACCGCCAGGCGTTGGCGTTGCCCTTTGCCCAGGAAGAGAGGGTCTTCGTCGGCATACGCTGTCAAGCCTACAGCCTCCAAGGCCCCTGTTGCTGCCAGACGTCGTTGTGACGCGGCAACACCGAGGTTACGTAGGCCATACTCTACCTCGGCATAGACAGTGCGCCGGAAAAGCTGGTGATCGGGATTCTGAAAGACATAGCCGACGGAGCGCGGCAAACTGGCGCGTACTTTGCGTGAGGCAAGGTCTTGCCCCAAAATCTGCACGCGCCCATGCGTTGGGCGATAAATTCCGGCGAGGATTTTCGCCAGGGTCGTTTTGCCACTACCGTTGGGGCCAAGTAAGGCCAGCATCTCACCACGATAGAGCGTCAAGTCTACGCCGCGCAAGGCTTTGGTGCCATCCTCATAGCTATAGGCTACGTTTTCAGCCAGCGCAACTACCTCCTTTGGTGGATTTGAGCTGGCGGTTTCTGTTTCTGAGACGGGCAGCAGTGCTGGTGCTTGCGCGAGCAGTCCATGTTCTCCCTGTAGAAAGGCCTGCTCACCCTCATCTACGGTGAGCGGGGGATGAGATGCATACGTCAAACCCGTGTGCCACGAGATGCGCGTCAATTCGCCGACCGAGGCTCCGCTCCGTTCCAATAAGGCCCGTTCAGCATAAAAATCTTTCGGCGGAGCTACTAAGGCGATCCGTCCTTCGTGCAACAGGGCAATGCGCTGACAGAAAGTGGAAAGGATATCGGGATCGTGCTCGACCAGCACAATCGTCATGCGATAGTCATTGCGCAGCCGGGCAATGGTCGCAATAACTTCGCGCTTGCCGAGCGGGTCCAGGTCGCTGGTTGGCTCGTCCAGGATGAGAACTTCTGGTCGTAGGGCGAGGAAAACGGCAATCGCCACGCGCTGCTTCTGCCCGCCGGAGAGGTCAGCGGGATGCAGGTAAGCGGCCCCACGCCAGAGGTGCTCCAACCCCACCTGGCAGAGAGCCTGGTACGACCTTTGCAGAATCTCGTCATGTGGCATTCCCTGGATTTGCAGTCCCAGGGCCAATTCGTGCAACAGGCTCATCCGTAAGAATTGATTTTCGGGGTCTTGCAGCACCATGCCAATGCGATGTGTAGCGGCTGTTTTCGCGGTCACTGGTTCGCCGAAGATAGCCACGTTGCCACGGAAATGTCCGGGCAGTTGCTCTGGCGTCAGGCGGGAATTAAAGGGAATGGCACCGAGCAATGTTCGGCAGAGCGTTGTCTTGCCTGCGCCACTGGGGCCGGTAATGCCGATGCACTCTCCCGCCGCTACCCGCAAATCTACGCCACGCAGTAACCAGGGATTGAGCGTTGTACTAAAGGTCGGATAGCGCCACCAGAGGCCTTCGGCGGTCAGCGAGAGAAGCGAGTCAGTGTTAATCGCGTAGCCCTTTCTTCAATTCGCGTACAAAGCCAAAGATGCCTTCGACCCATGTCATTTTAGGTTCGCGCTCTGCCTCCAGTTGCTGCTGGCGGCGGCGTGCCGCTTCCTGTTGCTGCGCTTTTTCCTGGAGGTGGCGGCGTTGTGCCGCTTCCTCGCGCATAAGGCGGCACTGTTCGTCATAAGCGGCGCGTGTGACGGGGTTGTTGAGGACTTGATAGGCCTGGTTGAGTAGTTTGATGTGGCGATCCAGGGACTCTGGATTGAGGTCTGGATGATAACGACGGGCCAATCGTCGGTAAGAGCGTTTAATCTCGCCTTGTGTCGCGGTCGCTGGCAGTTCGAGCAAGTTGTAATAATCTGGTAGAGACATCAAGCACCTGTACTTCCGAAGCCGCCACGTCCCTGGCCCATTTTCTCCACTTCATGCCAACGCACCTGGTGTACCGGCACGAAAATGCCTTGCGCAATGCGTTCACCGCGCTTCACCATCACCGCCTCGTCACGGAAATTATAGACCTGCACCATCAACTCATCGCCCTCACCACAATAATCCTGGTCAATGATGCCCACACCGTGCGGAATGAGCAATCCCTTGCGACGGGGTGTGCTGCTGCGCATGGTCATGAGTAACATGTAGCCCGGCGGTGTCTGTACAATTACATTCCCTGGTATCAGGCCAAGTTTGCGCGGGGCGACCTCGGTATCTTCCCGGCACAACAGGTCAAACCCTACTGAACCAGCCGTTGCGTAGGTCGGCAGGGGTAGGTCTTTATCGATGCGCCGTATGGTTACGTCCAATTGTTGCGAAAAAGCTTCCATTCTGCTATTCTAAAGGAGAGGCCGCGCAACGTCAAGAGAAACAGCAATAGGAGTTGTATACATTTGAGTTTGCGGGTAAAAGTGATCCTCATAAGCGTCTTCTTATGCCTGGCATTAGGTGCAACTGTGTTTGCTGCCATCGTGACCTATCAGGATTTTCGAGACTTACAGCAACAAAACGCCTATGCCGCGAATGCCGATGTACGCTCAATTAGTCCGTGGATGACGATTCCTTATATCGCCCATTTTTACCATGTACCGGAAACGTACCTGTATCAAACGCTACAGATTTCTAGTACACAACTCCCACGGCATACCCCTTTGCGCTTGCTGGCATCACACTATAACCGTCCAGTGAATAGCGTGGTTTCCACTATCGAGAACGCAATTCTAGCCTACCGTAAACAACACCCCTTCAAGCACAATACGACTGCACCGCGCACGCCACCGGGTAGCAACAAGACGCCGAGCGCAAAGAAAGGGTTCAGGCGCAGTAGTCACCCAGCCATCAACGTCGATGGTGAGAGGGTGGTGGCATGAATTCAGTGCTTCCCTACCTGATCAACTGGCTACAGCAATTTGGCTATCCGGCTCTCTGGCTTGCTGTATTCGTTGCATCAGCAGGTGTGCCGCTCCCAATCGTGCTGGTTTTACTGGCGGCGGGAGCGTTTGCCGCGTTGGGAGATTTTAACATCGTCATTCTGGCTATTACCGCGACCAGTGCGGCAGTGTGCGGGGATACGGTCGGCTATTGGATTGGGCGGCACTGGGGAAGTAAAGTTTTAGACTGGCTTGAGCGGAAACGCCGCTTTCATCTTATCTCACCGGAGGTTATCGCACGTTCTCGAACATATTTTGGGCGTCGTGGCGGATGGGCTATCTTTTTGAGCCGCTTTCTTTTCTCGGCATTGGGCGGCGTTATTAATTTGCTGGCTGGGGCAGACCCCTTTCCTTTTCGTCGCTTCTTGCTCTGCGATGCAGGGGGAGAAGCACTGGGGGTGATAATTCCATTGACACTGGGCTTTCTTTTTGGGGCAAGTTTGGATACCGTGGGAGACCTGCTCAGTGGCATCTCAGCATTGCTGATCGGGCTGCTCGTCGTTATCATCCTGACCTTCTATTTGCTGAAATTGCTTCCTCTAGCGGCCATGAAGCGGGAGCAGCGAGCTAAATCGTCTACCGCTACCATGGTGGATCACGTGGTTAGCAAGGGTGGATCTGGCACTTTGCTACCTTAAGGTGGCTTCAGACGTATTGAATATATACGGATTTATAGGATAAAGGCAAAAAGAAGGCCCCAGGGACTAGAATGAAAGGGGTAAAATACGGTATAATTGTATTGGTAAGGAATATTTTCCGATCTGATTGTGTTTCTTATAGTAGAAACACCATTACACGTCTTTGACCTCCTCCCACTCAGAACTCGGACCTGGTGTTCGATTTCAGGATGGATTCGCTATCGTTGAGTGTAGGACCAGACGACGAAATGTATATCTTGCTGCTTAAGATTATATGGTACTTTTCATGGAGGGCGCACAATGATAGAGCTGCAAAAGCGTGCCATGACGGGGACGACGCTAACATTGGATACAACAAACACTAAAACAGATCAAGAGAAGCCAATTGACATTGTTGAGCAGCTTCTCGCCAAGAATCTGGAATATACGGTTGAGGATGACGTGGAGGTAGAACCTGGTAAAGATGAGCAGGAGTTGGAAGAAATGTCTGCTATGCATGAAGACCTGACTCAGTTACATGTCTCACCCGAACTGGCAACTGTTTCCATCCTTTCACCTCCTTCGATTGCAGGAGATGGCGAGACGCAATCGCGCCGTCCACCTGTGCGCCGTCGGCGTTCAGAAGATCAAGATGAGAACACAGTCAACGCTACTGATGCAGGTGAGTCAGACGCGGTGATGACGTATCTGCGTGAGATTGGGCGTGTGCCGATGATTACGCACGAGCGCGAAATCGAGCTGGCTAAACGTATAGAGAATGGCGACCGCGATGCCATGAAACAGTTCATCTTAGCCAATCTGCGCCTGGTAGTGAGTATTGCGAAACGCTATGTTGGACGCGGATTAACACTCCTTGATTTGATCCAGGAAGGGAACATTGGCCTGATTCGTGCCGTTCAGCGTTATGACTGGCGTCGCGGTCATCGCTTCTCAACCCATGCCACCTGGTGGATTCGGCAGGCCATTAGTCGGGCCGTCGCGGACAAGGGACGTACCATTCGCCTCCCCGTTTATGTCAATACCGCACTCAATCGCATCCGCCGTGAACGTCAACGGCTCTTACAAGAGTTGGGACGTGAACCGAGCGAACAAGAATTAGCGGAAGCCACTGGTTTAGACCCACTACGCATGATCGAACTACAATCAGCCCCTGGTGCTCCTGTTTCCCTGGAGTTGCCTGTTGGTGAAGATGAGGAACAGGAATTGGGCGATGTTCTGGCAGACACCGAGTCGGCCTCACCTGAAGACATTGCCACCACGCAAACCTTGAAAGACGAGGTTCAGCGTGTCCTCGAGTCAGTACTCACCCCACGCGAACGGCTTGTTTTGCAATTGCGCTTTGGTCTGGGCAATGGTCAGGCTCATCCGCTTGAACAGGTTGGACGTGAATTAGGCATTACCCGTGAGCGAGTCCGCCAGATCGAGGCGGGCGCACTGGCGAAACTACGCCAGCCACCCGTGCTGGAACGGCTACGCGGCTAATTCATAGCCATGAGCAAAACGCACAAAGAGGTCGGGCCACCCGGTTGGGTGCCCGACCACGTTGTGGTGGCCACAAGCTAGCTTTGGGGGAGATCAACCGCCAAAAGCACCGGGCCGGGCTGAGGGG
>JBBQXY010000244.1:0-6287 GCA_038209195.1 Ktedonobacterales bacterium | reverse complement strand
ACTTCCAGAATGTCTCATTTGTATCACGATCTTTATGTATTTCTATCACAGCAGCATCACAAACAACGCTCACCAGGCGTGTGGCGGAAGCTGAATCGTTTGCTTTATAAAGACCCTCCCCTACATTATCAATGCGTATCCGTTGTCCGAGCTACTTTTATAGTAAACGGAGAGCGTTAAAAATAGCGTTAAAAATCACGGTTCGCTTATTAGCCTAGCGTAAATGTTCCTGAGAAGATAAAAACATGCTCAATGGCCACAAGGGATAAAGTTTTGTAACTTTATCCCTTGTGGCCATTGAGCATAGTGCTCTGTAAACACCCTCACTTGTTACCAGGCGTGGTAACGCGCGACAGGGATTTGCTCCAGCCTTGCTCGCGCCTGTTCGTACTCAGCCACATTAATCTCGCCAGCGGCGTAGCGCTGCTGCAGGGTCTCTAATGCCTGGTCGTGTCCAGAGCCTACCTGCCGCGGGGACAGACCGCGCACAACCCAGATCACTAAGAGAATAATGGCGATCAAAAAGAGCACCATCATGCCCATTCCCATGAGCCACCAGCTACCAGAACTGCCAAAACCGTACATCATGCTCGTATACTCCTCTTATCATTATCAAGTGGTCTGTAACAAACTACTATTTTTCTGCTTGTCATTCAGGGGTCCATTGCGCTGATTGCTCTGGTGTTCCCCGACCTCTACTAAGAGTATAGGCCACCCACATCAAGAGCAGATGTGCGTTTTCAACAAGTTTCAATCAAGAGCATGTCACCCTGTCTGCACCCTGTCTGGGAGACAGGTAATAACAGGTAATAGCAAAAATTCACCTATCGGTTTGTGGCAGAGTGAGCGTAAAGTAGCTTCCCTGGCCCAAACCAGCACTTGATACCTGAATGTTGCCGCCCATCGCCTGGGCCAACGATTGGGCAATCGTCAAACCTATGCCTGAGCCGCCAAAGGCACGCGACCGCGACGTATCAACGCGGTAGAACCGTTCAAAAATGCGGGTGAGTTGATCTGGGGTCAGGCCAACACCCGTATCAATGATCCGAAAGGCAACCAGGTCTTTCTCAACGCTCACCGCCACCTCGACCCGACCCTGTGCTGGCGTGTAGCGCAGCGCATTGACCAGCAGGTTGGTGAGGATTTGCACGGCGTGAGAAAGGTCCGCTATCACCAGAGGAAGGTCCTCCGGTAGGTGTACCTGAAGTTCAATGCCCTTCTCAGCAAATTGCCCTTCCAGAGGCTCAAGCGCCTGGTGAACGATTTGCTGTGGAGCAACAGGCTGAGGGAAGAGAGGAATCTGACGTGCCTCAGCCCGCGACAATTCCTGCAAATCGTTCACCAGGCGCCTCAGCCTCCCAGCTTCGGTATGCAGCATGGCCAGCGTATGCGGCGTCGGCTCAATGATACCGTCAAGCAAGCCTTCGAGATAGCCTTCGAGCGTTGCTATGGGGGTGCGCAATTCATGCGCCACATTGCCAATGACCTCCAGGCGGCGTCGCTCAGTCTGCTCTAAGGTAACAGCGAGCGCATTGATGCTGGCTGCCAGTTGCCCAAGCTCGTCAGTGGCATGAACAGTGGGGACAACCACTCGTTCTGCATAGTGACCTGTGCTGATACGCTGGGAGACATGGGTCATGTGTCGTAAAGGAACCGTGATGCGCCGGGCAACAAAGAAACTGACGGTCAGGGAGGTCACGGTGGCGACAATGGCAGCGAGAGCTAACGCACTGAAGAGTGTGCCGAGAAAGACCCCCAGGATACGCTGGCTCGCTTCAGAGGTCGTCAATGCGCTCGGATGGGCCTGGAGGATGCCCACGAGTTGTGCCTGAAACAGCGTCGGTGCCAGCCCAAAAGTGACGAGCAGCAGCGTAGCTACACCAACCAGGACAATCAGCAGATAGGACAGCAGAAATTTCTCACTCAGGGACGCTCGGAATGACATTCGCCCACGCATCATATTACTCCCGCTTCCGCCGGAAGCGATAGCCAACACCGCGCACGGTCTCAAGGTATTGGGGATGTGCCGGGTCCGTTTCCATCTTCTTGCGCAGGTTCCCGATGTGGACATCCACGACATGCTCGTCATAATAGGCATCTCCCCACACGTGCTCCAGCAATTGGGGGCGCGTAAATACGCGACCGGGATGCCTGGCAAGCGCGAGCAGCAAGGCAAACTCACGTGCGGTTAATTCGACTGGCAGCCCCTGCAATGTTACCTCATGTTGCGCCTCATCGATCGTCAGTTCATCCCAGTGCTGTGGTGCAGGAGTATCGTCAGGCGGTTCAGGATTGTCGTGCAGGGTACTGGCAACCTGGCGCGGACGCCGCAGGAGGGCCTTAATACGAGCGACCAGTTCTCGTGGGCTGAACGGCTTGGTGAGGTAGTCATCCGCGCCGACAGTCAGGCCAAGAATTTTGTCGATCTCTTCCGTTCGTGCCGTCAGCATGATCACATAGGCATCAGAAAACTGTCGCAATTGTCGACATACTTCTATTCCGTCCAAAATGGGAAGCATCACGTCGAGGACGACGAGATCAGGTTGAGAACTACGAGCAAGTTCAAGAGCAGTATGCCCATCGGCCGCCGTTAGCACCTCATAGTGCTCGCGTTCAAGATAGCTTCTCACCAGTTCAACCAGTGCCGATTCATCGTCTACTACTAAAATGCGTGTCACAACAGTCTCCCTCCTTCTGTCACTGGGTTCGCTACTCGAATCGTCCTGATCTCTTCTGGACAGGTGTGCGTTAGTTCAATAGGAAGAGGTCCGATCAAGCATGCAGAAAGGCGAGAGCTTGCACCGGACAACCGAGCAAGACCTCGCCCTGAACTCAATCTACACACGCTTCTCTCCCATTTCGGTAGCCTACGTGTTTTCCAATGTCTGGATCACTATTTGAGCATGCATCACCAGATGCATGGCATGCATCGGATCAATAGTCGTGCCGGATTGCGCATTGACTTCAGCGATAAACGCGTTGAGCGCATTGATAGCCCTTGCAGTACGCCCGTAACTTACGGCATTCTCAGCACTATCGAGCTTATCGAGCAGGCTCAAGGTGACCCACTGCTTGGTAATTAACCCCTGATCTGCGCAATGATGAACACACGCTTCAAGCGTTTCTATGTTCGCTTGTTGAGCGCATCCACTCATTGCCGTTGTCTGTGCATGTGCTGTCGCAGAAGCGAACAGGTTGAAGCCAACAAAAGCCGTAAGTGCCACAAATATTACCACTACAAATCGTAGCTTTCTCATCGAATAGGTCCTTTCATAAACTCATGAGATGCTCAAATGTACGTACTTGAATGTAAGTACTGTGAGAAGTATATCTTGTTTTCCTGTGGCGAAGCTGAGTGGTTGCTGACGCTTTCCTGAAGGCTTCTCTTCTCTATGCCTCAGGAAAGCGTCAGCAACCACTCAATAAGGTCTCCAACTCGCTGCTTCTTACACGATTGGGTTGACTATGAGCAGTACCAATGTAATCAGCCCGGCCAGGATCAACATACCGATAATGACCGAATAGACATCACGATGGATTCGCTGGAACATGTTTCTCACATTACCTTTCTTCAACTGGCACTGGTGGGTGTTGCGCCACCTGTTCTTGCACCTGTGATTGACTCTGCTTCTTGGGTTTGTTCGGCCAGGTGTCGTGGACACGCCCCATCTGGGCGAAAAGGATGATAAATGCCACACCTGTGACAGCTAGCCAGGGCAGACTGATGCCCTGGCCAGGCTCAAACATGCCTGTCAGACCACGACCAAGTCCATAAATCCCGATCACTAAAGCAACCACGAACAGCAGCATCTCCAGCACACGTCGGTTGCTCACACTCTTCGTTTCTTGATGGTCTCTCTGCTGCTGCTGCTTCAATCTCCACCTCCCACTGTTTCAACCTCACCCCCATGCGTCGCCCCGTGCCGTTCTCTCCAGGCGGCTTTCTCAAAATCACCTTTGACTGGATAGCGGTAGATGAAGCGATAGAGCTTGAGGTATTTGGGGATGTCGCGCACTCCCGGAACCAGGGGAATGAAGAACATCAGTAGGGCCGCGAAGAGCAGGTTCCACATGATGAACCCCGGGCCTCCGACTCCGCCTGGGAAGTAGACGTGGAACACCGCTGGGACGCCCAGGTACCACGGCCCAACCGGGAACCCACGTTCCTTCACCATGCCCCACTGGTCATCCGTCAGACCCAGTGCCACAGCCGTATTGAGCATATGCGGGTGGTCGTAGAGCCAGATATTCGTGAGATGGTAGGAGTGTCCGGGGTCAATTGCCTGCAGGTATTGCTGCAGGTAGCCGTTCTGGGCCAGGAGTAGATTCGCTTTGAGTAGCACAGGAAGCGGTCCGAAATCCCCTTGCAGCGTATCGATCTTGGCGAAATCAGGACTGGGGATGCCTGAACTCATCGCACTGCCACCTGATGCAGTGATCGTGTCGAGGGCTTTGGCGTAGTTGGCGGCCCACGTTTGCTGCTGCTGTGCGTTGGCCGTATCATATGTTACGATGGCTTGCTTGACAGCAGAACCCAGCAGTGGAGCTGCCTGGCGTAGCGGGTTCAGCACAAAGACCTGGCCCGGATCGCCCATACCGAACTCTGTTGCGTTGCCGCTGGAGGACGCGGTGCCGGTCAATTCCTGCGTGAACGCCAGGATTGTCCCACCTGGATCGGCCTTTGTGACGCCCGCGATAGAATCTTTCGGCCAGTTGGGCGACCCCACGGCAAACGCTACCACGGCTACGACCACCAGGAGCACGATGGAAAGCACCGGATATTTCCAGAAGACATGGCGTACCAGACGCTCAGGAGGCCCATCGCTCGGCACTGTTGGCGCAGCAGTTGCTGCTGGTTGTTGGGTGTTCTCGTCGTTTTCCATGATGCTACTTCTCTTTCTTCTCGTTTGACAGTGGCTTGCTAAGGCCCATGATCCGGATGAGCACGATATGCGCCAGGATCAATCCGAAGATGGCAACCGGCAAGACCGCGATGTGAATCGTCAGGTCTGCAATGAAGTTCCCCGTACTGAACAGGTTAAAAAAGAACGGCTGGATGAAGAGCATGTTATCGGAATGCATGGAAACAAACTGGGACTCCCAATCGCCTCGCGCCAGCAGGCCAAAGAGGTTTTCGCCCATCGCCAGCATGAAGATGGTTAGCCCAATCCACCAGTTGAAAATGCGCCGTCCGCGATAGGACGCGGTGGCCCAGACGCGAAACAGGTGCAGGAGTGCGAAGAAGAAGAAGCCCTCCGCGCTCCAGTAGTGGAATGACTTGAGGACCTGACCAAAGGGGTTGCTGAGCCACCAGAATGGGCCAAGGAGCGCGAGAATGACGCCACTGGCGGTCAGGAAGACAAACATCAGGAATGTGAGTCCGCCCATCGCGTACCAATAGGACTCTGCATAGAAGGGCACAATCTTGCCGAACATACCTCCAAAGGGTTTGATATACGCGAACGATTCCAGTAGACTTCGCATCAGTCCGTGTTCATCCACACGGGTTTTGAAACTGTCGAGTTGCGCCTCATCGGCTTTTTCGATCATGTAAATTTCTTCCTTGAATAAACTGCCTGTTTCGACTCCGTCGAGTAGGTTCACTCCCCCCGACTCGTCTGCCTGCTTCAACTGTCCCATATATCAGCATAGATCGATATAATGGAACAACCATTTCATCAGACAAACACCTCCCCAGATATCCTGAGCCTCTCCATACTACCTCTCATCACCATATTCGGCCTGCGGGAGTCGGTTATCAGACAGAAAAACATCACAACGGAACGATCTACAATATGCATATTTCGGAGCAATTTCTCCTCTCTGCTACACAGTTTAGCTACACGTACTGAAGCTTCGCTGAGTGGTACCTGATGCTTTCCTGAGTTATTTGTCTCAATTGCATCACAAGCGCCTACACGAGGCTCTTTGCTCTAGCGGTGAATATGCAGTTGGAAACCCCAAATTACTTACCTAAGAACAAATCTTTTCATTTCTTGATCTATGCAGAGCGTAATATGTGAAACTGTGGCTTTGCTGATAGTTAGCTGATGCTGCGCTGAGGAACATCGAGACATAAAAGAGGGTTTGTTGCGCATTGCACAACAAACCCTCTTCAATACATACAAATCCTTTATTTGGCTACTGTGTACCCAGTATCATCGAGAACCTCTTCGATCTTGGCCAGCGTAACCTTTTGCGGATCATAGTTGACATGAACACTTTTCGTGGGGATGTCCACCTGGACGTGACTTACTCCTGCCAATGAGCCAACCGCACCTTCAATG
>JBBQXY010000243.1:0-6296 GCA_038209195.1 Ktedonobacterales bacterium | reverse complement strand
TTCTTGCATTTGTATATATCAATGTATATGTCGTAGGGACCAGATTTATCGCGTCCGTGTGCGATTAATCGCATATGATGCTGATATTAGAATTATGACAGATATTGGGATTATTACACGCATCTCGCGCAATGAATTGCGCGGAGGACGCGATAATGGTGTTTAACAAATTGGGACGGATACGTCGAATGTAGGGGACTTAATTCATTACGCCCGCGCCCCGCATTACAGGCCGAACCAGGGCGTAATGAATTAAGTCCCCTCCATTCGACGTATCCGCAGTATTTTATCAAACTGCATAATCTGGTCCCTACAAAATACATCAAATGCACTTGAATCATAAAGATTACAGGCAATGTAGATGATTTTTCAATACTATGGTATTATCTTCTGGCAGAGAGTGGACTCTAATTTGGGCGTTTGTCGGGCAGCTATGGAGGCGTGTTATGGAGAGCAAGATTACATATCATCAGCAAATGAGCTATTGTGGCAAGACACGTTGTGGCAAGTGTCGTACTGGTATTGGTCACGGACCCTACTGGTATGCTTACCAGACGATCAATGGACACGTCAAGCGCACATATATAGGGAAAGAATTGCCGTCAGAAGCGGCCCATCTCGTGGGAACAGAACTTGCCTCAACACTGCCTCTCGCTGTGCCGATTGCCTCTGCGGAAGCCCTGCCGATTGGGCGTGTTCATCGCAATCCGTTGATTGGACGCGCAAAAGAGAACGCTCTTTTGCGTTCCCTCTTGCTCCAGGTTGAGCATTTCCATACCAATGCCGCTTCCCCACGCCAAAAGCTCGCGGATTTGCCTCTGGACACACAGCGTACTTCACAATGTGTGATTCTGATGGGCGAAGCTGGGATTGGCAAAACGCGCCTTGCTGAAGAGTTAGGACGTGGAGCACAACAACGCGGCTGGTCCATCTTATGGAGTCGTGCCTATGCGCAAGAGAGCGGCATCCCTTATCGTGTTTGGACCGACATTTTGCGCAAAGCGTTTGAGATAGAAGCTGCCGCTTCTAACGATACAGAGACATTCGCGGAAGCTGATGCTGCACGTCCGTTGGGTATGCCGGAGATCGACGAAGATGCGCTACACCAGTCCATTCACATGTCTGATGTCTCGCGTTCTCAGGCCGCGATGATTGCAGCACGAGATGCGATTAATCGACCACTACAAGTTATCATTCCCGAATTATGGGTGTCACAACATGTCAATATCTCTGTAGCGAGTAGAGAGCCAGAGCAAGAGCAACTGCGGTTACGCGAGGCGGCGTATACGTTACTCACAACAATTAGCCAGAAAAAGCCACTGCTCATTGTACTCGACGATATTCAATGGGCCGATGGTAGTAGTGGCGAGTTGCTCGGCTATCTCGCACGCCATGTGTACAATGTGCCTATTCTTCTGCTTGCCACCTGTCGCTCGAATGAGGCATCGAAATCATTGAGCAACATGATTGACCACATGCAGCGCGAGCATACGATTACGCTTTTACCTGTTGAACCCCTTACACGCGAGGAGATCGCGCAACTCATTGAACATGTGCCGATGCAGCAGGTGCAACGCATTCAGGTACAAGCGGCGGGCAATCCCTTCTTTGCGGAAGAATTAGCGCGTAGCACAACCCCCCCCCAGTTGCCCAATAGCATTTCTGCCGCACTCGACTCGCGCATGAACAGCTTGAGTAACGAGTGTCGCATACTGCTAAGAAACGCGGCAGTGCTGGGTAGTTCGTTCGAGTTTCCGCTTATTCATGCATTAGAGGTTAAGCACGTCGGGGTCCATGCGGACGAGGATGCCCTGTTTGACTTGCTTGAAGAGGCGATAGAAGCGGGTGTTCTCACCGAGGAAGGTACGGCGGCGCGTGTAACCTATTCATTCTGGCATCCTCTCATGGTGACGCATTTGTATGAAAGCGTCTCAGCGATGAGACGCACACATATTCATCGTCGCGTTGCCGACATTTTGTTGCGTATGTATCGTGGACGCGAAACAGAGGTTGCCGCGACAATTGCCCATCACTTACTCCATGGGGGTGCCGAACCTGTACACACGGCTCACTACGCGGAATTGGCGGGGAATCGCGCTCATGCGTTGTTGGCATATGCCGAAGCAGAACAATACTACAGAATTGCGCTTGATGCGATGAATTCAGCCTATATCAGTCACGATCCTGACATTGCTGGTCCTCTGATCGCGCCCTCGCATCGCGCCCTCCTGACCGAGCGACTCGCGGAAAGTGTGATGGTGCAAGGACGGTTCGTGGAGGCACGCGCACTCTTCGAGCGTGTCCTCGATCTCCGCTTCGAGGTGTCAGGCAATAACACGCTTTCTGAAGATGAGGCGCAGGTTCAAGCTCTCTTATGGAGTGAGATTGGGCGTACATGGCTCTACCTTGGTGATAGAATGAAGGCACGCCTGTATTATGAGCGTGGTGAGCAGGTATTACAACAAGCACATGTGCGTACTGGCTTTGCACATGCGCGATTACATGTTTTGCAAGGTGGTCTTTTTGCGCAAGAAGGAAAGTACGCCGAAGCGTTGAGTGCGGCAAAAGACGCACTTCGTCTTTTCCAGGAGGCCAATCTGCAACAGCATGTGTCGTATGATCTCGATGCATTAGCTCCGGCGAGCCGTATTCAGCGCACGTTACGTGGGGACCAGAACGATCTCGGCAGAATTTATATGCTCCTCGGTTCTGTCCATAATAGTATGGGGCAACTCAATAACGCGTTGGCTCATCTCACTACGGCCTTAACCATGTTTGAGCAACGCGATCAGAAGCGTGAGATTGCCAACGCCTCCTGTAACATTGGCTACATCTTGCTCAAAAAAGCTGAGTTTGCGCTGGCACAAAATGCGTTTGAACGGTCTCTTGCTATCGTGAACTATATTGGTGATGGTCCCATCACGTCGGTGGTGTTCAGCAATCTGGGTGAACTGGCGGGATGGCGAGGCAACCTGGAAGAGGCTGAAAACTGGTATAAACGAGCCTTAAATCTGGCTGAACAGTTTCGAGACAGCACGTACATCAGCATGTGGAGTGCGCAGCTTGCCGTTATTTTGCAGACACAGCACAAATCGGCAGAAGCCACTTCGTGTATTGTACGTGCTCTCCAGGTAGGCCGTGCCATGCACAATACACTTTGTATTGCTCATGCACTGCTTGCCCTTGCCACTATACGGATTTTGCAAGCGCAACACACTGGCGAGAAACGCTTGCTTACTCATGCGTATATTCATGCGACACGTACACTTCTCCTGTCCGAACTAGACGCCGAAACGTATACACATGGACAACTCGTGCTCGCTCACGCCTTACTCCTGCTTGGCACTCTACCTGAAGCTAGAACACGACTTGAAGCAGTCATTGAGCAAGCACATACGTACAGCCTTACGTTGATGGAACAGCAAGCGAGGCGGCTACTAGATGAGATACATAAGGAGGGAAGATAGCGTGCAACAGCGATATATTTTAGGTGTGCAAGTAAAAGGCTTGCACACCCGAAAAGGGGAAAGCAATCTTTCTACTTTCAACCCGATACACCATCATTCTTTGCGTGCCGCTCTTTTGAGTTGTTTGACAAGCCGAGAGACTTGTCGGTGATCATATGGGAGCATGCGTGTTTGCACTCCTCCATAACGTTCACAGTTGTAGGCGTTGGTTAGATCGGCCAGGAGAGAGGTGGGAGAGGAAGCTGCTTCATCGCGGTGGGATTGCTTGAGCGCGGCAAGCAGCCGGGCCTGATACTCGTCGGGTGTCTCTTCTGAGGAACGTGCGAGGCCTTGCCCCCGGTTCGCCATAGCCAGCAAGAAGGTGCGATACTGCGCCCTCGCTGAAGCCGGATCGAGCGGTTCGAGCTTGAAGGCAACAGTCCGTTTTTGTCTTCGGTGCTGCCTCCACACCTTCCACCAGGAGACCCTTTCCTTCACAAGGTCTTCATCGTTCCCATAGCCAGAGTTGGCAAATTGCCGGAGCAAGAACACGCCCAGCATGATCACCAGGACAACGCCGATGATGCCAACGGTCGGCAGGAACCATACGGGGGGATGCAACTGATAGTCACCAAGGGGAGTAATCTCTCTACGATGATGCCCCATGTCTCGAGGAACGAACGGTCGGCGCTGCAGTGACGCCAGCCAGTTGAGCTCTGTCACTACTCCTTCTTCGACGCCACTCCAGAGGGGTTGGAAGAGTGCCAGCAAGGGCGGAAAGACAAAGACTTCCAGGAACATAGCTACAACCAACATTGCGACCCAAAGAATCGGTATTGTAGCCATCCAGAGGCGCGTGGAACTCGTTTGCTCTCCTGCTCCTCTAAAGGACCTTGACAGCAAATGGGTACCTGATAGCGTGACCAAGCTGCTCAGAAAGAAAAGAGGCAGAGCTATTGTCAGGCTCGCAAGCAGAGCGTTCTGTGTCGAGCCAGGATTGAGTGCTGCTAGCACCAGCAGAAGCAGCAATGTGCTGAAGCTCCACTTGAACGAGGTCATCACCTGCTCCTGGCTGGAGTCCCCTTCCTGCACTCTCTTCATCCCCCGCAACCAACTGTACAGTATCAAGGCCCCCATCAGTAGCAGCATACTTTCCGCCGTCACGAAAGGAACTATATTGAAGGGTACAATCTCGCATCCATCGGGCCCACATCCTTCCCGCCATGGCGTGTGGATCTGTTGCCAGGGAATAGGAGCAAGCAGAGAGCGATGAGTAGCCAGCACGAAGCTCACGGCTCCAGCCAGTCCCAGCAAGAGCACAAGCCGATGAACCATTTTTTGACGTGACAGCATGCGACTGCTCAGCAGTGCCCACCAATGCAGACCTACAAATAGCAAGATCACACTGATCTCATCCCATGGTCCCGCTTGATGCACCATGAGCAGCGAGCAGAACAGCAGAACAACGATGATCGGCTGCGACTCCATCATAGCCCTAGATAGGGGAAGGATGATGTCGCTGATCCCATTGCAGTTGAAGCGTGCTAATGCTCTCATAGTTCTCCTCCTCAGAGGCCTTGAGTATCTGAGGCCATAGGTCGCCTTTCACGAAAGATACTGGCAGGTTGTAGGTCTCACAGACACGACTTTGGCGTGCATCCTCTATCAGCACAAGATGAATCGTCGTACCCTGCCTACCCAGATTCAGCAGGTACTCAACCGTCTCGACATGGAGGGTGCTAGCCGCACTCACCAGAAGCACTGTTGTGCCGTGACGAAATACGGCATCTTCCCGATCAATCAGTTGAGCCATTGGGATGTGATGAGCCAGATCTAAGCAGGCGAGTGTAGTGAGCACGGCATCATACTGGTTGCGATGACGGGAAAACGGCACCGAGATGCCCGGCGGTGAAACCTTTTTTGCATCAGCCTGCCAGCTCTGCATATCCCCAGGCACAGCATGTGCTTGCCCTCTGGCATTCTGGGATCGGCGGGCAGGGGGAGCCGACTCCATGAACCATTGCTTCAGCGTGCCATTTGCCAGTAGCCCAACCTGTACGTCTTCGTCGAGAGCCCATATCGCAAGCGATGCAGCGACGGTAATCGTCAATTCCTGCATCTCGCGGTCTGCTCCCATCCATGCAGAAGAATAGTTCCAGGTATCCAGCAGGATGAGCATACGAGGTGAACTCGTGTGCTCGTAGAGCTTACTTTGCAATATGCCAGCATGGGCTGTCGCCTTCCAATGAATGCGGCGTGGATCGTCACCGGTCTGATATTCGCGAACCCCGGCCAACCAGAGCGGATCTTCGAGCAGGTGGTGTGGTGTGACGTATTCACCCAGAGGGCGCAGCCGTGCGAGGCCAAACACCTCCAACGGTATGACGAGCGGATAGACGATTAAGCTGGTGGCTTGCGGCAGCGTGGCCTCGCGCTCAAACCAGCCAAAGGGATCGCTGCTGCGCAGGTGCAAGGGACCGATGAGATGGCAGCCGCGTGCCAGGCAACGCATGCGGTGATAGCGGGTGAGACGCTGCAGCGACCAGAGTGTCCATCCCTCGGAAAAGGACGTTAGTCGCTCACGTGTATGCTTGTGTGCATGCTGCACCGTTAGAGGGGGAGACACCGGGCACTCGATTTTCAGCCAGGGCAGCGGTAACAATTTCTGGTTCTCGATACTGAGAGAGAAGGTGACCTCCTCCCCAAACAGAACATGCTGCGGCTCGGTCTGCTGGCGCACCAGGAGGGAACGTAGCGCATGGCGATACCAGATTTCAGGGATGAGGCCCATCAGCACCGCGAACAGAGCCGTCAGCAGTGCCAGAGGTTGCTGCGCTATGATGCTAAACA
>JBBQXY010000242.1:0-6311 GCA_038209195.1 Ktedonobacterales bacterium | reverse complement strand
TTTATACTGTCTGGATAGATGGAGAGCAGTGGCAAGAGTGTATTCCCAGCATCTCAATGGAAATAGCGGCCCAATTTGATGCTCGCCAGCCAGACACTTCCAACTTGCTGGATGAGATCATTGACAGGCTTGAGCAGTCTTGGCTTATTTCCAAGCCTACGGCTGCTTCTGGCGAGATAGCAGAGCCTGTACCACCATCCAGCGAGTCTGAGGTAGCCTTTCTCAAGGCTAGTGCGACAGACGGTGTGCGGGCGAAAGTCAACTTGACAGCCTTGCTGCTCTTGTTCGTGTGTATTACAGGACTGGTGGCCCATCAGCTATTCAGCAACAGTCTGATGCTCTCCACTGCTTTTTTTACTACCGTCACCACGCTACAGGAAGATGGGCCAGGTTCACTGCGCGCAGCCATAGACACCGCAGCACCTGGAGGCACCATCACCTTTAAACCAAACTTGAAAGGCACCATCAAGCTGACCGCTGACGACCTCAATATTTACAAACCACTAAACATTGATGGCCCCGGAGGGGGTCAGTTAGCAATCAGTGCGGGCAAAAGCCTGCATAGAATTCATATTTTCAAAGGTATTGCGCTATCCATTTTTGGTCTGGATTTTAAGGATAGCGCTACCACTGATCTTGGCTTCATCTACAATAGTGGCAATCTCACCCTCACCAATGACACCATTTCAAACAATCAGACGTATCCTTCTTCCAGCGGCGTCGATGGCGGGGGTATTTACAATGATGGCTTACTAACCCTTATCAATAGCGCTGTGGCAAACAATAGCGCCGGTAACGCAGACACTAGCGGTACATCGATAGGCGGTGGCATTTTTAATGTTGGTACGCTTGTCCTGACTGATAGTACCGTCTCAGGTAACCAGGCGAATATTGGCGGAGGTATCTATAGCCTAGGCAAGCTCGTTCTCAGCAACAGCACGATTTCAAACAATGCCGCGACGGGCAAAGCATACAGCTATGGAGGTGGTGTCGCCATTGAAGAAGGTCTGGCTGACCTGACTTTTTCTACCATAGCTGGCAACATAACCACGCGTGGCGGCGGCATCTCAGTCGAAGTTAACGATGGAGCGAATCCCCAACTGGCGATAAAAGATAGTCTTGTTGAAAATAATTATGCCAGTATAGAGCCAGGCATTTCAGGAGAGTTTGTCTCCAAAAGCTATAATTTGATCCAGGGGCTCTCTTACGTGTCCTCTGGCAATCCACTCCAGAGAACCTTTCTCGACACCTCTTCCAATGCAGAAGCATTTTTAGGTATTAGTGCTACATTGCAAGATAACGGTGGTCCAACACAGACACTGGCTCTACTCCCTGGTAGTCCAGCCGCCGACCAGATTCCTCGTGATGCGTGCCATCCTAACGGCATCACTAGCGATCAGCGTGGCGTCAAACGCCCCCATGGCACTGAGCTCTTCTGCGATATCGGTGCCTACGAGTCATAGGCTGCTTTTATGCGCTACAACTCTATCCCGTTATACACCTCGTCAAAGGGGCAATGGACGCCGATGCTGGTGAGTTCGACTAGATCGCCCATACGATAGTGGTACTGACGCCAGAAGTTGCCCTCACGCCGATGAACTTCAATGGCTTGGTATTCGCTGCTCACGAGCATATATTCTTGCACACTCGGTAGCGTTTGATACGTCTTGAACTTGGCACCGCGGTCGCGCTTCTGGGTGGATGGGGAGAGCACTTCAATTACCACTGTGGGATTCTGCAACATGGACCCGCTTTGTGGTCCACAGGCCACGGTAACATCGGGGTAGTAATACTGGCGCTCGGTCAGCTTCATGCGCGCATCACTGGTGTAGGCCCGGCGTTGCTTGCCACGCAATGCCCCCACGAGGAGAAAGGTGAGTTGCGCACAGATATCTGCATGAGCTACGCTCGCCCCGGCCATGTCAATCGCAGCCTGGTCATCATAGGCACTGGACGGTGGACGCAGCATAAACACGTAGCCATTGTCGTACTCGTACTTGGCGTCGGTAGCTTCATCCAGAGTGAGATATTGCGCAACGGTCATGTAAATACCGCCGTTCACTTGTGATTTATCGGCATGATCGTCTATATACCCCTCTGCCAGATACTTATCATGTCGATCAGCCCACCCTAGTTCACCAATAGCAAACATGCCTGCCATTTGGGAAAGCGGACTGTTCAGAACATCTTCCTCATGCTCTACTTGCTCTGTATCGTTCAATTAGTGCTGACTCTGCCTTGTTACGGGTTATTTCACTTAACCAAGCTTGAAAAAGCGTTTCAGGTGTCTGCTTATGTTGTGCCGCGTAGGCAGCTAACTTTGCATATTGCTTATCAGAGAGTTGGAATACATGACTCATTCCGCTACCTCTTGTCTTAGTATGTTCGTAATATAACATGATTTCCAAGATTACTTATACTCTAATCTAAACTCTTTACACAAAGTATATACGACAGTAATAGTCCTTTCAAAGCATTACAATAGCTATCAGACGTTTGGAGAGAAGACTGCCCGTGAGCGGACTGACGTGGTGCCCTAGGTGTCATCCTGAACGCAGGGAAGGATCTCTGCGTGCCACGAGAGATCCTTCCCTGCGGCTCAGAATGACAAGGCTTCGCTCAGCATGACAGAGGGCGAACAGAGATTCTTCGCTGCGCTCAGAATGACAAGGTTGCGCTCAGCTTGACAGGTCTTCTCTCCAAAGGTCTGAATAGCTATCACCACTTTATGCCTTAAAATGCGTTCCGGGCACTGGCACTTCGCCAAGAATCTTGGCTATAACTTCGAACTGTGCATAGCTGATAGTGGGGGTGCTGCCGCTCCATAGTTTATCGCCTACGGTTTGCATCGCTGGCTTGACGCGCAAATATACATCGGCGTCGCTGACCACGGTGCCCAGTTTATCATTCCATTCGGCGAACATACCGCCTAACACATGTGGGTCATTGGGTGAGAGATTCAGCGAGGGATTAGACATATCAAAGATGTATGGCTCCCATTGTTCGTAGAGCAATTGGGTATCGAGATAGTCATGGTAGTAGCCGGCTTTGGGCACGATATAGAGCAGATTGTCATTGGCGTTGACGATATAGTAGCCCTGCTTCACCATAGCGACAGGATTGGCCCAACTATTATTCCAATCGTCAATAATGATGTTGTGGTCTACCTTCACACTGCTCTGTAACTCTGAGAGACTGCCCCACATCCTGACAGTCTTCCCCTTGCGTTCCAAGTAAGCGGCATAGGTGTTAATAAATTGTCGATACTTGTCCGCGCCTTGCTTGTCGTATTCATCGGCACCAATATGCACCTGCGACCCGGTAAACCAGGGCAGAAACTCGTCCCACAGGCTATTCAAAAACGTGTACGTAGCGGGATTGCTCAGGTCAAGCATCTCCTTCGAGAATTGCTGGCTGGCGAGGTCGGGGCGATATTGTGTTAAAGCCAGATCATGGGCCGGGGCATCAATCTCTGGCGTAATGGTGACAGCATAGGATTTAGCAACCGCCTCTAAGGCTTGAATATCCTGCTTGGTATAGGAGCCATCGGGGGCTGCTAACCCTTTGAAACGGTCACTGTTGAGGCGAAACGCAGCGTATTGGTGCATCCAATCGGGACTGTCCCCCCCACCGATCGCGTTATCATTGAGATGAATTTGGAAATCGTTCATCTTATACCATGCCATGAGTTTGACGTAGTCTTCCAGGCTCGCAATGGAGAAAAACTTGCGGCCCGCGTCGAGCATAAAGCCGCGCTCCGCATATTTGGGATAATCGCGCGCCGTTCCCTGCGGCATTTGCGTTTGGGTGGGGTCTTGCAGCACGATCTGCAAAACCGTGCGCGTAGCGTAGAAAACGCCTGTACGCGTCAACGCACTGATCGTGACATAAGCGGCTATCTTGAGCCGATACCCTTCAGTGCCAAGATTATGGTCGGCATTGCTGATGGTCAGAAAAAAATCACCTGCGACTGGAGAACGTGAAACCACAATTGGTAGCTTATGGCGAGTGATAGCGAGTACATCACTTTGAAAAACCTGCGGAGTATCTTGCAGTTGAGCGGTATAGGCAGGGTCTATCACAATGCGGGAAGTCCCAATTATGGTAAATGTACCGCTTGCGCCTTGCCACTCGCGCAGACTGGGAATAACTACGGGTGCCGCGTTGACAACCCAACTGGCAAGATCAGCCAAGCGCAAGCGAGCCACGTTCGTTAAACCCAGCAGCACGACCAGCAATATCAAGACATACAATGCTGCCGTTCTTCTCCTCACCCGCTGCACTCCTTCTAAACCATGTCATCAGACAAATTGACACTTCTTGAATTTTATTGATACAGCCCAAAGCGGTACCATAGGAGTATAAGTCTCTGCAAGCAGATGAGTCAATGTATCCCAGCGTGGTTAATCTAAAGTGCTATTTTCCTTTTGATGGCTATCTTCAGAGAAGGCAAATGCCCAGAAGACCCAGAGCGCGCTACAAATTCCCACACTCACGTAGGGATTCAAGAACGCTACGGCTGTTGCAATCAGGTATATGGGCAATCCTAAGAAAGCATTGCGCGTGGTCAACTTCAACTGAGTATCCGAAACCTCTGGTCGCAGCAGGTAGCGGTGATGCCTCACTGTCTACAATACTACGTTATAGGCAATGTTGACGACCACAAAAATACCAGCATAGACGGCACAAGCCATAGCAGCCGCAGGCTTGTTCAGGTACTCTGCTACCAGGGATGTTGGAAAGGGAACGGCGGTCACTGCCAACAAGAGGAAGCCATTGGCGAAAAGGAACGGGGTATTTGATCTGTACACCATCTTAAAAATGGTATGATGGCTGATCCACATAATCAAGATCGTGGCAAAGCTGGTGAGAAACGCGAGGTAGAACGGCCATTGTCTCAAGAGAGCAAGGCCTAAGGCTGTCGCTGAAAATGTTTCTCCCGCTGGTGGTTGCGGTACCTGTAAATCGAACACTAACAGCGTAATTGCGACAGCAAACACGCCATCGCTGAAGGCTTCTATGCGTCCCGTCTCTTTTTCGAGAGAGGTTTCGCTTTTCTCACTGCTCATTATCGCTTCCCTTTCCCTTCAGAGAAGCCGGGCAGGGGCTTGTCGAAGGCGGCATTGGCCTAAAATAGCAGCCTGGACAGTTGTTGTCAAGGACTGCGCCGCCTTCGGCGGCGCAAAAGAAAAAAGGGATTTTTTTGGGGATTACCAGTATTACCTGTCCCCCGGACAGGGTGCCCGGCAAAGGACTGCGTCCTCTGCACTCCTGTAGGTCGGTTAACGGTAAATCGTCCTTGAGAGCATATTATCTTGCCAAACCCCATCTAGCACCCTATACTAAGGGCGAAGCATTATTAAGTATAGGAAATATCAACACAACTGGCTTAAACGGTTAGAAAGATAGAAAAATGAACACGTTTCCCCGGCTGAATCGACTGCTGGCCCCTGATGGGCGTTGCTTTGATGTCGCTATTGACCATGGCTTCTTTAACGAGAGATCGTTCCTGAATAGCATTGAAGACATGCATCGCGCTGTTGCCACCATTGTCGAGGCCAGCCCTGACGCAATACAACTTAGTCTTGGCATGGCTCCCATCCTGCAAACACTTTCCGGCAAGGCCAAGCCCTCGCTCGTCTTGCGCACGGATGTTGCTAATGTCTATGGGAAGTCGTTGCCACGCTACCTTTTCAGCCGTTTGATTGATGATGCTGTCGAGCAAGCGGTGCAACTCGATGCAGCCTGTGTCGTCGTCAACTTACTACTGTTGCCGGATGCACCAGAGTTACACGCGCAGTGCGTGGAAAATATTTGCCGTCTGAAGCCACAATGTACCCGCTACGGGATGCCGCTGATGATCGAGCCTTTGGTAATGCGAGAGAACGACAGCGATGGCGGTTACATGGTTGATGGCGACCTCGAAAAGATACTTCCCCTGGTACGCCAGGCGGTCGAGCTAGGGGCTGACATTATCAAGGCCGACCCATGTGACGATGTGACAGAGTATCACCAGGTCATCGAAATCGCGGCGGGACGGCCCGTTCTCGTGCGCGGCGGTGGCAAAGCATCCACGAAGGAAATCATGACGCGCACTGATCAGTTGATGCAACAGGGAGCATCTGGTATCGTCTACGGGCGCAACGTCATCCAACATGAACACCCAAGTTCTATGACGCGTGCGCTGATGGCCCTGATTCACGAAAATGCGACGCCAGAACAGGCAGTGAAGATAGCACAGAGATAATGGTCGCGGAATTGGGGCAGTCGCTGCTGGCCATAGGTACAAAAATCGTTGGGCTAAAGCTTAG
>JBBQXY010000241.1:0-6365 GCA_038209195.1 Ktedonobacterales bacterium | reverse complement strand
ATCTGGGCTATCGTTTTTTCTTCTTTGAGCAGTTCTTGGACTACCTGAGCTTTAAAGCTTGCTGTATAGTGTTTTTTCATACGTTCAGTGTATCTTACCCGGCCTCTTTTTTTGGTCTCTTTCTATGGGTCCATTATACTGTATCGGGATGTTGTGCAGAAAAAATAGGGGAAAATTGACGTTTGAGGATGCCATAATAGGAATTGACTAACTTCCCGTCAGAATATTGGTCAATACTCTTATTCAAGCATTTTTGTCCCTCCATCGTCTATAATACGAAGAAGCAAGATATCGTAATACTAGCTTCTCCTGTCCTTGGGAAGAAAAACGAGATCAAAATGGAACCCATGAAGAACATAGAGCAAGATGGTTCAGCTCAGGAATTGAAAGCGTCAGCCTCAGATACAGTTGGGGAAGATGTGGTTGCAGGTATCGCTGCACTCGTGGGTATTCTGCTGACCGGACTGCTCTATCTCGTTTTTCCACCAAATATCCTTATTGGTCCGAACTGGCTCCTTTTGTCTTTGGAAGTAGTGTTTGTGGTTCCCGTTTTCATTGACCTCCTAAGCCCTTGGAATCTCTCGCATATGGTCAGGCGTATTTTCGTATTGATACCACTGAGCGTAAGTACCGTAGCACTCGTTGGAGGTGTAGCACTCTTACTGCTCACGTTGTCCACTGATAAACATGCATCCAATTTATTACGCTCTGCGGCCTTGCTTTGGACCTTCAATATTTTGACCTTCGCATTGTGGTATTGGGAAATCGACGGAGGAGGCCCCTGGAAGCGGCATCTACCGGAGCATCGCGGCGTCGATTTTTTGTTTCCACAACAAACACGGGGCATGAACTGGACGCCGCATTTTCTGGATTATCTGTTCCTCGCCTTTACCGGTGCAACCGCTCTGAGTCCTGCTGATACCAATCCGCTCACCAAATCGGCAAAAGTTCTGATGATGATAGAGGCGATGCTTTCCCTCATTATCATCGGCTTACTTATCGGACGCTCAGTTAATATTCTCGGAGGGTGAAAGATGATCCCTTGTATCCGCAATCCGCTTCTATGGCCCTTGTGAAGTCGAGGAACTCGGTAGTGTGATGCTACCGAGTTCCTTGTCTGTTTGCAGACTACCGATTTTCTGCGCGGTGAAATTCTTCCGCGTAAGTCATATCATACCTTTTGCCAGTCTCAGCCGTCCGCGCCTCTAACATCGGCGCCAGTTCATCAAATCGAGCCGATAGTTGGCTGGCGTGCGCACGCAGAGCCTCTATTTTAGTGCCAAATTTTTCGGTGATATCCACCGCAAAATTCGCATTGGGCGCGCCCATGAAAAAGACTTCACTCACTTTATGCGGGTGCAAACCCTCCTTCAGCAATTCAGGAAAATCCCAGCCGTTCTGTGATGCGGGATACACCGCCGCCAAAGTCGCTTGCCCTGCCGCGAGGTGATCTGGATGATAGCGTCCTATCGCATAAACGGGCGTCCACATTCGATCAGGCGATTGGCATAGAATGCGTGATGGTCGATAGCGTCGAATGAGTCGCACTAAATTGCGCCGCAATTCCAGCGTTGGCTCCAATAAGCCATCGGGGTAGTCAAGAAAAATAACATCTTTTACACCCAAAATTTTACAAGCCGTTCGCTGCTCATTTTTGCGCGTATTAGTAATAATCACACGGGCTTCCGGCCCAACATCCATCGCATCATCAGGGCCACCACCGGAGGCATCGGTGCAAATGACATAATGAATATCCCATCCTTCACTTGCCCATGTGGCCACTGTCCCTGCCGCGCCAAACTCGGCATCATCTGGATGCGCCACGATAACCAGCGCGACCTTATTCTGTTCTTCAGTGCTCAAAACAATAATCCTTCCAACGTAAATAAAGTATCCGAGCCATACTATGCGCCGCAATCGGCACCTCTAAAGCTGCCAATCTTGTTATTTTTCTATGAACACCAGCAGCAGCCCACCAATCAGCCCCAGGTTCTTCATAAATTGCACCTGCTGCTGCTTCATATTTGCCACATCTTTTTCTTGCCAAAAAGGATGACCAACAATCGTTGTAGGCACCATACTACCGATCAATAGCAATGCCGCCAGCTTTGGAAAAAAGCCGACAGCTAGTGCAGCACCACCAGCAACCATAATCGCCCCATTCAGCACCACTGCCTTCTCCCCTTCCGGAATACCAGCTTTTGCCACTTTAGTGACTCGCCCACCCGGTTTTAAAAAGGCATCCGCACCACCACTGATGAAAATGCCAGCCAAAAACAAATGACCAAGTGTTTTTAACATAAACCTGACGTTACTCCTTTCAGCACGAGAGTATTCCCTCTCACTATATTGTATCTCTAACAGTTCCGACACATCCCAAATGACAAGCAGGGATGCAAGGGACAGCAGTCCCTTGACTGGGTTCTAGGGCTGCGCCCTAGTCTTCCATCCCCCTGCCGCCGTAGGCGGCTAGTCAGAAGAAGAGTGTCGAAGAACTACTCAATAGTGCTTTAAGCATATCACTCCTAATTCTTGATTGTCCAATACTTCATTATTTGCAGTGTTGGATTACAAACGATATAATAATGTCGTCAGGAGGCAAAATGAGTACAGCTATACAGATCACACCCATCACGGGAATCGGCGAAATTCCTCCAGGGACAGACCTGGGTTCTCTTATATTCACGGCTATGCAACAACAACAGTTAACCCTACGACAAGGAGATATACTCGTTATCACGCAGAAAATCGTCTCCAAAGCCGAGGGACGCGTCGTAGACCTCGCGGAGATTGAGCCATCGGCCTTCGCGCAGATCATCGCCGCACAAAGCAAAAAAGACGCGCAACATATTGAAGTTGTCCTGCGCGAAAGTAAGCGCGTCGTGCGCATGGACCATGGCGTCTTAATCACCGAAACCCCTCATGGCTTCATCTGCGCCAATTCTGGCGTCGATGAGTCCAACGTGAACGGACAACGCGAACTAACGTTGCTCCCCATCGATTCCAACCATTCGGCTCGCGCATTGCGCACACGCTTGAAAGATTTAGCTGGTGAAGGACCAGACCTTGATATCGCCATCATCATTTCAGACACTTGGGGACGTCCCTGGCGCAATGGACAGGTCAACATGGCCATTGGCCTGGCCGGCATGGAAGCCATTGTGGACTATCGCGGTATGCGCGATCCCTATGGCTATGAACTACAGGCCAGCGCCATCGCGGTCGCCGACGAGTTAGCGGCAGCGGCTGAATTGGTAATGGGCAAAATTGACCGCATTCCAGTCGCCCTTATCCGTGGCTACGCCTATATCCCCAGCGCAGGTGATGCCCGCGCCCTGGTACGCGATGCTGCTACAGATATGTTCCGCTAATAGTTATTAAAGGGTAAACACACGGTGACAATACATTCCGCATCTCGACAAGCAACCATACCTGTCCGTGCTAATAGTCTCTCTGCCCTTGTACAAGGCCGACGTAGTGTCCGTAAGTATACCGAACGCCCCGTAGACCGTGCCAACATTGAAACCATCTTAGAGGCGGCCCGTTGGGCACCATCCCCCCATGGTAGACAACCCTGGCGTTTTGCTGTCATCACAAAGGCAGAGTTCAAGACAACGCTTGCCGACGCGATGGGCTCGACATGGCTGCAAAATCTGGAGATGGATGGTCAGGAGGCGACAATTGTACAAGTGCGCCTGGAAAAATCACGCCAGCGCATCCTCAACGCACCTGTCATCATCATTCCCTGCCTTTACCTGGAAGATTTAGATACCTATCCCGATGAAAAGCGTCAAGCCGATGAGACCATTATGGCAATACAAAGCCTTGGTGCAGCCATCCAGAATATGCTGCTCATGGCCTACGATCTCGGTCTGGACGCGGGTTGGATGTGTGCGCCGCTCTTCTGTCCCGAAATCGTTTGTGAAGCTCTTGCCCTTGATCAACGGCTGATCCCCCATGCAATGATTACTGTAGGGTACGCGGCTGCTGACCCCAAGCGGCGCGAACGTCTCCCGTTAAGTTCTTTAGTAGTTCGTTTTGAATAGAGGTTGGTAGTTATGATTGTTGTTCTTGCTGGCGGAGTCGGTGCCGCGCGCTTCTTACAGGGTCTGGTGCAAATCGTGCCGCAAAACCAGATCACCGTTATTGGCAATACTGGCGATGACCGCGAGTTTTACGGTCTCTACGTCTCGCCTGATCTTGACATCGTCACCTATACCCTAGCAGGTGTCGTCGATGAAACCAACGGTTGGGGCATTCGCAACGATACCTACAACGTCATGCCACAGCTCACCAGCTATGGCAACGAAGACTGGTTCATGCTCGGCGACCGCGACCTCGCTACACACATTCACCGCACAAACCTGTTACGCCAGGGCAAAACCTTGAGCGAGGTAACTGACGAACTCCGCCGCCGCTTTGGCCTGAACATCCAACTCTTGCCCATGAGCAACACACCTGTTGCCACCCATATCTTAACACCCATTGGTCTCATGCACTTCGAGGAATACATGGTCAAACGCCATTGTTCAGATGAAGTACAGGATGTCGTCTTCGTAGGAGCGGACAAAGCACAACCCGCCCCCGGCGTAATCGACGCCCTCAAAACCGCCGATGCTATTATACTGGCACCGAGCAATCCCATTGTCAGCATCGGCAGCATCCTGGCGATACCCGGCATTCACGACGTCCTGCACGAAGCGAGCGGCATGATCGTCGCAGTGAGTCCCATCGTCGGCGGCGCACCCATCAAAGGGCCAGCCGATAAACTGATGAGTGGTCTCGGCATAGAAGTATCAGCAGTAGGAGTAGCACGGTGCTATCGCGACTTCCTGGACGTCATGGTCATCGACCATCAAGACGCCCACCTTGCCAACCAGATCGAGGATTTAGGCATCCCAACCATAACCACCAACACCATCATGAAAGACAATGCCAGCAAAGCAGCCCTCGCCCGCACAGTCCTAGAAGCCGCTGGACTGCACTACTAAAGCGGGGTTGCAAGGTCGGCATAACTGAAGTTTGACCAGCGGGGTTGCAAGGGGCTGCGGCCCCTTGACTGGGTTCTAGGGTTGCGCCCTAGTCCTCCTCCCTTCCCTGCCGCCGCAGGCGCATTTGACCCGCGGGGTTGCAAGGGGCCGCAGCCCCTTGACTGGGTTCTAGGGCTGCGCCCTAGTTCTTCCTCCCTTCCCTGCCGCCGCAGGCGGCATTTCAACTGAAGGGAAATCGACTAGCGCAAGCAACCGAACTATTGTAAAGAACAGAGAAACAAACTATGCACTATAGAGCCTTGATACCCGTCAAAGCACTGAGCCAGGTCAAAAGCCGCCTCGCGAGCCACTTAACCCTGCATCAACGCGAAAACCTGGTCCTCGATATGTTACAGCATGTCCTCCGTACCCTGCATGACAGCAACGTCATGGAACACATCTCCGTCGTCAGCCCTGACGAGCGCGTCCTGGCAAACGCCCAGGACTGGGGAGCACATGCTCTACACGAAGAGCTGCCCGGCCACAATGCCGCCCTCCATATCGCTGCCCTGCAAGAACAAGCGACTGGCACCGAGGCACTCCTAACCATTGCTGCCGACCTACCGATGTTACATGTCGAGGACATTCATACCCTCGTCGAGCTATCGCACCAATATGCTGCCGTGCTAGCCGCGTCACGCGAAGGTACAGGCACCAACGCCATCCTCGTACACCCACCACTGGCGCTGCCCTATCTCTTTGGCCCCAACAGCTTACAACGCTACACCCTGGCAGCGCGCCAACAACACCTAAGTAGCACCATCCATCACAGTATCGGTCTCTCCCTCGACATCGATACCATCGACGACCTCGATGATCTCTACGAACTCCAAATTCTCAGCGGCGAACACTTCCACGGCTGGCGTCAAACAGCAGAAAGCCTGTAGTTTTCGGCGGCTTGCCTACTTGGCCATTTGTGAACCCAAATCACAATCGGTGGCACCTTGATAGCGTCACAGTTGAATGCCGAGCAATCAGGTTTCCAACCACTCTCAATACTAGCAAGCATTGAGTAGTAATTGTAGGCCACAGCTGCTGACTACTTTTCGCGATCTCGCCATTTCCTTCATCTATCGCTCTGGCTCTTCCTAGATTTCCGTTTCGCCTCGCTCTTTTTCATATCAACCTGAACTTGCTCTAGCTCTTCTTTGTTCGAAGGAGGTCAGCAATGATTCACAGGCCTAGCATAAATCGCCAGGGCTATTTAAAAGTCCCAAAAGAGAGAAAAACAGAGCCATTTCTGCTAGAAGGAGAAAAACTTCACGTCTCAGAAAGCGAGGAATGGCCATCATGAACTATATCACGTTAGAAGAAGCCATGGAACAGGTCGGATGG
>JBBQXY010000240.1:0-6397 GCA_038209195.1 Ktedonobacterales bacterium | reverse complement strand
AACGTCTGCAAAAACGATAAAAATGGAAGAGACGCGTCTTTTTCACGCTTCTCTTCCCATTCCGAGAAAATCATTTGAATGGAGGAAAAGTATCTTTCCAAAGACGCCTTTTTGGACTTGACTTTTGGGTCCACTATAGTCTTCTGCTTGCATTCGTGCGAGTGCAGTTGCCAGATTGTTTCCTTCAGGTGAAATTGTGGGTGAAGCAAGCAGTGGGCTAGGGAAACGCAACACTTCTGGATTTAATTGCAAAAACCTCCAGTTGCGAATCTCTTCTTGAGCGGCAAAGGCGTGTGGAAACTCTGTATTGGTAACTCCACTTAGCACTGTTCGCTCAACTTTTTCTGCGATTGAAGATTTCCGTCCTCCATGTCCATCCTGATGTAAATTGATAGTACTTTGCCCACTATCCGATGTATCTGTCGAAATGAAAGATGACCGACCACCAGTGAGTTTTGGTAGCCACTTATTTTGGGTTGAAAGCCCATGTCGCTTACACCAGCTATCATCACCACGTGGAATAGCCCTCAAGGATTCATGTGTTACATAAAGCCTTTCCATCTCCTGTTCATCTGCACGACGGGACACTTCCAGTTCATAACGCATACGTGTATACTTCAGCTCTGCTTGAGCACCCCAGCTATCTTGTACACTACGATCAACAAGAATCTCAACCGCCATGGTCATTTTATCGACAGAACGTCCATTTGGAAAGGTAGTAAACAATTCTATAGCATCACCGCGCAGCTCTTGAAAAGCCGAATGTAAGTCAGTATCCATCAGGCGTGATAAGAGGTGAAATGCATCAAATAAATTGCTTTTCCCTGCACCATTCGGTCCAACAATCACTTGAAAGGGAGACAATTCTAATTTAAAGTCTTGAAAAGTTTTAAATCCATTTAGTTCAATAAGTGTAATCAAGAACTTATGTACTCCCTTCTTTGGAATGTGCAAATCTTTTCTCTAGCATCCTTCTGTATCTCTAGTGTAGCAGGTATTTCCCTTCTTTTCAATGAACAGCACAAGTGGCTCTGGCATCGCCCACGGGCGATACCAGAGCCACTTGTGCTGTTCATTTGAACCATTAATCTCGTTCGCGGAAGATTTTTACGCGGCGGTAGGGCTCTTTGCCGCGACTGCGCGAGATCAGGTTATAGCGGGTAGCCATCTGGTGCTGCAAGCGGCGGATGTAGGCATTGGCGGGAGCCAATTCTGCCGTGATCAAATCCTTATTGAGGACTTGATGGATGGCATCCTCGGTTTCCAACAGTGCCCGCATAGTTGAGTCATCTGATTCTTGCACCTCGCCAGACTCCTCCTCGTCATCGGGGGGCGCGTCCGCCGTGGGGATGTCGAAGATGTGGGCCAGAGCGTGTTGCATCTGGGCGATGGTGTTGTTCTTCAGAATGATAATCAGCTTATGGTCCTCTTGCGCCTGTTGCAGTCGCTCCGGTTGGCGGCGATAGTAATTTTTCAAGGTGATGACGGCGTCGGCATCGCTTTGATTGTTCGTGACGACGATGGGTACACGCAACTGCCGCGCTGATTCTGACAGTCGGTCGCGGCTCACCCCGAACGGGTAGACGCGCAGCGTCTTCACCAGCGGCTGTGGTGTCTGCATCTCGGCGGGCGCGTAGACTCCCTCGTTGAGCAGAGGACGTTCAGTCGCGACCACCGCCGTTGAACGCTGATGATCGACATCAGCTGGCGAGGTGCCCGTGGGGGCTAACGCCCGAAACTGAGTCTGCGGTTGGCTTTGGCTCTGGTTGCGTCCGCGAAAGCGTTCGTTGCCGCCGCCGCCGCCATTGCGGAAACCTTGTTGTCCTGCCCCCCCCATCTGGCGCAATTGGCCCCACTCACCTCGTTCTCCGCGATCACCACGTTCACCACGACCTGCGCGATCAAATTGACCGCCAGGGCCACCTGAACGGCCATCGCTGGAACCGCCGAAGCCTCCGCCTACGCCCCACGTTGGTACTTCCATACCACCAGCGGAGACACGATGGATAGTGACACGTCCTGACTCTTCATCGCGTGTGCGTGCTTCAGCGGAGACGGCTTGTCCGCGCAGCATGTTGTCAACCGTATCGGCGACATCGCGATGCACGACCAGTTCCTGCCAGCTCTGCTGTTCCACTACGACATCGAAAGTGGGCGGAGCTTTGCGCTCCAGGATACTCTTTTGGGTGTGGCGACGCCGGGCCTCCTCGTCACCAAGGGTCACGGTCTGGATACCACCCACCAGATCGGAGAGCGTTGGATTGACCAGCAGGTTGCCCAGCGAGTTCCCATGGGCGGTCGCGACGAGCTGCACACCGCGTTCGGCGATAGTGCGCGCTGCCGCAGCCTCCAGTTCGGTTCCAATTTCATCGATGACAATGACCTGGGGCATATGATTTTCGACGGCCTCAATCATTACTGCGTGTTGTTCGGCAGTGCGCGCGACCTGCATGCGGCGGGCACGCCCAATGCCGGGGTGAGGGATGTCACCGTCACCAGCGATTTCGTTTGAGGTATCGACGACCACAACCCTTTTATTGGCTTCGTCCGCGAGGACGCGTGCTATTTCACGTAACAGGGTGGTTTTACCCACGCCTGGACGACCAAGAATCAAGATGGATTGACCCTGTTCGACAATATCACGAATTAGGGCAATACTGCCGAGTACCGCTCGACCAATACGGCAGGTCAAGCCGACAACTTTCCCTTTGCGATTGCGGAGTGCGCTAATACGATGGAGCGTACGCTCTATACCAGCACGGTTATCGTCGCCAAATTCACCAATGCGTTCGACCACGTATTCGAGGTCAGCAGTAGTGATAGGCTGTGTACTTAGGATCACCTCCCCTTCTGGGAACCGGCCCTCGGCGAAGCGTCCGAGGTCCATTACGATCTCCAGCAGTTCGCTCCGGTTTTCAAGCCGATTGACCGCGTCGTGGATGCTGGGCGGAAGTGTCCCAAGCAGAGCCTCCAGATCGTCAGTGATCGCATGTTGCATAGGCAGTTTTATCACCTCATTGCTGGCGCGAATTGACCGTCCCCAGTCCCTTCACGCTATAGACCACTCGTTGCTCAAGTGCGGGGACGGTGCGTTGACGCATAGCCAGTAAGGCTATGTGGCGCACAAGCAGGACCTTGGTGGAGGTCTGCTCAAAGCCACTATCGCGCAGAGCGGTGATTACAGATGACTCGTACTCTCGCACCTGGCAAGAGACGGGTCGCACGCTTTCTCCCTGTAACTTTCTTATTCCGAACCGTAAAAGCGGTTCGGCGAGGTCAGAATGCTCAGGGTGGACAATAAGAGAGAGTTGGTGCGGTGACGAACCGTGACCTCGACAGAGCCGCAACCAGGCTCCCAAACGCACGCCAACATCGCAGACATACGTTTCATTACCCCGCGAGAACGGGAATGGCAACTGGTGTAGCGAGCCGACGTGTATTTTTGCAAACTCTTCACTATTCTCTAGCAACTCCGCCATTTGTACGCGTTGCGGCGTGACAGAGCGATAGAGTTGATGTAACCCCCACACATGGTGACGATTCCACCGTCGCAGCGAGGGTAGGTTGAGGGTCGATGTAGCATTTGTATCGCTTATAGCAGTTGTAGTAGTTGTTTTTGGATCAAACACGTAGGTGAGCTCGCGTGCATAGCGTTGGAAACTTGCCCGTTGAAACAAATCCAGTTCTGGAATTTCGTCCTCAACTTTGGCAAAAACACGGAGGATACCATGTCCCGCGGCCATTTCTAGTATATATTCAAGGAGGGCGGCCAGGACATCATCGCCGGAGATCGTACGCTGTACCATGGAGGCCAGGTAAGAAAGATCCCACATAGTATGTGATGGTCGTTCTTGCACCTGGGCGAAGCCAAGGATACGCCAATGGTCTTCACAAATCCAGGTGCGCGAAGCGGGATTCAACGGGAAGATATTCTGCAAGATTGGGGGCAGGGGCAGACGCTTTTCTACCGGCTCGAGCCAGCACACGAAGTTAGCAAACTCGTGCTGCCTGTTGCGAGCACGGCGGTCAATCGAGTAGATGATTCCCGGTAAATCAACGTATAGTACCGGTCGTATCATCCATTACTCCCGCGCCTGGATGTAGGGCAATAGGGTACGCCCTACCCTTTGACGCTCTGCACTATGCGGAGAAAGTATTGATGAAAGCGTGGGTCTCCAGAAACCTCCGGGTGAAATGCTGTGCCTAGTAGGGTTCCTTCTCGAACAGCAACGATGGTTCCATCGTCGAGCGTTGCCAGCGTCTCCACCTCAGGCCCCACCGCTTCGATGGATGGCCCGCGAATGAAGAACGCGTGGAATGGTGCTTCTCCTAATACTGGCACAGACAGATCAGTCTCAAAACTTTCCCGCTGACTGCCAAAAGCGTTGCGACGGACTCGAATGTGCATGGAGGCTAACAATGGTTGGCCTACCAGCGCGTTATCCGTCTCTTTCGCTAATAATATTAATCCTGCACAAGTCCCCCATAAGGGGAACCCTTCCGCAATTTTTTGCTGTAAAACTGTATCAAAGCCGTACAGCACCATAAGTTTTCCAATAGTGGTACTTTCACCACCTGGTAGTATTATACCATCTATTTCCGCTAATTGCGCGGGCAAACGAATGGCTTTTGCCTCAATTTCGATACCCATTGCTAAAGCTGCCAATTGCAGTGCTTTCATATGAGCCGCGAAATCACCTTGTAATGCTAATACGCCGATGCGTAGCTTTGGGTTGTAAGTGTCCGTATTCATCTTGTACTCTTGACTTACCACCCGCGCCGGGCCATGAGTTGTTCCTCTGGCAGCGTATCCAGGTTAATACCTACCATCGGCTCACCAATGTTTCTCGACACCTCGGCGACGATTTTTGCGTCTTCAAAGTGGGTAGTGGCTCGAACAATGGCTTTGGCTCTCTTCATTGGATCACCCGACTTGAAGATACCAGAGCCAACGAAGACACCCTCGGCCCCTAAACGCATCATCAAAGCAGCGTCGGCTGGCGTGGCGATGCCACCGGCTGAGAAGTTGACGACGGGCAGTTTGCCCGTGCGAGCGACTTCGCTGACCAGTTCATAGGGTGCGCCCAGGTTCTTGGCCTCGGTCATCCACTCTTCTTCCGGTAGCATTTGGAGGCGACGAATGCCATCCATAATAGCTCGCATATGGCGCACGGCCTCGACGACATTGCCAGAGCCAGCCTCGCCTTTGGTACGCATCATGGCTGCACCCTCGCCAATGCGGCGCAATGCCTCGCCCAGGTTGCGTGCCCCACACACAAAGGGGACGGAAAACAGGTGTTTATTGACATGGAAATGTTCGTCCGCGGGTGTCAAGACCTCTGACTCGTCAATACAATCAACGCCAATGGCCTGGAGAATTTCCGCCTCCATAAAATGACCGATGCGGCACTTTGCCATCACCGGAATAGTGACCGCTTCTTTGATCTGTATAATTAATTCTGGATCGCTCATACGAGCCACGCCACCTTGTGCGCGAATATCGGCGGGGACGCGTTCCAGTGCCATCACGGCACAAGCTCCGGCCTCTTCCGCGATACGGGCCTGCTCGGCATTTATAACGTCACAGATAACGCCCCCTTTGAGCATCTCTGGAAATGTACGCTTTACTTGTATTGTTCCTGTCTGCTTTTGCATGACTTATCTTCTCCTGGCATATTGTATGGATGAGTGTATAACCTTTGTACCCTCATTTTACCACATGACAGAGGTCACCGCCTCAGCCAATGGGGAGATTGTATACCAGCCATATGAGCCAATAGCAGCGAAGCCAACCCTCAGCGCGTGGCGGAAGAGGCTATCTTTTGACCACAGTTTGCAGCCAATCCACCTAATCACCCAATTTTCGGTTGGCATTACGGTAGCGCGGCTTAATCTGCTGATAGGCTTCCCACGCGTCCTGGAAATCGGCGGTCGCACGCGTTAGTATGATGCGCTCACCTACTACATCAATAGCGATCTCATCATTCTCGTGCAAGTGAAGAGCCTCGATCACTGCTGTTGGCAATGTAATGGTGGCAGAGTTGCCTACTTTGCGTAATTTTACGATGTACATAGATATTTTCCTTTCACTAGGACAGGCACAAGGCCCAATCCATCTCAAATAAGGATGGAGCAAGCAAGCGTAGGGGCCGCTTTAGCGCGCCCATCGCCGATGTATCGGCAAACGGGACGGGCCGATACATCGGCGGTGGCGGCGATAAATCGCGCCCTACAGACGATTCATGCGCTATAGATTTAGCCTTAAACGTTTGGTGTGAATTAGAAAAGAGAGGAAGAGTTTGAAAAGAAAGGTAAAAGGAACCTATAGTTAGCATATCCAGAACTTTTCGAAGAAAAGGAGCTAACATGATAGATCTTGATACCTTTCTGACGACAC